>JAYQOO010000033.1:0-32111 GCA_038144855.1 Acidimicrobiia bacterium | reverse complement strand
GATGGCATCCTTGGTGGCGGCCTGGTCCCGCTCCGGCGCGAGCATCTGCTCGGTGTACGAACGCGCGAGCTGCAGCTGCGCGTAGTCGGCTCGGGCATGCGTCGGATAGAAGGTCAGGAACTCGCGGAACTCGTTGGCGGCGAGCAGATAGTTTTCGGTGCCGCCGTTACCAATGTAGCTGTCGCCGAGCGCGAGCTTGGCGTCGGGGCGAAACGGGCTCTGCGGATAGTTGTCGACGAGGTTGCGGAAATACTCGCGCGCCTCCATCCACTTACGTTCCTTGAAGCGTTCGTTGCCGCGGTCGAACAGGAACTTGTCGGCATCCGCTGAACCAGGCGGCAGCGCGGCCTGTCGCTGGGCGCAGGCCGCCACCGTTGCCAGGGCCAGCACCACGGCCGCCATCCGAAACCCGATCGCTCTGAAATCCACCATCATTTCGACGTCGCTTCCATCCAGCGCCACATCTGGCCAAGCCCCTCTTCGAGGGTGACCGTCGGCGCAAAGCCAAGGTCGGCCTTCGCGCGCGAGGTATCGGCATACGTGTCGCGCATATCGCCCTTTTGCGGGCCCTGCTGATCGATCTTCACCTCGCGGCCCGAGACGCGGGCCAGCAGTGCGAAGACCTCTTTCAAGGAGACGCGGGCGCCTCCACCAATATTGTAGACGCGCCCGGGCACGCCGCGGACGGCGGCATCCGCGGTTGCGCGGGCCGCATCCGCCACGAACGTAAAGTCACGGGTCTGCAGGCCGTCGCCGTACTGGATCAGCGGCTGTCCCTTCAGGATCGCCGCGAAGAAGCGGTTGAAACCCATGTCGGGCCGCTGGCGGGGGCCGTAGACCGTGAAATAGCGCAGCGAGACGGTGGGCACGCCGAAATTGACGTGATAGAGGTAGCAGAGCTGCTCGGCCGCCAGTTTCGTCACCCCGTACGGTGACACCGGCTGTGGCAGCGCCGTCTCCCTCATCGGGATCTCAACGTCGTCTCCATAGACCGACGAGCTGGAGGCGTACACCAGCCGCTCGATCGGACGCCTGGCGCACGCCTCGAGCAGGCACTGCGTCGAATCCACGTTCAACCCCGTGTAGACGCTGAACTCCGACCCCCAGCTCCGGCGCACGCCCGCCTGCGCGGCGAGATGAAAGACGTGCGTCACGCCGTCAAGCAGCCGATTCATGTCGACGGCGCGGAGATCGTCCTCGATAAACTCGTACCCCGCGCGGCCGCGCAGCGCTTCGAGGTTGCGCTCCTTCAACGGGCGCGGGTAGAAATCCGTAAACGCATCAATCGCGCGCACTGTTGCGCCGCGCGAGAGCAATAACTCGCTCAAGTGCGAACCGATGAATCCTGCGCCGCCGGTGACCAGTGCCTTCATGCGAACAAATCCCTCACGCGGTCCGGCATCCGCATCGGCCGTCCATCGCGATCGATGGTGGCGTGCACGGTATATCCGGATGCCAGCAGGGCGCCGTCGGCGCGCCGGATGGCGTCGTAGTCAAATTGGATCCGGACGGGCGAGAGCTTCTTCGCGACGGTCCTGATCTCCACATCATCGTCATAACGGGCGCCAAGGCGATAGGCGCAGTGCGCCTCGATCACCGGCAGTTGAATCCCGTCGGCTTCCATGTCGCGATAGGTCCAGCCGGTTTCGCGCAACCAGTCGGTGCGGCCAATCTCAAACCACACGAAGTAGTTCGAGTGATAGACCACGCCCATCTTGTCCGTCTCGGCGTATCGCACACGAACGAGTGACGCAGTCTGGCGAGCCGTCGGGGCGCTCATCTGGTCGCGGCCGCCTGTGCCTTGTCCTTGATCGCGCGCGCCGCCTGCTCGGCATTCGCGCTGCCGAAGATCGCGTTGCCGGCCACCAGCCACTCCGCGCCGGCTTTCACCACGCTCTCGACGGTGGTGAGGTCGATCCCGCCATCGACCTCGATTGGCGCCGGATTGCCGCACGCATCGAGCAACGCCCGGATCGCCTGAATCTTCTTCAGGCTCTGGGGAATGAACACCTGGCCACCGAAGCCGGGATTCACCGACATGACGAGCACAAAGTCCAGATCCGCCGCGACATTCTCGATCGTCGAGACGGCCGTCGATGGATTCAGGACCGCGCCCGCCTTGGCACCAAGCTTCTTGATCTGGGAGATCGTGCGATGGAGGTGGGGCAGCACCTCCACGTGCACCGACACCATGTTCGCGCCCGCATCGATGAACGGTTCGATGTAGCGATCGGGATCGGTGATCATCAGGTGCACGTCGAGCGGCAGCGACGTCGCCTTCCGAAGCGACTTGACCACCGGTACACCAATGGTGATGTTCGGCACGAAGTGGCCGTCCATGACGTCCACGTGCACCTGGTCGGCACCGCCCCTGGTGGCCGCCGCGATCTCGGCGCCAAGGTTGGCGAAATCTGCCGCAAGAATGGAGGGGGCGAGTCGAATGGTCATCGGCTGACCTCGAGTGCGATCGCGTCGCCAGGATGAACCTGATAGCCACCGTTCGGTGTCTGGCGCACGACCACACCCGCGGGAATACTGGAGGCCGCCGTCTGAGACGTCACCGATACGCGAAATCCACGAATGCGCATGACGTCCGCCGCACGCTCACCGTTGAGGCCAATCAGATCCGGCATGACATAGGTCGCACGATCTTCGCCGCGGTTGACCAGCAGCCGGACTTCAGCCGTCTGCGTCGCTGGCGGCGGGTCCTGCGCCACCACGACGCCGGGCGGGTAGAGCGCCGAACGCACCTCCGTCACGGTCCCGATCATCAATCCTTCTTGAGCGACCCGAATTTCGGCCGACCGCTGAGTCTCGCCGAGGAGGTTCGGCGCACGCGCGATGGGCGCGCCGGCGCTGATCCAGACGCGAAAGCAGCGCTGCCGCCGCGCCGCGGCCCCTCCCGCCGGATCCTGACCGAGGACGAAGCCCGCTGGAACCTTGGCGTCCGGACGGCGGGTCTCGTCGACCCTGAGCTGCAAATCCAGGCCTGAGGTGAGGGCCGTAGCGTCGGCAATGGACTTACCGACCAGATCGGGGACCGTCACCTGGCGGGCACGGACCGCCACGCGCATGGCGATACCGGCGAATACGAAGAAGGTCGCCGCAAGAGCGCCGGCGATCACCAGGATCTTGCCGAAGCTCCAGACCCGTGTGCGAAGGGCAGTCGACAATCGAACAATTGTACAACGGGCGTTCGAAGAACGTTCGACGGTCGTTCTAGGTGCGTTTCAGCACCGCGCCGAAGAAGGCCTCGAGCTGGTCCCGATGGGGCAGTGTCTGGTGTGTCCTGTCGAGCAGGAAGTCGGGATGGGCGCTGAGGAACCCCGAAACGACGTCCTGGTTCTCCTCCGGCTCACTCGAGCAGGTGGAATAGATCAGGGTGCCGCCGGACTTCAGCAGGTCGCCGGCACGGTCCAGCAGCGCTCGCTGGGTGGCCGCAAAGCTGATCAGATCGTCCGGTGATCGCCGCCACCGGATGTCGGGGTCGCGCCGCACCGTGCCTAGACCAGAGCACGGCGCATCAATCAGGACGTGGTCAAACTCGCCGGGCCTGAACGGCAGCGGACCGTTGGCCGCAACCTGTACCACCCGCGTGTTCTCGACCCGGCAGCGCTCAAGCGTCTTGGCCAGCAGGCGAACCCGATGCGGGCGCACGTCGGTGGCGATGACCACGCCCGCGTTCCCGGCCGCCGCGCTCAGTGCCAGCGTCTTTCCCCCGGGCGACGCGCAGAGATCGAGCACGGTGGCCCCGGCTGGCGGCGAGGCCAGTTCGCCGATCAATTGCGAGGCTTCATCCTGCACAACAAAGCGGCCTTCGCGGAAGGCCCGCGTCGATAGCGCGCGGCCATCAACCACTTCGAGGCCGTACTTGGCGCGACTGGCAGGCCTGGTCTGCACGCCGTCGGCCGCGAGCTCTTCGGCCAGCGCCTCCCGCGTGAGAACACGACGATTGACCGCCAGGCTCAGCGGGGCAGGCTGGTTATTGAACTGCAGCCAGGCCTCGGTATCACCTGCACCGTGCCGAATCAGCCAGCGTTCGACCAACCAACGCGGGTGCGAATACACAACCGAGAGGTACCCGGGAAGATCATCACGGGTCGGCCAGGTCAGCTGCGTGGCGTCGCGTGACAACGCTCTGAGGACGGCGTTGGTCAGCCCCGCGGCGCTCGACTTGCCGGAGCGCCTGGTCAGCTCGACCGCGTCGTTGATAATGGCCGAGGCGGGCAGCCGCGAGAGGTAGATCAACTGGAAGGCGCTGAGGCGGAGAATGTTGAGTACGACCGTGTCGAGGCGCGGCAAGGGCCGATTCACCCGTCCGGCCAACTGGTAGTCGAGCGCCGCGCGCATCCGCAACGTACCGGCCACCAGTTCGAGCAGCAGGGCGCCGTCGCGCGCTTCATCGAGCGTGGCGCGTGTCTTGGCCACCGCCGCGCCGAGGTCGAGGCCGCCAGTTTCGACCTGCATCAGCGCATCGATGGCCGCGCGGCGAGCTGGGGCGATCATTCGGCGGCGAAACGCGCGCCCGTCGACAGCGTTTTCCCCGCCATCGCGTCGCGCGCGCTCATCACGCGCTTGCCTTCAAGCTGGATGTCGAGCAGTTCAATGGCCGTGCCCTGGCCGCAGGCCACGTGCAGCCCCTCGAGGGCGGATGCCAGCACGATCGTTCCTGGCGCCGCGGCCGACGTGCCTCGGGAGGAATGGCGCGACCGATGCAGGATATGCCGCACGCCATTGAGGTAGCTGCACGCGTGGGGCCACGGCCAGAGGCCGCGCACCTGGTTATGAATGCGGTCTGCCGGCTGCGCCCAGTCCACGATGCCTTCGGTCTTGGCAATCTTCGGGGCGTAGGTGACCTGCGACTCATCCTGGGGCGTCTCGACGGCGGTTCCTGCCTCGATCGCATCGAGCGTTTCGACGAGCAGCTCGGCACCGCGGATCGCGAGCACGGACTCCACGGTCGTCGTGGTGTCGTCCTCGCCAATCGGCACGCGCGCAACCGCGATCATGGCACCGGCATCGAGCGCCTTCACCACGCGCATGATCGTGACGCCGGTCTCCGCATCGCCCGACATTACTGCGCGATGGATCGGCGACGCCCCGCGATACTTCGGCAGGATCGACGCGTGCACGTTGAACAACCCGAGTCGAGGCGTCGCCAGCAGCCAATCGGGCAGGATCTTGCCGTAGGCGGCAACCACGCCGATGTCGGCCTGCAGTCCGGCTAGCGTCGACTCGAACAGCTCGCGCGAGAGCTTCTCGGGTTGGAAGACCGGCAGGCCCTGTGCCAGTGCCATCGCCTTGACCGGGCCAGCTGTGACCTGCTGTCCGCGCCCGCGGGGGCGATCAGGCTGCGTTACGACACCCACCACGGTATGCCGCGAATTGATCACGCGCTCGAGCGTCGTGACCGCAAACCCGGGAGTGCCGAAGTAGACCACGCGCAGCGCCATCAGCGTTTCACCACTTGCCGGCCTTCGACAGCTTGTTGATCTTGCGCACGATCAGATCGCGCGCGATGCCGCGCAGCCGATCGACAAACAGGCAACCGTTCAGATGATCCATCTCGTGCTGCAACGCCCGCGCTAGGAGCCCGGTGCCCTCGATGGCGTATTCCTCGCCGTGCCGATCCAGTCCTTTGACGACGGCTCGCTTCGGGCGCGCCACGGTCGACGTGAACCCGGGAACGCTCAGGCAGCCTTCCTCCTCGAGTTGCATGCCGTCGCGCTCCACGAATTCGGGATTGATCATGGTGTACAGCGCCGAGGGATCTTTCCCGAGCGACAGATCGATCACGAAGATGCGAAGCGGGCAGCCAACCTGGGGCGCAGCCAGGCCGATGCCCGGCGCGGCGTACATCGTCGCGATCATGTCGTCGATCAGCGTTTCGATTTCAGGCGTAATGGCGCCGACCGGACGAGCGGTCTCGCCCAGGATCGAATCCCCGAGGCGCAGGATCGGACGAAGCACGGATCAGGCCTGGACCGCCGCGGATCGCTTCGAGACCCGCCCGCGGATCTTCGTGCCGGTTGCCGCGACGCGCTCGCGGAGGTCGAGCATCGAGTCACCACCAAATCGCTCGACGAGCGCGTCGGCCAGCACCATGGCCACCATGGCCTCGGCAACCACGGCCGCAGCCGGCACCGCGCAGGTGTCGCTGCGTTCGATGGCGGCGGGCGCCTCTTCGAGCGTCGTCAGGTCCACCGAGCGCAACGGCTTCATGAGCGTCGAGATCGGTTTCATGAAACCGGTGACGCGCAGCTCTTCACCATTGGTGACGCCACCCTCGAGGCCGCCCGCGCGGTTCGTCGGCCTGACAATCACCGGCGTGCCCGGGGCAGCACTGTGATCCGCCACGATCTCGTCATGGACGCGCGATCCGGGGCGCCGAGCGCCCTCGACGCCGTCACCAATCGACACCGCCTTGATCGCCTGGATCGACATCACGGCCTGCGCCAGACGTCCGTCGAGTTTCCGGTCCCATTGGACGTAGCTGCCCAGACCGATGGGGAGGTTGCGGACGATGACCTCGAAGGAGCCGCCGAGTGTGTCGCCGGCTTCCTTGGCCGCGTCGATGGCCGCCATCATCTGCTGTTCGAGTTCGGTGTCGACACAGCGCAACGGCGCGTCGGGTGCCAGCGCGCGAGCCGCATCGAACGCGACGACAGCCGTGTCAGCCACGACGACATGGCCGATGCCGGTGATGTGACTGGTGATCTCGCAGCCCACCGCCTGCAATAACTGGCGCGCCAGAGATCCGCCGGCGACGCGAGCTGCGGTCTCGCGCGCGCTCGCGCGTTCGAGAACATCGCGAATGTCGTCGTGGTCGTATTTCATGGCGCCGGCCAGATCCGCGTGACCAGGCCTCGGACGCACCACCGGCGCGCGGTTGGCACCCGTTGATCCCGCGGGCGCCTGCGCTTCGGCATGCATGGTGTTCTGCCAGTTCTCCCAGTCCTTGTTGCGCACCAGCAACGTCACTGGCGCGCCCGTCGTCTTGCCGCGGCGCACGCCCGACAGGATCTCCGCGCGATCGGTCTCGATCACCATGCGGCGCCCGCGGCCATAGCCGCCTTGTCGCCGGCGCAGTTCCAGCGTGATCGCGTCAAAGTCGACCACCAGTCCAGCCGGCAGGCCTTCGACGATCGTCACGAGACCAGGTCCGTGTGATTCACCGGACGTCAAAAATCGCAGCATCGAAGCTTGATTCTATACGAAGAAAATGCCGCGCCTCTGCGTGACGCGGCGCCGATTCCGCCGTGAAACGTGCCGTCGGATCAGGACTCGCGCTTGCACTGACGTGCATCATGCTGCTGCTGGATCGCTACCTTGTCGCCAACGGGCGTGCCGTCGACCTCGCCACCGGCGCGGCCGTCCGCAGCCGCCTCCGCTATTTACCGTCCGCAACCAATCGTGGCTGATCGACGTCGACCTGCGCCGATCATCGCGGATCGAAGTATGGGAGCGTGCCGGCGTGCGACCAGCTGAGCGATCGGAAGACGCCGTCCGTAGCTTCCGCTCGTTGTTAGCCGACGCCCGGGATGGGCACCCGCGTGCGCTGGATCTGGTCGAGTGTTCGTCACACCAGTGGTCCTGGCTGCATCGGGTGTTGGCGCGAGAAGCACGCCTCGCCGGATTCGTCCCCGTTGCCGCCGACGCCCTCGGCGCGGTGCTCGCGCAGTCGCATTGGCGCTGGCCGTCGTGGCTTCGTGAGCGAAGGCTCGTGGTGTTTGCGACCGATTCACGGCTGTCGCCCGACGCCAGCCTGGCGATGTTTCGCCTGGCGACCAAAGATGCCCGCCCGCATCTCGTCGTGCGCTGCGCAACGTCGGAGTTATGGCGGCCTCGCCTGGCAACGTCGGCATTCCATCTGCACGAGGGTGCGCCAGGGGACCAGAACGTCGACTCGACAACCGCGCTGGTGAATCGCGCCGAGGTATTACGAGATGCAGGGCGTGTCGTCGAGGCTGAGGCTGCCGCGCGATGGAGTCTCCTCCTTGCGGACGAGGATTCTCTGGCGGAACACCCGAGATCGGACGCCAGGGCGGCTCGGGTGGAGCCCATCATCATCGAGGAGTTCATTGAGGTGCTGCGCGTCTGCCAGGAGCACGACGAGCCGGATCGCGCCCTGGCGCTGGTTGCCGCCAGGCTGCGCGCGTCCCTGGCAGCCAGTGCCGTGGCGGTCATCTTGCCCGGACACACCACACCCGTGGCCGCCGCCTGTGTGGGTAATGCCGCTCTGTCTCCAGGCGAATGGCTCGGAGCGCTGCACGTGTGCGACACCGGGCAACCGTCGACCTTACCCGCGCCAGGCGCAAGCGGCGATGTGGCCTGGCCTGTGCGCTACGGCGCCACCGTTGTTGGCGCGCTGTGGGGCCGGTGGGCTGCCGGTCGGACACTGACGCCCCGGGATGTATCGGCGCTGTTGGACCTGGTAGCGGCCGCGATCGGACCGGCAGTGCATCAAATCAGGGAGCACACGCGCGCGCAGCCGCCCCGTGTGCTCGTTCCGGAACTGATCGGTGACAGCGCCGGCATGACGAAAGTTCGAGAGGCGGTTCTGAGGGCGGCCACATCGCCATTTCCGGCCTTGATCGAAGGGGAGAGCGGGGCAGGAAAGGAGTTGGTGGCGCGGGCCGTTCACGCGGCAAGTGCAAGACGCGGCCGCCGTTTCTGCGCACTCAATTGCGCGGCACTCGCTGATGACCTGGTCGAAACAGAGCTTTTCGGCCACAGGCGAGGCGCGTTTACCGGCGCTGTCACCGATCGCGTGGGGCTGTTCGAGGAAGCGCAGGGCGGCACCCTGTTCCTCGATGAGGTGGCCGAACTGAGCGCGCGCGTCCAGGCCAAGCTCCTCCGGACACTCCAGGAAGGCGAAGTGCGGCGGCTCGGAGAGTCGCTCACCCGCAAGGTCGATGCGCGCATCGTCGCCGCCACCAATCGTCCGCTGCAGGGGGAGGTCGAAGCCGGGCGGTTTCGAAACGACCTTCGCTACCGCATTGACGTCTTGCGCATCGCCATCCCGCCGCTTCGGGCGCGACTGGAAGATCTGCCGTCGCTGATCCGCCATGTCTGGAGCGAATTGGCAAAGCGAACTGGCAGCCGCGCCGTACTGTCCCCATCGACGATGGCGGCCCTCGGCGGCTATGACTGGCCCGGCAACGTCCGCGAACTGCAGAACGTCCTCGCCTCGATCATGGTGGCGGGACCGTCGCGCGGCGTAATCGGGCCGCACGGACTCCCCGGTCACCTCGGCCGCACCATCACGGTGGCCCGGCGGGTCACACTGGCCGACGCACGCCGCGACTTCGAACAGCGCTACGTCCGCGCGGCGCTGCTGCGTTCGGGCGGAAAGGCGGGCGCGGCCGCGCGTGAGCTTGGCGTGTCACGGCAGGGCCTGCGCAAGCTGATCACCCGGCTCGGGCTTTCTGATCCCGGCGCCGCCACCGGTGCACATTAGAATGATCACGCGTGCTGCGTTACGTCATCCGCCGCGTCCTGCTGGCCGTGCCCGTGTTGCTCGGCGTCGCGACGTTGGTCTTCTCGCTGATTCACCTGGTCCCCGGGGATCCGGCCCAGGCCATGCTTGGCGATGGTGCCGCGCCGCAAGACGTCATCGAGCTGCGCAAGAACCTTGGGCTGGATCAGCCGTTGCTCACGCAATACGTCACCTTTCTTCGTCACGCCATCACCGGGGACCTCGGCACGTCGTTTCGGACCGGGCAGCCGGTGACCACGATGATCGCGGAGCGTGTGCCGGCAACCGCGGAGTTGGCGATTGCCGCGATGATCGTGGCGGTGCTGCTCGCAATCCCGCTCGGCGTCGTGGCGGCGGTGTGGCGCGGCACGGCTGTTGACTACGGCGCCATGACCTTTGCGCTCGCTGGTGTCTCGATCCCGAACTTCTGGCTCGGGCCGCTGCTGGCGATTGTGTTTGCCGTGGAGCTTGGCTGGCTGCCGGTTTCGGGCCGCGGCACCCTGGCGCACCTGGTGCTGCCGGCGGTCTCGCTGGGACTGGCACTGGCCGCAATCCTCGCGCGCATGACACGAGCGAGTCTGCTTGATGAACTGAACGAACTCTACGTCAGGGCCGCCAGGGCGAGGGGAGTGTCACGCGCCTCGGCCGTGACGACCCATGCGCTTCGTAACAGCTTCGTGCCGCTGCTGACGATCATCGCACTGCAGTTTGGCGCGGTACTGACCGGCGCGGTCATCACGGAGACCATTTTTGCGTGGCCGGGCATCGGCCGCCTGCTGATCCAGTCGATTGGCTTCCGCGACTATCCAATGGTGCAGGGTTGCATCCTGTTGATAGCCGTCACGTATGTGACGGTCAATCTCATGACCGACCTGATGTACGGCGTGCTGGACCCGAGGATTCGTCTCGAATGATGCCGGCGTTGCGGTCAGGGCAGGCACGCCTCGGGTCGCTGATCGTCGGCGCCGTCGTGCTTGCGGCGATTGCCGCGCCGTGGGTGCTGCCGTGGGACCCCGCCACGCAGGACCTGGCCAATCGCCTGCAGGGGCCCACGTGGCAGCACTGGTTCGGCCTCGACGAACTCGGACGCGACATCCTGGCGCGGGTACTGCTCGGCGCACGGGTCTCGCTGCTGGTTGGCGTAGTTGTGGTGGGCGTCTCGACAATCGTCGGCATGATCGTCGGCGGGATCTCCGGGTACTACGGTGGCGCCATCGATCAAACCATTGGCCGCGTGATGGATGTGCTGATGGCGTTCCCCGGCATGCTGCTCGCCATCGCGCTGGTCGCCGTGCTGGGGCCGAGCCTTGTCAACGTCGTGCTGGCGCTGGCGATCATCGGATGGGTCGGCTACGCGCGGTTGGTGCGCGGCCAGGTGCTGCGCGCGCGTGAGTTTGAATACGTCACGGCCGCCCGCGCGCTCGGCGCCGGCACCGCTCGCATCCTCACACGGCACGTCCTGCCGGCGGCACTCCCGCCGCTGCTCGTCCAGGCCACACTCGGCATGGCCGGCGCCATCCTGTCGGAAGCGGCGTTGAGTTTTCTTGGGCTCGGCGTCCAGCCACCGACGCCGAGCTGGGGCACGATGATCAACGGCGGGCGCGTCCACCTGCTGGATGCGCCGCACCTGACGATCTTCCCAGGGCTGTTCCTGGCGGTGGTCGTGCTGGGCTTCAACTTCCTCGGCGACGGCCTCAGAGACGCCGTCGATCCACGCCGCAATACGTAGCTGCTAACGCGGAATGCGTCGGCGCAGTTGCAGGAGTGCGCGGTTGCCCGGCTCGGCGGCCAGTCCCTGGTCAAGCACACGGTTCGCGCGCACCGCATCGCCGGCCCGCCAGGCCGCTTCCGCCAGGCGCGCGTGCAGGGCCGAGCTGGGGCCGGCCTCGTCGATAGCGCGGTCGAACCAGCGGACGGCAAATGCGGGCTCGCCGAGACGCACCGAGTAGTCAGCAATTTGTGTCGCAACCGTCGCGAGCGGCTTCTCATCGCCAATCAAGGTGGCGTACTTCACGAGGGCATCGCGCGCGTCCAGGATGCGGCCGTCTCGCGCGGTCACGTCGGCCAACTGCAAGTACGCATCAGGGGGCACCGGAAGTTTGTCGACCGCCTGGCGCAGCGCACGCTCCGCCGCGCTTCGATCGCCCGCTAACAACTGTGCGCGGCCCAGTTCCGCGAAGGTCTCGCTTGTCGCATCGGCCCGGCTCGCTGCGGTGCTCAGCGCTTCGACCGCCTTGTTCAAGGCCACGCGGTCACTACGCCGCTGCGCCTCGATCAACCACACGTGACCGAGCGCCGCGTAGACCTGTGGGGCGTTTGGGAAGCGTTCGACGGTGCGGCTCAACGTGGTCACGGCCGAATCGTCGCGGCCGGCCCTGGCTTGCGCCAGGCCAAGGGCGATGGCCCGATCGGCGCGAGTCGGCTCGAGGGCCGCAAGGGCTTCGAGTTGATTGATGGCCCGGCCGTAATCGTTGTCGAGCAGATAGACGTCCGCCAATGCCTCTCTTGCGGCGGTCTGGCTGGCCGGCGACCGGCGCGCCGCCTCCTCGAGAGATTTGCGCGCCGGAGCGAGCTGTGCGAGATCCCGCTGCACCAGGCCCAGGACGTAGTGGGCTTCGCCAAGGCCGGCGTCAATTTGCAGCGCCTGCTGCAGCGGCTGGATTGCCGCCTGCGTACGGCCGGCGCGATAGCGAGACAACCCGAGCTTGTAGAACACACGCGCATTGCGGTCGTCGAGCGCGACGAACGTCTCGTATTGTTCGACGGCACGTTCGTGGCGCCCGAGCGCGACGTTCACGTCGCCAAGCGATTCAATGGCGCGCAGCGAGCTGGCATCCAGGTCCGCAGCCGTCCGGAAGTCGCGGAGCGCCGCCTCGAGCTCGTTCTGGTCCTGGTAGACCGCGCCGCGCTTGTAGTGGGCGAGCATCGAGTCCGGCTTCAGGGCAATGGCTCCGCTATAGGCCTCAATGGCCTGGAAGCCCAGGTCGGCCGCCACCGCGGCATCGCCGTCGGCGATCAGCCGGTCGAACTCCCGCTCGTTGGCGAGCGCGCCAAAGGCGAGGGCCCCGGCGACCCCGGCCAGGGCAACGATCACGACGGCTATGGCGGTGCGCCGCACGTCCTAGATTGTAGGCCCGACCGGCCGGAGGGCGGGCGAGCAGATGCGGTGGGGGGATCCGCTGCTCGAGGGAACTTTCAGGGATCGCCGGTCTCTAAGCTGTTACACTGACCATGGCTGCGCGAACAGTCGCCAATTCCGTCATGAAAGACGCTGGGGCACTCGGGTGGGTAGAGGTCGGGAACCGCGAAGCGGTGCTCATCGAGCGTTGCGCCGCGGGCGAGCCGGCCGCGTGTGCTGAGCTGGTCGCCGGCCACGAGCGGATGGTCTACCAGCTCGCCCTGCACCTGCTGGGCGACCGCGATGAGGCCCTGGATCTCTCCCAAGAGGTCTTTTTCAGCGTGTTTCGCACCATTCATAACTTCCGGGGCCAGTCGGCGCTCAAGACCTGGATCTACCGGATCGTCGTCAACCAGGCGCGCAACCGGCAGCGCTGGTGGAGACGCCGCCACAAGTCGGATCAGGTCTCGCTGGATCAGCATGTGGAGGCGCACGGTGATCTGCGCCAGCCTGGCGACGAGACGGCGCCGGACCGCGCCTACGCCCGCAAGCAACTCGCGGAGCGGCTGTGGGCCGCGCTCGATCATTTGCCATTCGACCAGCGCACCGTCATCGTGCTGCGCGAGATCGACGGGTTGAGCTACGAAGAGATCGCGTTCTCGCTTGGCGTCGCGATCGGCACGGTCAAGTCGCGACTGACACGCGCGCGCCAGACCCTGCGAGACGAACTGCGCGAGGTGCGGGTGTGACCCACGCTCGCACCTGCGCCGACACCCAGGGGCGCCTCGAAGCGTTTTACGACGGCGAACTGGGCCTCGAAGACCGCATCGAGATCCAGCGCCATCTACGCGACTGCGCGGCGTGCAGCCACTGCGCGGCGGAAATTTCGTTGCTCGGCTCGGATCTGCGCGAACTCGCCGCGCACATGGCCGCGCACGACGCCACGGACCCGTCCCAAATCTCGGCGCGCGTGATCGAGCGCCTGCGCGTGGAAGAGCAGTTCTCGATTCGCGCGCAGGTGGCCGACTGGTTCTCCGACATGCACCTGGTGTGGGCCGGCCTCGGGGCCTCGGTGGCGATGCTGATCTGCGTCATCGGGTCTGCGAGCGTGCTCCACGCCACCAGCCAGGAGCGCCCGAATTCCATGGCGCGCACCATCTCGGTGCTGGCAAGCCAGGGTTCCAACGACAACCCGATCCGCCTGAATTCCAGCTTGAGCGTGCCGCGCGCCGTTACCGATGCGATCGAAATGCCCGAGCAGGACGCGCATTACACGATGGCAGCCGTCGTCTCGCGCGAGGGCCACGTCCAGGGCGTTGCCATGGTGGATCAGACCTCGCGTCCAGGCGTGAACACGATGTTGAACGAGGCCTATCGGACGCGATTCGCGCCGGCCACCGACAGCGGTGGCGATGCGGTGGCAGTCAGCCTCGTGTGGTTGGTCGCCAATACGACGGTCAAGAGTCCGCGCGACCCGATGGAGGCCCTGCGCCAGGCGCTGCGACTCCACAATTCGCCGGCGCCCATTGCCACGCCAACGTTCCCGGTCGATATGGAGCCGAAGCCCCAGGGCGCGCCGCTGATGAAGCCGATCGTGCCTGACGCGTCGGCATCGTCGCTGGCCTACGCCAACGCCGGCGGATTGTAGCTAGCGGATCTGAACCTGACCGGTTCCGACATTTCCTAACGCATCCGTCGCCCGAATCACCAGCGTCCGCCCGCTGGCCTCAGCCTCGAGACGGATCTCGAACGCTTCCTGGTGCCCATCAAGAATGCCGTCTCGAGAGAACGCCGGCTGCCAGCGCTGCGCATCCACGGAATACTCAACCTTCGTGATCGACGAATCGCCATCGCGGATCTCGGCCGCGATCACGAACCGCGTTCCGTCGCGACGGATGGCACCAATCTGGACGGCGGGCGCGACGTTGTCGATGTCAAAGCTGCTGCTCTCCAATTCGCCGGCCAGCGCCACCTCAGCGGGGTTGGCCTTGCGGTCGGAGGCGAGCACCTTCAATACGTAAGTACCGTTAGGCGCTGAACTGGTGTCCCAGACGAGCAGGGTGTCGCGCAGATCCGCCTTGAGCACCCGCCACGCCGTGTCGCCTTCACGACGGTAAGAGACGTCGTAGGACAGTTCGTCGTTGTTTTCGTCCGTGGCCTTCCAGCCAAACGTCTGGAGGCCGCGCTGAAAGATCCGCCGGCCAAGCTGCGGGCCACCGGCGCCGGCACCGGCCGGCGCATTGCGTTTGTCCTGCGCCTCATCATCCAGGCCGGCAATTTCGGTTTCACCGCTCGAGAACGGCTTCTGGAAGACGACTCCGGGCGGATGCACGGTGATCGACTCCACTTGCGGGCGGATATTGCGCGGCAGGTACGCGGAGGAGAGGGAAGTCACAACCGGCGCCGCCGTCGCTGAGCCGGTCAGAACGACACGCCATTGCAGGTACCGCGCTTTGGGGCTGCTGATCGCCGACCCCTCGGCATTCGAGTACGCCGGGCTCCACTCACTCCACGCCTCATCCGGGGTGCGCGTGTTGCCCGACCGCGTGGAGACCGAGACGGCCGTGCCTGCCGGCGTGATGGCGCGCCAGCTGACCACGCCCCACGTCGAGACGAGCCGCGCATCCTTCACGTCCGATTCGAACGTGCCGCGCGTCGCTCGCGTCGACGAGATCGACATCAGCAATCCGGGGTTGGCCGTCGCAATGAAGGTGCGATCGGCCGCGCGCGCAATCATGGTGGCCTGCTGCGCCGGCACCCGCGTCACCAGGACGGCGGTGACCGGATCACCCGAGAGGCGGAACAGTTTGCCTTTCCCACCAGTCGCCACGAGCACGGCGCCATCGGGCTCCAGCGCCACGTCATAGGGCGCGTCGTCTTTGGCAGACCAGAGTTCGTCCCACAACCCGTCGGGCTGCACGCGATACACGGCGCCATTCATCGCCGAGCGGCGCTCCGCACCAGCGGCAGCGCCAGACGCCTGCGATGCGGCGCCGGTGTCGACGACGGTGATGGACGTGATCTCGGTCGAGACATTGGGAATCGACGGCGTGACCGTCGGCGTCGGGGTGGAATCGCCGAGATTGTCGCTGCCGCCTTGCGAACGGCTGCTTTGCGCCGCGGCATAGATCACGCCCTTCGGATCGACGCGCATGGCGTGAATCTCCTGGTGCGGCGTGTCCAGCAACAGGAAACCTTTGCCGGCGGCGTCAACGCGAAACACCCGGCCGGGGGCGCCGGTGCCGACCAGCAATTGACGGTTCTGGTCGAACGCCAGCGAGACGGCGTGGGTGGTCTTCGACGCGAAGAAGGGCTGGCCTTTGCCGTCCGGCGAGATCTTGTACACGATGCCTTTGTCGCCGGTGCCGGCAAACACGTTGCCGGCCTGATCGACCACCAGGGACCAGATGTACTTGTCGTCGGGATCGAAGAACGTCGTGGCCTGGCCCTTCGTATCGACGCGATAGATGCGACCGTCGGGCGACGTGCCCACATACAGCCCGCCGCCGGGCGCCGGCGCGAGGGCATGGACTTCCATCTCCGCGCTGTCAAAGAACACCGAGCCTTGTCCGCTGCGATCGACGCGCAAGACCTTGCCGTCGTTGCCCGTGCCAAGGAACCACGACCCATCCGGCCCGGCTGCCATCGCCCACACAAACGGCGCGGCGGCATCGTGGACGCGGGTCAGCGCGGGACCAAGGGTGACGCGTCCGTGTTCATCGATCGACAGCTGGTCGACCTCGCCGCGCAGGAAGTCGGCCTGCGTTGCCGCCTGCCAGAATCCGGGTGCCGCAGACAGGGTGGCGACAAAGAGCAGGCTCGCCACGCCGATGGCGCCTAACAGGTAGGGACGAACGCGCGTTCGCCCGAGCAGTGATCTCATCAGGGTTGGTCGAGGGAAATGGTGAGCTGTCTGGAGCCGGTGATCGCCATGTCGAGCGCGAGTTCCCATTCACCCCGCGTCATCGAGCGCAACGATCCCACCGTGCCGCTGTTCCTGTCTGCTTCCATGACGGCCAGCACCGACGGCGGCAGCCCGGCCATGGGTTCGCCGTTTACGACGGCGCCGGAATCGGTCGAAGACAGCCGCACGTAGAGGCGGTTGTTCTTGCGCGCGCGATTGAAGGTGCGAAGGATCTGGGATGCGCGTTGCAGATCGGCGCCGCGGGTATCGCGGCGGTCGTCGGCGGTGGTCCTGACCGCATCTGCCACCGTGAGTTGCAGCGATCCACTCAGGTTGGCGGGAATCTGGATAGCGATCTGCCGCACAATTTCTTCGCCGCGCGACGAGCGCAGGGCCACGTTCACGGTGGCCGCCTGGCCGGCGCGTGGCCGCGTGGTGTCGAGCCACACGCGCTCGATCCGCGCGGCACGCGGCTGTTCGCTGGCGTCGATGGTGAGCGCAATGCGATCGACCTGCACGTTCTCGCCAGCGTTCTTCAATAACGCCGTCAGCGGTCCGGCAATGTAGGCGGCGGCGCCGCCCGAGGCCTGCTCACCGCTGAAGATGTCTTCAAACGACAGTTCGCCATCGGCGCCAATCGACGCTTGTCCGCGGATGCCGAATGACGCCGGACCGACGGCCCGTTCGTAGGAGGTCAGCACGTTGGACACCGACAGGTACGCCAGCAGCGGCGTGAACGTGAAATCACGGACCACGCCAAACGAGAAACTGCGTGAGGGCGTGCGGTCGGAGTTCAGTGTGATCGTGACCGGAATCATCGACGGCCCCGGGCCCAAGCGCCCCGCAATCGCGGTCGCGCGATCCTGCTGCACCGTGCCGATCATGTCGCCGAAGCTGGCCAGCTTGCTCGACGCCATCAGGCTCGGCAGGATCACCTGCACCTCGGCACGCGTCATCGGAAACTGGGTCGGGCCGAGGTTGTACAGCGGGTGGCCGAACGCGTAGACGCGATCACCATCGACGTGGGTGACCGTGCCGGTCGCACCCAGTTCAAAATCGCCCGTCAGCAAGCCAACGCCCACCGCATCACCCGGCACGAGCCGTCCGGTCGGCGCCGTGGTGCGGGTGGCGCCTTGGGACTGGCTCGACATCGGGAGGAAGCCCGCTGCGGAAAATGCCGGCGTCAGCGGATCGAGCACGGAGGCGTCGAACCCCGCGGCGATCATCGGCACGGCAATCGGTCGCAGCATCGCGCCCAGACGGCCAAGGTCGCTGCCAACGCCTGACAGCACGAGCGCCTGCGATGGCTCCGACACAAATGACGCCGAGCGTCCGAGGTCGCGGGACCAGATGTCGAGTAGCTCACGCGGTGTCGGGCGCAGCCCGATCGAGACCGGCTGATTGCCTCGCTGCGACGCCGACATCATCGTCGCGTCGATCATCTCGCTGATCGGGGTGATTCCTGCAATCGGTTCCGTTGAGAACTGGCCGAGCGAATACGACACGGCGCCCATCAACTTGCCATCGACGTAGACGGGACTGCCGCTCATGCCGGCAATGACGCCGGTCTTGGCGAGCGGGCCGCCCTCCAGGCGGGCGAGGATCAGATTGCGCTTGGGCGCAATCACGTTCCGCATCACGCCGAGGACGTGCACCTTGAAATCTTCGAGCGTGGTGCCGGAGAACACGGTCCGGCCGGTGCCGACCATTCCAGGCCGGACCTGGTCAAGCGGCAGATACGCGGTCTGTGCGCCGGGCGAGGCTGCAAGCACGCCAAGCACCAGGGCGGCGGCAGCAATCATGCGTAAAGTCATGCAAGTGTTGGCGGAAACTGGCTCGGGGCCATTATACGAGTCAACTCTCTGTTTGACGTCACGGTGACGGCTCTTATAGACTTTTGACGTTCCAATGCTCTCGCGAGTCGGCTTTGCCTATCGGATCGCTTTCTTTACCGCCCCACACGCGGCGTGGTGGTATTGGTGCCCATCTGCAGAGGCTACCCGGTCCGTGTAGGAACACCACACACACTTTGACGCTCGACCGAAGCGCCTCTTGAAACGCAAGAGGCGCTTTTTGTTTTTGGCGCACGTAACTCTTAAGCGCCGACTCTTGACTGCTGACTGCCGATGAGACCTGCCAAGCTCTGCGTCACCGTGACGGCCGACACGACGGCCGAACTGCGTACACGCCGCGATCAGGTGGCAGATGCCGACCTCGTCGAGTTACGGCTCGACACTGTCAAGGATCCGAGCGCCGCCGGCGCCCTGGCCGGGCGCAAGAAGCCCGTGATCGTCACGTGTCGGCCCACGCATGAGGGCGGGCACTTCAAGGGCAGCGAAGAGGAGCGCCGGGCCATCCTTGCCGAAGCGCTGGCGCTCGGCGCGGAGTTTGTCGATCTCGAATGGCAGGGGTCGTGCGCCGACCTGCTGCGGCAAACAGGCGGCCGCCGGATCGTGCTGTCGCATCACGATTTCGAGCGGATGCCCGCCGACGTGAATGCGTTGGCCCAGGCGATGCTTGGCAGCGGCGCCGAGGTCGTCAAGCTGGCCGTCATGGCCTCCCGTCTCACCGACAACGTCACGCTGCGCGAGATCGGCAAGAACACCCGGGTGCCGATGTCGTTGATTGCGATGGGGGAGGCCGGACTCGCCTCACGCGTCCTCGCTAACTGGATGGGATCGTGTTGGACCTACGCCGGGCAGGGCGTGGCACCGGGTCAGATCTCCGAGCAGTTGATGCACGACGATTACCGCTTCCGCCGCATCGGCGGACGGACGGAAATTTACGGCATCCTCGGCAAACCGGTGTCACATTCGGTGTCGCCGTCGATGCACAACGCAGCCTTCAAGGCGGCACACGCCGACGCCGTCTACTTGCCGCTGGCCGCCGCAGACTTTGCGGATTTCCAGGCGTTCGCCGCAGCCGTCGGCCTGGCGGGCGCAAGCGTCACCGCGCCATTCAAGGTTGACGCCTTCGAGCATGCCGACGAATGCGATCCGGTCGCCAGGCGCATCCAATCGGTCAACACACTTCGCCGGGACGGCACTCGGTGGCTCGGCACCAATACCGATGTGACAGGATTTCTGACGCCACTCGAAGCCGCGACGCCACTGCGCGGCCAACGCGCCACCATCCTCGGAGCCGGTGGCGCGGCCCGCTCGGTGGCGGTCGCCCTGGCGTCCGCCGGAGCCCGCGTCTCGCTCTCGGCACGCCGAGCCGAGCAGGCGCAGGCGGTCGCGTCGCTTACCGAAGCCGACGTATCGGCGTGGCCGCCGGAGCCGGGTTCCTGGGATCTACTGATCAACACCACGCCGCTCGGCACCAGGCCGAACGTCGCGGCATCGCCGCTGCCCGATGACTACCCGTTCCACGGCAGCGGCCTCGTGTACGACCTGGTCTACAACCCGCCCGTCACGGCCCTGCTCGCGCAGGCCTCGCGCGCCGGCTGCCGCACGCTCGGCGGGCTCGACATGCTGGTCGCCCAGGCGCAAGCGCAGTTTGAATGGTGGACCGGACGGCGTCCCGCCGATCGCGTGATGCGTGACGCGGCGACGGCCCGGCTGGCCCTTACGGAGAAGAAATGAAGCTGACGACGTTTGAAGAGTTTGTGGACCTGGCGAAGCGCGCCACGTTCGTGCCAGTGGTGAAAGAGATGGTGGCGGACCTGCTGACGCCGGTCTCGGCGTTTCTCAAGGTCGCCGAGCACTCCGACTACGCGTTCCTGCTGGAAAGTGTCGAAGGCGGCGAGCACATGGGCCGCTATTCGTTCCTCGGCAAGGATCCGTTCCTGATCCTGCGAGGGCGAGAAGGCCAGACGGTCACCGAGCGTGCCGGAGTCACCACCGACAGCGAGAAGCCGTTCATCGACACGCTGCGCGAGATCATGAACAGCTACCAGTCACCGTTTGTGCCCGGCCTGCCGCGCTTTACCGGCGGCGCGGTCGGCTATCTCGGCTACGACACCGCTGCCTGGTTCGAACCGTCCACCCGGCGCGCCGGCGAGCCCCCGGTTGATCGCGACGAAGCCGGGTTCATGCTCTTTGACACCGTGCTGGCGTTCGATCACGTGCAGCACCGCATCCTGCTGATCGCCAACGCGCGTATTTCAGGTGACGAAGACCTGAAGTCGCTCTATCAGTTTGCGTGCGCCAAGATCGACTTCCTCGAGCGCGAATTGGAGCGCGCCTTGTCGATCAAGCGGCCGGACGCGGGAACCGCGGTCACCTTGACCTCCAACATGGCCCAGGAGACTTACGAAAGCATCGTCAAGAAAGCCAAGGAATACATCGCCGCAGGCGATATCTACCAGGTGGTGCTGTCGCAACGCTTCGAGGCGGAGATCGGCGTCGACGCATTCACGGTCTATCGTGCACTGCGGCACGTGAATCCGTCGCCATACATGTTTTTTATCCGGATGGGCGACCGTTCCATTGTCGGCTCCTCACCGGAAATGCTGGTCCGCGTCGAGGGCCGGCATGCCATCACGCATCCGATTGCGGGCACACGGCCGCGCGGCAAGTCCGAAGAGGAAGACATCCGGCTCGGCGAAGAGTTGAAGCGCAACGAAAAGGAGAAGGCCGAGCACGTGATGCTCGTGGACCTCGGGCGCAACGACATCGGCCGCGTCTGTGACTACGGCACAGTTCGCGTGCCGACCTTCATGACGCTGGAGCGGTATTCGCACGTGATGCACCTGGTATCGGTGGTCGAAGGCCAGCTCGCCGAAGGCCGCGACCGTCTCGATGCGCTGGTGTCGTGTTTCCCGGCCGGCACCGTGTCTGGCGCTCCCAAAGTGCGCGCCATGCAGATCATCAACGAGTTCGAACCCACGCGCCGCGGACTGTATGCCGGCGCGGTCGGCTACCTGGATTTCGCCGGCAATCTCGACTTCTGCATCGCGATTCGCACGATCCTCCTCGAAGGCGGCAAGGCCTACATCCAGGCCGGCGCCGGCATCGTCGCCGACTCAAATCCCACCGCGGAGTATGAGGAAACCCGTGACAAGGCACGTGCCATGATCCGGGCGCTCGAACTGGCGCAGGCAGGGCTGTAACGCAATGGTTCTGGTCATCGACAACTACGATTCGTTCACCTATAACCTCGTCCAGTATCTCGGCGAGCTGGGCGCCAAGGTGGTCGTGCGGCGCAATGACGAAGCGTCGATCGATGAGCTTCGCGCGCTGCGTCATTCGCACGTCGTGATCTCACCGGGCCCGGGACGTCCGGAACAGGCCGGTGTGTCGCTCGAGGTGATCAAGGAGTTCGGGCCGCGGATGCCGCTACTGGGCGTCTGCCTCGGACACCAGGCCATTGGCCTGGCGTTCGGTGGGGAAGTGGTGCGCGCGCCGTTGCCGATTCACGGCAAGGCATCCACCGTGGAGCACACCGGCGTCGGGGTGTTTGCGGGACTCTCTGCCGCCTTCCAGGCCGGTCGCTATCACTCGCTGGTCGTCGCGGAACGGACGCTGCCATCGGATCTCGAAGTGACCGCGCGCATGAAGGAAGATGGCCTGATCATGGGCGTGCGTCACAAGACGATGCCGATTCACGGCGTGCAGTTCCATCCAGAATCGGTGCTCACCAACGAGGGACGCCGCATCCTTCGCAACTTCCTCGAGATGTAATCATGTTTCCAGGACTCATCGAGAAGCTTCGCCGACAGGAAGACCTGACGACCGCGGAGGCCGCAGCGGCCATGGCGGCGATCATGAAGGGCGAGGCCGCACCCGCGCAGATTGCCGGCTTGCTCGTCGGTCTTGCTATGAAGGGTGAGCGTCCCTCCGAGTTGGTGGGGTTCGCCCAGACTATGCGGGCGAATGCGACGCCACTGAAGCCGCCGGCCGGCGCCATCTTCGACACCTGTGGCACCGGCGGCGATCGTTCCGGCACGTTCAACATCTCGACCGCGGCGGCCATCGTGCTTGCCGCGTGCGGTATGCGCATCGCCAAGCACGGCAACCGTTCCGTCTCGAGCCAATGCGGCAGTGCCGATGTGCTTGAAGCCCTCGGCGTGAACATTGCGGCCACGCCGGCAATCGTCGAGCAGTGCCTGGCTGACGTTGGTGTGGCATTCCTGTTTGCGCCGACGTTTCACCCGGCCACGAAGCACGCAGCACAAGCCCGTAAGGATCTCGGCGTGCGAACCGCGTTCAACCTGCTGGGCCCGCTCACGAATCCGGCGAAGCCGAGCCGTCAAATCGTTGGGGTTCCACGTCCTGAACTCACCGAGCTGCTCGCACGATCCCTCGCCTTGCTGGGCTCTGAGCGCGCGTGGGTCGTCCATGGCGCCGATGGGCTCGATGAATTGTCGACGACCGGTTACACCAAGGTCTCAGAATGCCGCGGCGACTCGGTGCAGACCTTCTACGTCCATCCATCCGACTTCGGCCTTGCGAAGGCGTCGCCCGAGTCCCTGACGGGTGGCGACGCTGTGACCAACGCCGCGATCGTCCGCTCGGTGCTGGCGGGGCAGGCCGGCCCGGCCAGAGACGTGGTCTTGCTCAACGCCGGAGCGGCGCTCTTCGTCGCTGGGCAGGCCGAGACGGTCAAGGCCGGTATCGCGGAGGCGGCCGCCGCCATTGACAGCGGCAAGGCTGCCTCGACGCTGTCGAAGCTGGCCGACATGTCGAATCGAGAGGCCAAGGCGTGAGTTCACCTCCGGACCTGCTCGAGGCCATCGTGGCGGCCACTCGCGCACGCGTCGCTGCGGCGATGGAGCGTGAGCCTCTCGCCGCGCTCGAGAAGCGGGCCTTGGGGAAGTCACCACATGGGACGCTCTTTCGCGAGCGGTTGTCACGGCGCAACACGATCAACGTCATCGCCGAGTGCAAGCGCCGTTCCCCGTCGCGCGGCGTGTTGCGGACCGCCTATGACCCGGTGGCCATCGCGTCGGGCTACGAGCGTGCCGGCGCCGCCGCGATCTCGGTGCTGACCGAGCCCGGCTTTTTTGATGGCGCGCTCGCGCACCTTGAAGCCGTACGGGCCACGGTTGCCATTCCGCTGCTGCGAAAAGACTTCATGGTGGACCACTACCAGATGCTCGAAGCGCGAGCGTCCGGCGCCGACGCCATCCTGCTGATCGTGGCTGCGCTCAGCGATCGCGACCTGACGTCACTGGCCAGGTCGGCCGCCGATCTTGGCCTCGCTGCACTCGTCGAGGTGCACGACACCACCGAGTGTGCGCGTGCGATTGACGCCGGCGCCACGATCATCGGCGTCAACAACCGGAACCTGCGAACGCTCGAAGTCGACCTCCATGCCTCCCACGACGTGGCGGCCATGCTGCCCGCCAACGTCATCGGCATCAGCGAGAGCGGACTCAAGACTCCCGCCGACCTGCGGGCCATGAAGGGGCTTGGCTACCAGGGGTTCTTGATGGGCGAGCGATTCATGATCGAGCCCGACCCCGGTACCGCGCTGTCAGGGTTGATCGGTTCGCTGGAGGCCGTGACGCCATGACCGCCGTCAAGATCTGCGGCATCACCCGTATCGAAGACGCAGTGGCGGCGGCACACTGGGGAGCCAACTACGTCGGCTTCGTGCTCTGGCCGAACAGTCCGAGAGCCGCAACGCTTGAAATCGTGCGGCACATCGCCGCGGAGCTGCCTGCGCATGTGACGCCAGTAGGGGTATTCGTCACGCCAACGGTTGCCGACATCAACGCCGCCGCGGATGCGGGGATCGCCCTGGCACAGGTCCATGAAACCGATGCCAGCGAATTCCCCGGCGCGCGCGTCCCGATCCTTCGCGCGGTGCATCTCGCCGGCGATGGCATCGAGCCGGCCACAGACGATGACGTGATCCTGCTCGATGCGCATGATCCGACGAAGCATGGCGGCACTGGCAAGACCATCGACTGGCAGAAGGCGTCGCAGGTTGCGCGCTCGCGCAAGGTGTTCCTGGCCGGAGGGCTGACGGCGGACAACGTGGCCGACGCCATCCGCGCTGTTCGCCCGTTCGCGGTCGACACCGCCTCCGGTGTTGAAGCTACGCCGGGCGTGAAGGATCACCACAAGCTCAAGGCATTCATCTCGTCAGCACGAAACACCCCGCCATCAGAGGCACCGTACACACATGAGTGAGTCGATCCAGTGGTTCGGCCGTCGCGATCCAGACGCGCGCGGCTATTACGGCGGCTTTGGAGGACGCTACGTCCCCGAGACGCTCGTGGCGCCGATCGAGGCGCTCGAAGCCGAGTATCTGAAGGCCCGCCAGGATCCGTCCTTTGCGACGGAGCTGTCGCGCCTGTTGCATCACTACGTTGGCCGGCCCACGCCGCTCTGGGAAGCCACGAGGCTGGCCGCAGCCGCGGGCGCGGGGCGGGTCTTCCTCAAGCGGGAAGACCTGACCCACACCGGCGCGCACAAGATCAACAACGCGCTCGGGCAGGCGCTGCTTGCCAGGCGGATGGGCAAGTCACGCGTGGTTGCAGAGACCGGCGCCGGTCAGCACGGCGTCGCCAGCGCCACGGCCTGCGCCTTACTCGGACTCGAGTGCGTCGTCTACATGGGCACTGAGGACATGCGCCGGCAGGCACTGAACGTGTTCCGCATGCGCCTGCTTGGCGCGCGCGTCGAGGGCGTTGATTCGGGCAGCAAGACCCTCAAGGATGCGATCAACGAGGCCATGCGCGACTGGGTCGCGAGACCGGCCGACACGCACTATCTGCTCGGGTCCGCACTCGGCCCGCACCCCTATCCCTTGATGGTGCGCGAATTTCAGTCGGTAATCGGCCGTGAAGCCCGCCGCCAGATTCTCGAGCAGGCCGGCGCGTTACCGACGGCGGTGATCGCGTGCGTCGGCGGCGGCAGCAATGCCATTGGCATCTTCGATGCGTTTATCGACGACGCGGATGTGCGCCTGATCGGCGTTGAGGCGGGCGGCGAGGGGATTACGGCCGGACGTCACGCCGCCCGCTTTGCGGGCGGAGCCGCGGGCGTCTTGCAGGGCACCCGCACCTACGTGCTGCAGGATGCGCACGGCAACATCGAGATGACGCACTCGGTGTCCGCTGGCCTCGACTATGCGGCGATCGGCCCCGAGCACGCCTGGCTGCAGGAAATCGGACGCGCCGAGTACGCGTATGCGACCGACGACGAAGCGCTTGAGGCGTTCCAGGAACTGGCACGGCTCGAAGGCATTCTGCCGGCACTCGAGTCCTCGCATGCGATTGCGCACGTGCGCAAGGCCGCGAAACAGTTCGGCAAGGATGCGGTGCTGCTGGTGAACCTATCCGGCCGCGGAGACAAGGACGTCACGAGCGTCGAAGGCATCCTGAAGGAGACGGCACGTGTCTCGAATTGAGGAACGGTTCACACAACTGCGCAGGGCGGGGAAAAGTGGCCTTGTCACCTACGTCACCGCCGGCGATCCCGATCTGCAACGATCGGCCGACATCATTACGCGGCTGGACCGGGCGGGGGCCGACGTCCTTGAGATCGGCGTGCCCTTCTCAGACCCGCTCGCCGACGGCCCGATCATCCAGAGGGCGACGGAACGCGCCCTGGCCGCGGGCACCACGCTGAGCGGCGTCCTCGGCATGCTGAAGACCTTGCGGCCGACGATTTCGGCCCCGGTTGTGATCTTTAGCTACGCCAATCCGATACTTCGGATGGGATTGGACACCTTCGTGCGAGAAGCCAGGGCGGCCGGCGTCGATGGCGTGCTGACGCTGGACGTGCCTCCTGAAGAAGGCGAGAGCCTGCGGACGGCGTTTGCGGGGGCCGGGATTGATACAATTTTCTTGTTGAGCCCGACGACCACGGTCGAACGGATTCGACGGGCGTCCGAGCTGGGAAGCGGCTTCTTGTACGGCATCTCCCGGCTGGGCGTCACCGGAGTTCGCGACTCCGTGGACGATTCAGCACGTGAATTGGCGATGCGCGTGAAAGCGGAAACGACCCTGCCCCTGGCACTCGGATTTGGCATCTCGCGCCCCGAACATGTGCGCGCGATCTGCCAGTGGGCCGATGCCGCGGTGGTGGGAAGTGCGCTGGTGAAGGTAATCGCGGAACACGGACAGGCAACGGGCTTGCTCGACGAGGTCGAACGGTACGTGCGATGGCTGCGCAACTGAACCTGGATCAGCTCCGCGAGGAGATCGACAAGATCGACGAGGTGATCGTGCGCCTGCTGGACAGCCGCGCGCGTTGCGCCTACACGGTCGGACGCCTGAAGCACGAACTCGGCCGGCCGATCTACGAACCGGCCCGCGAGGCGGCGGTTATCGCGCACGTGCGCCAGGTGAACGAAGCCCTTGGCGGGCCGCTGGATGGCGATGCGGTGGCGCGCCTGTACGAACGCATCATGGACGAAGCGCGCCGCATCCAACGTATCGAAGCGGAACGCGACGCCCGGGAGGCCGCAGCAGCCGCGGCCACCGCGAAGTCGGAAACTACCAACGGCTGAACGCCGATAGCTGAAAGCTGAGAGAGCGCATCATGGTTGTCGTAATGAAGGAACGGGCGAGCGATGCCGAAGTTGAGGCGGTGATCTCGCAACTCGTCGGACAGGGGATGGACGTGCACCGCTCGACCGGCGCCTCCCGCATCGTGCTGGGCGTGGTCGGCGGCGGCAAGGTCGACCCGCGACTGATCGAACTGCTGCCCGGCGTCCATGAAGTCGTGCGCATCTCGCAGCCCTACAAGCTGGCGAGCCGCACCTTCAAGCAGGAAGACACGATTATCAACATCGGCGATCTCCGTATTGGCGGCGACGAAGTGATCGTGATTGCGGGGCCCTGCTCGGCGGAAAGCGAAGCTCAGGTTCACGCAACCGCCGCTGCCGTGAAGCGCGCCGGCGCCAAGATCCTGCGCGGTGGCGCCTTCAAGCCGCGTTCGTCTCCCTACAGCTTCCAGGGCATGGGCGAAGCCGGCTTGCAGTTGCTGCGAGAGGGCGCCAACGCCCACGACCTCAAGCTGGTCACCGAAGTCATGGACGCCAGCCAGATCGAAGTGATCGGCAAGTACGCCGACATTTACCAAGTCGGCGCGCGCAACATGCAGAACTTCACACTGCTCCGGGAACTCGGCCGCACCCGCAAGCCTATCCTGCTCAAGCGGGGCATCGCCGCCACGATGGAAGAGTGGTTGCTCTCGGCCGAATATATCCTCGCGGGCGGCAACACCGACGTGATCCTCTGCGAGCGCGGCATCCGCACCTTCGAGACCTTCACGCGCAACACGCTCGACCTGTCGTGCATCCCGATCGTGAAGGAGCTGTCGCACCTGCCGATCTTCGTCGACCCAAGCCACGGCATGGGACGCCGCGACAAGGTCGCGCCCATGGCGCGCGCGGCGGTTGCGGCAGGAGCCGATGGGCTGATCATCGAGGTGCACAACGACCCCGATCACGCGATGAGCGACGGCGCGCAGTCAATGTTCCCGGCGCAGTTCGATCGCCTGATGGCCGAGTTAAGAATCATTGCCCCGGCGATCGGCCGCAGCATTTGCCTCGAGCCGGTGGCCCGCAGGGGATGGGCGCGGTAAGACATGGCTGACACGGCTCAGGGTCTCGCGATCGTTGGGCCTGGTCTGATCGGCAGATCGGTGCAGCTAGCCGCCAGGCGCCGCTGGCCGGATCTACAGATACGCACGATCGACAAGGGCGAGTCGCTGAGCGGGATCGGCAACGCCCTCGTCGTCGTCCTCGCCGCCCCAGTGGACGTCATCCTCGACGCCATCCCGCGGTTGCCGCTCGTCATCCAGCCCCACGCGCTCGTCATCGACACCGGCAGCACCAAGCAGGCGATCATGACCGCCGCCGCCAAGGCGCAGATCACGCAGTTTGTCGGCGGCCACCCCATGGCCGGCGGCACCAGCGCCGCCGAAGCCCGCGCCGACCTGTTTGACGACCGCCCCTGGTTTCTCACCAACCCGTCGGCCCCGCAGGCGGTCACGCGTGCGGCCAAGTTTGTCGAAGCGATTGGCGCACGGCCGGTAGTGTTGTCGGATCGCGGCGAGGAACACGATCGGTTGATGGCGGCCGTCAGTCAGCTGCCGCAAGTGACGGCCACGGCCCTGATGGCGACGGTGGCACGGGCCGTTGGGGACGACAACCTGCAGTGGGCGGGGGCCGGCTTGCGTGACACGACGCGCCTGGCCGCCAGTCAGGCTGCAACGTGGCGCAGCATCCTGGCCAGCAACAAGGACGAACTCAAGCCCCTGCTGAAATACCTGGCCGCGGAGCTGTCGACGATTGCCGAACGGCTCGACGACCCCGCCGCGGTCGCGCGCCTTTTCGACGACGCCAACCGCGCGAAGGCGCTGCTGAAATAAGTACAATCAACCCATGAACAAGGTTGTGGCATCCGCTGATGAAGCGGTCGCCGTCATTCCCGATGGGGCGACCATTATGGTCGGCGGCTTCGGACTGTGTGGGATCCCCGAACACCTGCTGGCAGCACTCCACCGGCGCGGCACCAGGAACCTCACGATCGTCAGCAACAACGCCGGGGTCGACGACTACGGCGTCGGCCCGTTGCTGCGCGCGCGGCAGATCCGCAAGATGATCTCGACCTACGTTGGCGAGAACAAGGAGTTCGAGCGGCAGTTTCTGCAGAAGGAGATTGAGGTCGAGCTCGTGCCGCAGGGCACCTTCTCGGAGCGGATGCGCGCGGCGGGCGCGGGTATCGGCGGCTTCTTCACGCCCACCGGCGCGGGAACACTGATCGCGGAAGGGAAGGAAAGCCGCGTCATCAATGGACGCACCTACATCCTCGAAGCGCCGCTGCATGCCGACTTTGCGTTCGTCAAGTCGTGGAAGGGCGACAAGGCCGGGAACCTCGTGTATCGTAAGACCATGCGCAACTTCAATCCGGTCATGGCGACGGCGGCGCGCCACACCATTGCTGAAGTGGAGTCGCTCGTCGAGCCCGGAACGATTGATGGCGACGCCGTGCATACGCCAGGCATCTTTGTAAAACGCATCATCGAAGGCCCGTCCTACGAGAAGCGCATCGAGAAGCGCACGACGAGAACTGGAGCCGCTCGTGGATAAGCGCGATCGTATCGTGCAACGCATTGCCCGCGACCTCGTGGACGGCGATTACGTCAATCTCGGCATCGGCATGCCGACGCTGGTGGCCAACTGCCTGCCGCCCGGCGTCGAGATCACGCTGCACTCGGAGAACGGCATGTTGGGCGTGGGACCGTACCCGACGGAATCGGAGATCGACGCGGACCTGATCAATGCCGGCAAGGAGACGGTGACCGAACTTCCGGGCACCTCGTACTTCAGCAGCGCGGATTCGTTTGCAATGGTCCGCGGCGGCCACATCGACGTCACCGTCCTCGGCGCGCTCGAAGTCGACGAAGAGGGGAATCTGGCCAACTGGATGATCCCCGGCAAGATGGTCAAGGGCATGGGCGGTGCGATGGACCTGGTGGCCGGCGCCAAGCGCGTCGTGATCGCGATGGAGCACACCACCAAGGACGGCGGGCACAAGATCCTCGAAAAGTGCACGCTGCCGCTGACCGGCATGAAGGTCGTCAACCAGATCGTGACCGAACTGGCGGTGATCGACGTGACCGACAAGGGTTTGCTCTTGAAGGAGATCGCCAGCGACACCACGCTCGAGGCCGTGACGGCGGCCACCGGCGCGACGCTCATCGTGGCGGAACCCCTGGGACGGTTTTAACGTCAGTAACGTCTTGAAGGGCAGGAGGTTCGAGCCCTTCCTGACGTTCGCCGCACCGGAGTGCGGCCAAACACGTAGCCCCGCGGGACGCCCGTCTCGCTGTTGAGGTGACAATGCGAAATGCGGACCTGGCCTTCAGTGCGGCGCTCTTTCTGCTCGGTCCTGCGACGGCATTCGCGCAGTCTTCGGACGCCCCGACCTATCGGTTGACCGGTACCCGCATCGCGTTCGGCCAGGACGTCCGCATCGAGCGCGACGAGGAAGTGACGGATGCGGTCGTCGTGATCGGTGGCAGTGCCACCATCGACGGCCGCGTCCGCGATGGCGTCGTGGTCCTCGGCGGCAACATTCACCTCGCGTCGACCGCCGATGTGCGCGGCGACGTCGTGCTGGTCGGCGGGGAGATCACCCGCGACCCCGGTGCACAACTCGTGGGCGGTGTGAACTACGTGTCGTTCGGTGATTGGTCCCGCCGCAACCTTGGATGGCTGCCGACGGTGCGCTTCGGGGAAATTGGGCGCTGGCTCAGCCTCGCAGGTACGCTGGCGCGCGTCTCGGTGCTCGGCATCCTGATGGCACTGATGCTGGTGGTGGCGCGGGCACGAGTCGCGCGCGTGGGCCGTGCGGCGCTTGCCGAACCGGCACGCGCGCTCGTTGTCGGACTCGCCACCGAGATCTTCTTCATCCCACTGCTGGTCGCCGCATCGATCGGGCTGGCCATCACGATCATCGGCATTCCGTTTGTGGCCGTCCTGATCCCGATCGCGATCGTGATGCTGGTTTTTGCGTTCGTGCTCGGCTTCACGTCTCTCGCATGCCGGCTGGGCGAATGGATCGAGAATCGGCTCGGCTGGCAGCCCGGGAACGCCTACCTGGCAACCGCCATTGGCTTCGTGGTGCTGCTCGCGCCCACGCTGCTGGCGCGCTTCCTGAACGTGGCCTCTGACGGGATCGGCCCGCTGAAGTGGGCGCTCATCACGATCGGTCTGACCGTCGAGTTCTTCGCGTGGACCATTGGACTCGGGGCCGCCGTCACAACAGGCCTCGGCCGCTGGTACACGGTGCCGCCTCCGATCGCAGCGCCGCCGGTCGAGCCGACCGCGAGCGCGACGGCTTACTGACCGCCGGGGTCGGTCAGGCCCGCGCGAATGGTGATGCTCGTATTGGCTGAGGCGATCACCTTAGAGCCCTTCTTGAGACGAATCACGACCTTGTAGGCTCCAGGGTTCTTGAACTGGTGCTGCACCGTGTAGCGGCGTTTGATGGTGCTCTTGCCAGCCTCGTACGGTTCGCAGTCGGCCTCCGCCGTCGACTCCGTCAGATCGCCCCACTCCCACACGACCGTCGGGCAGTAGAACTCTTCGTGGTCTTCAGCCCCGCCTTTCACCTCCGCCAGGAAGGTCAAGCGAGCCGGCGCGAACGAGATGGAGGGCGTCGCCTTGAGTGATAAGCTAGGCTTCTTGTTGCCCTGCTCGCGAGCAAGCAGGGTACTGGCCGGGCTCACTAACGGAAGAGCGAGTAGCGCGCTGAACGCCAGGCTGAAGGCCTGAGCGACGCCTGGTTTTCGTGGCATAAATAGTTCCCCCAATACAGGCGGGGCGCAGAGGGAATTCTAACCCAACATGCATGCACCGTACGAAGTGCCGCGCATTTCGGTCAGCAACGCGCCGCTGCCTGACGCCGACGTCGATCTCATCATCATCCCCATCGCCCAGGACCACGCGGAGGCGGCCGCTGGCCGGCTGCAAGGCCCGTTAGGCGATGAACTGCGTTCCGCGCTCGAGCGCGGCGAGTTCAAGGCCAAGGCCAACGAAGCCTATGTCGCGCGCGCAGCCGGGTGGCGCGCCTCACGCGTTGTCTTCATCGGCGGCGGCCACCGTCAGGACATCGGCGCCGAGCGAGTACGGCGCATGGCCTTCACCGCCGCGCAGGTCGCGCGGCACCAGAAGCGCGGGCGCATCGCCTGGGCGGATAC
>JAYQOO010000032.1:5080-33129 GCA_038144855.1 Acidimicrobiia bacterium | reverse complement strand
CACCAAAGGCCGCGCATTCTCCGAGCGCGACAACAGCACCGCACAGCCGGTCGTGATCATCAACGAAGCCTTTGCCAACGAATTCTTCAAGGATCAGAACCCGCTCGAGCATCGCATCACGATCGGCCGGGGCGTTATGAAGGAGTTTGCGACGGAGACCGAACGCCAGATCATCGGCGTTGTGGCCAACTCGCGTGACGCGGGCCTCAACCAGAATCCACCGTCGATCATGTACGTGCCCCAGGCGCAGGTGCCGGATGCCGCAAACGCGCTCAACCTTGGCCTGGCGCCGATGGGCTGGGTGGTACGCACGGCGGGCGATCCCTACGCAGCAAGTGCCGCCATCCAGGACTCGTTGCGCCAGTCGACCGGCTTGCCGGTTTCAGCGGTCCGGTCGATGGCCGACGTTGTCGTGCGGTCCACGTCGCGCCAGCGCTTCAACATGTGGTTGATGACCATCTTCGGGGCATCGGCGCTGTTGCTGGCAGCAATCGGCATTTACGGCTTGATGGCCTACACGGTGGAGCAGAGGACGCAGGAACTGGGCATTCGGCTCTCGCTAGGCGCTGATGCAGTGACGGTGCGACGCATGATCGTGGCGCAAGGCATGCGGCTCGCCCTTGCCGGTATCGTGATTGGCCTCGGCGCGTCGTGGGGTCTCGCGCAATTCATGGCCGCGTTCCTGTTCCAGATCCAGGCCCGCGACCCGATGGTCTTTGTCGGCGTCCCGGTGGTCTTGACCCTCGTGGCCTTCATCGCCGTTTGGCTGCCCGCAATGCGCGCCAGCCGGGTCGATCCGGTGATCGCCCTGCGTTCGGAGTGACCCGGCAAGGCCCTAAATCGCTACACCCCATGCAGATTCCGAACTTTGCGCCCCCGTGGCAGCCTTTCTTGAGGTAGACTGAGTGTTAGTCGGGGCGTGGCTCAGCTTGGTAGAGCGCTCGGTTCGGGACCGAGAGGTCGCTGGTTCGAATCCAGTCGCCCCGACCACTATTATCCGACCCTCCTCCGGAGGGTAGTCAAAGGCCCTCCACACGGAGGGCCTTTTCGTTTTCACTCCTGTCGCACAGAGTCCGATTGCTGCGCGAGATCTGAGAGGAACGCTCACTCTGGCTGTCTATTCAACCGAGGGGCCGGAGGGTGCGTGAAGACAAAAGATGGTGATGTGGTGGTCCTGGTCATGCGTGGGGTATCCGTGTGTTACCTCGGCGCAGTGCTCAAGGACGGCGAAGGCCTCGACGCCATCGAGGAACGTTTCACCGCCACCAGCGCCCTTCGTGCATTCTCCGACGCCCAGGCAATGACCCGGCTTACCGGGGGCCGGATCCTCAAGTGGATGAACGGCGCAGACGAACCAGATCTTTGGCCGCTCAAAGACGCGCCAAAACTCCACTGAAAATCTCACGGCAGAAACCACTGGGCCCTCCCGAACGTCCTACCAATGAAGGCGATTTCGGAGGATCCCGATGCTGTACCCGACACTGACGCGGTCAACAATGGCCGCATTCCTGGCAACGCTGGCGCTCAACGTAACGGTCGGGGCGCAGACCACAGCGCTCTCACCACAGATCACGATCGACAACTTCGCGCGGGTGAACGACGCCTACTACCGCGGCGCGCAGCCGGTCGGCGACGACTACGCGGATCTGAAGGCGCTCGGGGTCAAGACGATCATCAACCTGACGAGCGAGGAAGACGACAGCTACGACGAACGGCAGGCCGTCGAAGCCCAGGGGATGCGCTACGTGCACATCCCGATGAGCACCCGGCGCAACCCGACCGACAAGGAGCTCGAGACCTTCTTTGCGGTCGTGAACAGCGCCGACAGCGGTCCGGTCTACGTGCACTGCGTCGGCGGCCGGCATCGCACCGGCGTCATGACCGCGGTGTATCGCCTGACCCGGGACCGCTTGAGCGGCGAGCAGGCGTTCAAGGAAATGAAGCAGTTCAAGTACGGCCCGGACTTCCTGCACCCGGAATTCAAGAAGTTCGTGCACGAATACGACGTGCGCAGGACGGTCACGACCAACACCGGGGGCTAACACGCTGGCGACGGGTGATCAGGCGATACCATGAAGCATGATCATCCGCCGCGCCGAGGCTCGGGACCTCCAGGCCCTCGGCCACATGGGGGCCGCGCTGATGCGCACGCACTACGCCTTCGACCAGGACCGATTCATCCCACCCGGTGACGGGAACGAAGCCAGCGACGGTTACGCTGAGTTCCTTGGATCCCAACTCAATGCCGCAGATGTCCTTGTGCTGGTCGCCGAACGCGACGGAGCGGTGGTGGGTTATGCCTATGCGGGCATCGAACCGCTATCGTGGAAGGAACTGCGCGACGAGTGTGGCTTTGTCCACGATCTGCTGGTCACTGACGATGCCAGACGGAGCGGTGTGGGCGAGGCGCTTCTCGACCATGCCATCGAATGGTTACGCGAACAAGGCATGCCGCGGGTCGTGTTGTGGACCTCGCCGCACAATGACAAGGCACGGCGGCTGTTCGAACGCCGTGCCTTCAGGCCGACCATGCTGGAGATGACGCTGGAACTCTAGCGCTCGCCCACGGCAACCAGGTGGTTGCGCGTGCGGAAGAGCAGCGTGCCCTCCGAGATCGCCGGCGTCGCCATGGCCACCTCGCCAAGGGGATTGGTCGCCAGCAGTTCGTAACTGATTCCCGCCTTCACCACATACACGTCGCCGTCTTCGCTGGTGAAATAGAGGCGCCCACCCGCGGCGACCGCAGACGCGGAAAATCCGGTCTTGCCGTCGCCAAGCCGTGCCTGGTAGTGACGCACACCTGTCTTGGCATTAAACGCGCCGAGCACGCCATTGTCGCGACAGACGTAGAGGATGTCGCCGTAGATGATCGGCGTCTGCATGTAGCCGCCGTCTCGCAGATAGCTCCACTGAATATGCGCGTTCGACGTCTCGCCCTCCCTGAGGGAGATGTCGCCGGTCGCGGTTGGCTTGATCGCATAGATCGGTGACAGCTTGCCGTGCGCGTTGGTGATGAACACCAGGCCATGCGCGGTGATGGGTGTGGGTACCGGGATATCGCCGCCGCCGGTCATCCGCCACACCTCTTTGCCGGTCTCGAGATCGTAGCCGCAGATGTGCTTCCAGCCGTTCACGATCACCTGGTCGCGGCCGTTCATCGACACGATGGCCGGCGTACTCCAGGTTGGCACATCCGCGCGCGGCGTGCGCCACAGCTCTTTGCCAGAGCGCACGTCAAAAGCCGCGACGAACGACCCCTGCTGCACATCCGCCTGCAACACGATGCGGCCGTTGTGAATGACGGGCGAACTCGCGAAGCCCCATTGCGCGTCCGGCACCATGAAGAATCCCGAGTCGAGCGTTCCAAAATTCTTCTTCCACAGCAGGTCGCCGTTCATCGCATACGCATACATGCCCTCAGAACCGAGCATGGCGACGATGTGGCGTCCATCGGTGGCGAGCGTCGAGCTGGCATGGGTCGACTTGGGATGGCGCTTGATAATCGGCACGCCGGTCCTGGCCACGCGCTCCCAGCGCTGCTTGCCGGTGCGTTTATCGAAACACGCCACGACCCACTTGTGCTCGGTGGTATCGAGCACGGAGCCAATATCGCCGTAGAGACCAACCTTGAGCTGCGGGTCCGGTGTGCCGCTGATCGCACTGGCGGTGCACACCTGGTCACCCCAGACGATCGGGCTCGAATGCCCGAGTCCGTTGACCGGCACCCTCCACTTCACCAGCTTTGCGTCCGGCACGCTCCATTGCAGCGGCGGCGGCGTGACGTCGTCCACCCCGCGCGCGGCGATGCCTCTGAAACCTGGCCAGTCCACACCGGCACGAGGCCCGGAAGGGGCTTGGGCAGACAAGCCGGCAACACCAACCGCACAGATCGTGCCCAGCAGAACCGCCGCCCGCCAGATCGTGACCATCTAATCCTCCCGCGCTGTCGCATACTCTAGCACCCTGAGGTAGCATGCCAAGGTGAGTTCGCCGGCGCCGAATCGGGCGCGCCTCCTCAACATTCTGTTCGCCGTTGTCGGCTTCATCCTGTTGGTGTTGACGGTCCAGCGCGTCGGCGGCTGGGGCTCGATCGTCGATGGCGTGCGCAGCATCGGCTGGTGGTTCGTGGCAGTGCTGGCGCTCGGGGCGTTCCGCATGGTGTGCCGCACGCTGGCCTGGATGGCGTGCGCAGATGACCCTCAGCTGCGATTCCTCGACGCGTTCAAGGCCTGGTTGATCGGCGATGCGATGGGCAACATCACGCCGCTGGGCCTGCTCGCCAGCGAGCCGACCAAAGTTCTGATGGTGCGGACGCGCATTTCGACCGTCACCAGCATTGCCTCCGTGACGATCGAGAACGCCTTCTACACCGCGTCGGTCCTGGTGGTGCTGCTGTCCGGCACATGGTTGTTTTTGCAGCGTGCGAACGTACCCGTGGGCCTCGAGCAGATCTCCGAACTGATCATCGGCGTTGTGGCGCTGGTCGCCATTGCCGGCGTGTGGGCCATCCGCACGCAGCCTGCGGTGCTGTCGCGACTGGCACCGGTGATCACGAAGCTGACGGGGAAGCCAGACGCGCCGGCGGAAGCGATCAAGGAAATTGAGGCCCGCATTTACGAAGTGCCGCGGTGGCCGGCCGGCCGCATCGCGCGCGTCTCGGCCTGGGAAGTCCTGTTCCATGTCGCCGCGGTAGCCGAAGTATGGGTGGTGCTGCGATTGCTGGTGCCTGACATCACCGTGGCCGAAGCGTTCCTGCTGGAAAGCGCCGGGCGATTCGTCACCGTCGCGTTCAAGTTCGTCCCATATCGGCTTGGCATCGACGAGATCGGGTCGGAAGCCGTGGCCACGGCCCTCGGCCTGCCGCCCGCCATCGGCGTCACGCTTGCTCTGGCGCGGCGTCTCCGCATCCTGATTCTCAACGCGGCCGGCCTGCTGCGCCTCGTGCGCTAGAATTACGACGCACGTCGTAATGTCACGGAGAATCCCAATGAAAGTCTCGAAGCTTGCCCTGTCGCTCGCGGTAGCGGCGCTTGTGTCCACCCTGGTGCCATCACTGACGGCACAACAACCGACCACGGTCGATCCGAGCCTGTACAACGGCATGCGGTGGCGCAGCGTTGGGCCGGCACGAGGCGGCCGGTCGCTTGCAGCCGCCGGGAGCGATGCGCGCCCACTCGAATACTGGTTCGGCGCCACGGGCGGCGGCGCCTGGAAGACGACAGACGGCGGCACCAACTGGTCGCCGATGACTGACGGCAAGATCAGCACGTCGTCGATCGGGTCGCTGGCGGTGTGTCAGTCCAATCCAGACGTGGTCTACATCGGCGGCGGCGAGACCCAGCTCCGCGGCAACATCATCCAGGGCAACGGCGTCTTCAAGACCACCGATGGCGGCACCAAGTGGGATCACCTGTCGGACTTGCGAGATTCGCAGGCGATTGCGCGCCTGCGCGTCCACCCGGCGAATTGCGACGTGGTCTACGCGGCCGTCCTCGGACAGATCTACAACCCGCACCCTCAGCGCGGCATCTTCAAGTCGGCCGACGGCGGCAAGACCTGGCGCCGCACGCTGTTTCGTGACGACAAGACCGGCGGCGTCGACATTTCGATTGATCCGAAGAATCCCAACGTGCTGTTCGCGTCGTTGTGGGAGGCGAACCGCACGCCGTGGAGCATGTCGAGCGGCGGGCCGGGTTCGGGCCTGTTCAAGTCGACCGACGGCGGCGATTCCTGGATCGAGATCACCAAGAACCCGGGCCTGCCATCTGGATTGTGGGGCAAGGTCGGCGTGTCGGTCTCAGGCGTCGATGGCAATCGCGTCTACGCGCTGATCGAGAACGAAGCGGCCGGCGGCTTGTACGTGTCCGACGATGCCGGCGCGACCTGGAAGATGATCAACGACAATCGCAACATGCGTCAGCGCGCGTTCTATTACACGCGCGTCTATGCGGATCCAGTGGAGAAGGACACTGTCTACGTCCTCAACGTGCAGTTCTTCAAGTCGACTGACGGCGGCAAGACCACGACGACGATCAACGTGCCGCACGGCGACAACCACGACCTCTGGATCTCGACCAGCAACAACAAGCGGATGATCCAGGCCAACGATGGCAGCGTCAACGTGTCGTGGAACGGCGGCCAGACGTGGACCGAACAGGACATTCCCACCGGCCAGTTCTACAACGTCTTCACCACGAAACACGTGCCGTACCACATCTGCGGCGCGCAACAGGACAACAGCACCGCGTGCGTCGGCAGCCAGGCGCAAGCGGGCGCGGGCGAGGGCAGCCTGCCGCCGATCTTCTATGCAGTGGGCGGCGGCGAAAGCGGCTACATCGCGCCCGATCCCAAGAACCTCGACGTATTCTTCGCCGGCAGCTACGGTGGCTTCCTGAGCCGCCTCGATCGCGAGACCGGTCAGCAGCGGGCGGTGAACATCTACCCGAATAACCCGATGGGCTATTCGTCGATCGACATCAAGGAGCGCTTCCAGTGGACGTACCCGATCGTGTTCTCGCCGATCGATCCCAAGGTGCTTTACGCCACCTCGCAGCACGTCTGGCGTACGACCAACGATGGCCAGAGCTGGGAGCGCATCAGCCCCAATCTGTCGCGCTCGGATCCGAAGACCATGCAGGCGTCCGGCGGGCCGATCACCAAGGACCAGACCGGCGTCGAAACCTACGCCGTCGTGTTCACGCTCGCGCCGTCGCGCCAGGACATCAACACCATCTGGGCGGGATCTGATGACGGCTGGGTGCACGTCACCCGTGACGGCGGCAAGAACTGGGAGCGCGTCACGCCCCCGGATCTACCTGAGTTTGCGCGGATCAGCCTGATTGAGGCGTCGCCGCACCAGAACGGCGTCGCCTACGTCGCGGCGAACCGCTACCAGATGGGCGATCGCAAGCCCTACATCTACAAGACCGGCGACTTCGGCAAGACGTGGCAGAAGATCGTCACCGGCATCCCCGAGACGGATTTCCCGCGGGTGATCCGCGAAGACATCAAGCGCCGTGGCCTGCTCTATGTCGGCACCGAGCAGGGCATCTACGTGTCGTTCAACGACGGCGCGTCCTGGCAGTCGTTGCAGCTCAACCTGTCGACCACGCCCGTTCACGGCATCGTCTCGGAAGAGCGCGACCTTGTCATCGGCACGCACGGCCGCGGCTTTTACGTGCTCGACAACATCGGCGTGCTGCGCCAGGCGACGCCGGAACTGACGACCAACGCCCTGTTCGTGTTCGAGCCGCTCAACCCGATTCGCGGCCGTGACCGGAACGTGACGTTCGACTACTTCCTGAACAAGGCGGCGTCGGAGGTGAAGATCGAGTTCCTCGACGCCAACGGCACGGTGCTGCGGACCTTTACCGGCACCCCGAAGCCGGAAGCGGCGCCCGCCAACGATGGCGGCGGGTTCGGTCCACCACCGGTGCGCGTCGCCACGGCACAAGGCATCAACCGCTTCACCTGGGACATGCGCTACGAAGGCTCGGTGGTATTCCCGGGCATGATCATGTGGGCGGCAGCGCCGCAACGTGGTCCGGCGGCGCCGACCGGCAAGTACACCGTGCGCATTACCGCGAACGGGGAAACCAAGTCTCGCGACTTCAATGTCGTCCTCGATCCACGCCTGGCCGCCGACGGCATCAGCGAGGCCGACCTCGCCGCGCAATTTGCGCTGTCGGTGCGCGTGCGCGATAAGGTCACCGAGGCCAACCAGGCCGTCATCGACATCCGGGCCCTCCGGCAACAGATCAACGACCGGTTGCAGAAGGTCTCCGCGCGCCGCAAGAACGAGATCCAGAAACTGGCCGACGCGGTGCTCGTACCGCTGACGGCGGTTGAGGAAGAGGCCTACCAGGTCCGCAATCGCAGCGGGCAGGATCCGCTGAATTATCCAATCAAGCTGAACAACAAGATCGCGGCACTGGCAGGCGTAATCGAAAGTGCCGACGCCAAGCCGACCGATCAAAGCGTCGAGGTCTTCAACGAGTTGTCGGCGCAACTCGATGCGCAGATCCAGAAGATGAACGACACGCTGAAGAAGCAGCTGCCGCTGCTGAACGGCGCACTGAAGCGAGAGAAGCTGGACGCGGTCGATCCGAAGGCGACGGCCGCACCGCGGAAGTAGCGGCGCGGCCGGCCCGGCTACCTGGTCAGGTGGAAGGGCACCGAGGTCGTCACAACGCGGGGGCGGAAGAGCAGCGCCGCCTTCAGCACCATCGCACTCTGGTTGTGAAGCAGGTGATGCCACCAATGCTTCACGACAAACTCCGGGAGCACCACGGTGATGTAGTCATCGGGGTGCTCTTTCTCCATGCGGTCGATGTAATCCAGCAGCGGCTCGGTCATGGATCGATACGGGGATTGCAGCACGACCAGCTTCACGTGCGATCCCCACACCGGCCAGTCCTTCTTCAACTGCACCAGCGATTCCGGATTCACATTCACGTAGACGGCGCGCACGTCGGTGGCCAGCGCCGCCGCGTAGCGCAGCGCCTCGATCACGGCGCGGTGCACGCCGCCGATCGGGACCATCACGATGTGACCGTGCGGTGTCGTGTCAACGTCGACATTGGCCAGCGACAACTGGCCGGCGACGCTTTCATAGTGCGTGCGCGTCAGTTTGAACACGGTCACCAGCACCGGGATCAGCGCGATGACAATCCACGCGCCGTCACGCGTCTTGGTCAGCACCACGATGATCAAGACCAGGAAGGTGAGCAGCGCACCAAACCCGCTGATCGCGGCGCTGAGGCGCCAGCCCGGTTCCTTGAGGCGCTTGGTGCGCAGGAACATGCTGGTCTGCGACAGCGTGAACGAGAGGAACACCCCAATCATGTAAAGCGGAATCAGCCGATGCTGGTCGCCGCCAAACAGGATGATCAAGGTCGCGGCGCCAATGCTGAGCGCCACGATGCCATTTGAGAATGCGAGCTTGTCGCCAAGGTTCGCGAACTGCCGGGGCATGTAGCGATCGCGCGCCACGATCGACGCCAGCGTCGGAAACCCGGCGTACGCGGTATTCGCCGCCAGGATCAGGATCAGCATGGTTGCCGCCTGCACCGCGTAGTAGGCGAGGTTGCGCCCGCCGAACACCCCACGAGCCAACTGCGAGACCACCGTCTCGGTTTTACTTGGCACAACCTGGTAGGCGTGGGCGAGAAACGTCAGGCCGACGAACATCGTGACGCCGAGGCCGGCCATCAGCACCAGCGTGCGCGCGGCGTTCTTCGCCGGCGGCTCCTTGAAGAGCGGAACGCCGTCCGACACCGCTTCCACGCCCGTCAACGCTGTGCAGCCGTTGGCGAAGGCGGTCATCAGGATGAAGGCTGTCACCGCACCGGTGTCGAACGTCGGCAGTGGATCGACCGGCGGCACAGCGTCAACCGTGCCGGTGACGGCACGGACGGCGCCGGTCGCGATCAACGCGAGCATGACCGCCAGAAACGCGTACACCGGCACGCCAAACACTCGCACCGATTCCTTGAGGCCTCGCAGGTTGCCGGTGGTCAGCAGCGCCAGAAACGCCAGGCTCAGCATCGTCTTGCCGACATGGAGGGACGGGAACGCCGAGGTAATGGCAGCAACGCCCGCTGTAATGCTGACCGCCACCGTCAAGGTGTAGTCGATCAGGAGCGATGCGGCCGCCGCGAGACCGGCCACCGGTCCGATGTTGTCACGCGTCACCACGTAGGCGCCGCCGCCGGTGGGAAACGCGAAGATCGTCTGCCGGAACGAGAACGCTACGGCAATCAGCAGCAGCGCAATCAGAATCGAGATCGGCTCCGACGCGGTCATCGCGCTGAAGCCGCCGAGCATCAGGACGCGGAGGACCTCTTCGGTCGCGTAGGCCACCGACGACAGGGCGTCTGACGAGAGCACCGCCAGTCCGCCGAAGAGTCCGAATTTGTGATGGCCTGCCTGGTACGAGGCGATGGGGCGGCCAACGATCAGCCGCTTGAGCGGTGCGAACACGGCGCTCATGATAGCCCGTCCCGAGCGCCGTCGAGGGGCGAGAAGGCGGTGGGTTACAATGTCCTGATGCGCGTGGCCCGAAGATTCATCGTGAGCGGCCGCGTGCAGGGCGTGGGGTTTCGCTACTTTGTCCTCGACGCCGCGCGCCGCGAGGGCCTGAGCGGGTTTGTCATGAACCACGATGACGGCAGCGTGGAGGCGGTGGCCGAAGGCGAGGCCGAGTCGATGGTTCGCTTCGAACGCGCGCTGCGCCAGGGCCCGTCACGATCGCGCGTCGAGCACGTGATGGTCGACGACAGGGCGCCGGGCCTTGCCGACACCGGATTCGTTATCCGATAGCAGATTTGCCGAAAGCCGATTCATGGATCACCTGAAGAGCAAGATTCGCGAGATTCCGGATTTCCCCAAGCCGGGCATTCTGTTCTATGACATCACGACGCTGCTGCGTGACCCCCAGGGGTTTCGCAACACCGTCGACGCGTTGGCCGCGCCGTTCATGGGCGAGGACATCGACCAGGTCGTCGGCATCGAGAGCCGCGGATTCATCCTCGGCGCTGCCGTGGCGGCAACACTCGGCTGCGGGTTCGTGCCGGTCCGCAAACCTGGCAAACTGCCGGGCAAGACCCACACGCAGGCCTATAGCCTCGAATACGGCGACAACTCGCTCGAGATTCATGAAGACGCCTGCGCCAGCGATCAGCGGATTCTGGTGGTGGACGACGTCCTCGCCACCGGCGGCACAGCGAAGGCCACGCTGGACCTGGCGCGCAAGGCGGGCGGCAAGATCATCGGCATCGCGTTCTTGATCGAACTCGACTTCCTGAACGGCCGCTCGAAATTGCCGGGCGAGAACGTCTATTCTGTTCTGCATTATTAAGCGCGTGTAGCTCAGTGGATAGAGCACCCGCCTCCTAAGCGGGGGGCCGCAGGTTCAACTCCTGCCACGCGCACCACCTATGCCAAGAGACTTCCTCGTCTACACGCCGGCCAGCCGCGGCGACTTTGCCGGCGACTTCGCCAACCCGGAGCGGCTTTTCGATCTGGCCGTGAACGACTGGACCGGCAGCGGCAAGTTCTCGAAGGCCGCCAGTGCCGCCGAGTTCACGTTTGCGGAGACCGGTCACAAGTGGCCGACGCTCGCGAAGCTGTTGCCGCGCCTGCCGCGCTACAAGTTCTACGCCTTCATCGACGAGGACATCGACGTCTCGGTCGATGCCCTCAACAACCTGTTCAAGACCGGCGAGCTGTTCGGGTTGAGTGTCTTCCAGGGCGCCTTGACCCCGCACAGCCACTATTCACACGAATTCGTGCGGGTGCAGCAGGGCAGCTTCATCCGGCCCACGACCTTTGTGGAGATCATGGCGCCGTTTTTCAGCCAGGACGCCCTCGATAAGTGCGTGCCGACGTTCACCATGAGCGAACTCGGATGGGGCATCGAATGCCTGTGGAATGATATTCTGCGGTCTCAGGGCATGGCGATCGTCGACCGTTTCACGATGACCCATATCCGGCCGGTGCAATCGAACAAGTGGAAGAATTCTCGGGGCGAGAGCGCGGAGCAGGAATGCGCACGGATGCTCGCCGAATGGCAGGCTCGTAAGTAGGCGGGCGAGGACAGGAACGAAACGCTATGAAAACGAACGAACGGCATCACCTCAAGGACAACGAGCTTGCGATCGCCCTCGGCCAGGCGCAGGACTGGGCCGGCGGCCACTCGCGGACCATCATCACTATCGTCGCGGCCGTCGTGCTGCTCGGCGGCGGCGTGCTGGGCTACCGCGCGTGGGCCAGCAGCAAGGACAACCAGGCGCGCCTGTTGCTCGCCGAAGCCATGGTGATCGAAGAAGCGCGCGTGATGCCGCCGGCGCCCCCCTCTGGCACGACCAACGACCCCAACGCCATGGGCGGCCAGCTGCCCGGCACCTACCCGACGGAGAAGGCCAAGCTCGAGGCGGCCCTGCCGAAATTCCGCGCGGCAGCGGATGCCCATCCGGCAACCGATTCGGGGCTGACGGCCCGCTTCCACGTCGCCAAGACGCTCGTCGCGCTCGGCCGCTTCAACGACGCCGTGCCGGAATACGACCAGGTCATCGCCGGCGGCAACACCCTGCTGGCGCGCTCGGCGCGGCTCGGCAAGGCCGAGGCGCAGCTCCGCGGCGCGCAGTACGATCCGGCTATCGCGACGCTGAAGCAGCTCGTGGACCAGAAGGACGCCACCTTGCCCGCCGAAGCCGTCCTGATGGAGCTGGCCCGGGCCTACAAGCTGGCCGGCAAGACCGAGGACGCTCGCAAGACCTTCACGCAGATCACCGAGCAGCACGCCGAGTCGCAGTATGCCGGCGATGCGCGCGCCGAGCTGGAAAAGCTGAAGGGGTAATTCCTGCAGGCTTACAGGCGCGTGCGCCTGCAGGCCTGCTCAGTGCTTCGTCACATCCCGTAAGAACGTGAAATCTGCCGAGGGCGTCAGCTTGACGCCCTCGATCTGTGTACGGGACACGGCGACGTTGGTCTTGTACCAGAGGCTGATGTACGGCGCATCTTCCGCGATCACACGCTGCGCGTCGGCGTACAACCGCCGGCGGTCCGCGTCGGTTGTTGCGGCCATCGCCGCATCGATCAGCCGGTCGACCTCGGCATTTTGGTAATAGCCGCGATTGAAGCCGTTCGGCGGCATCTGCTGCGAGTGGAACACGCGGCGCAGCATGTCGGGATCTGACACGCCGACCCACTGCAGCGTAAAGAGCTGAAAATTGCCCTTCAGCACATCGGCGTAGAGGGTCGCAAACTCGTACGAGCGCACGTCCAGCTCGATGCCCACCTGCTTGAGATCCTGCTGGATGACGGCCGCCTGGAGCCGGATGAACTCGTTGGTCGAGACCTTCAACGACAGGCGCAACCGGGGCTCCGGCCCAGCGCCGTCAGGATCGCGATAGCCGGCCTCATCAAGCAGAGCCTGGGCTTTCGCCGGATCGAACGAAAACTGGAACACGCCTGGATCGTAGGCCCAGGACGCGGGCGGCAGGATGCCGATCGCCGGCCGGGCCAGGCCCCGGCGCAGATGATCGACAATCGCCTGGCGATTGATCGCGTAGCCGAGCGCATGGCGCACGCGCTTGTCCTGAAGCACGGGATCGCGCATGTTGATGCCGACGTAGGCGTAATCAGTGCCGGCGGATTCGGCAATGTTCACCGTCTTGTCCACGGCGAGTTGGTGCACGACGTCCGGCGACAGGTCGTTGACGACCATGTCGATGGTGCCCTTGCGCAGTTCGAGCGCGCGCATGATCTCGTCCGGCACCACCTTCAACGTCACGCCGTCATTCACCGGCCTGCCGCGGAAGTACTCGGGGAAGGTGGCCAATCGCACCTGGTCGTCGACAGCCATGCTGACGAACCTGTAGGGGCCGGTGCCAATCGGACGGTCGCGCAGCTCCGGACCGGCCCCGTTCGGTACCACAGGCATCACGAGGTTGATGGGGAAGGAGCCAAATGGCTCCTTGAGCGTGAAGCGCACCGTGTACGGGTCGACCGCGTCAACGCGCTTCAACGATCGGTAGGCGCCCTTGCGCGGCGACACGAACGCCGGATCGATGAAGCAGTTGAACGTGAAGACCACGTCCTCGGCCGTCAGCTCGTGACCGTCATGGAACTTCACGCCCTTGCGGAGCGTGACGATGTAGGTGAGCGGATCGGTCTGTTCCCAGTTCGATGCCAGGCCACCCACGACCCGCAACTGATCGTCGAGGGCCAGGAGGTAATCGTAGATCAGCGCGTGAATGCGTTGCGAGGTCTCGTCGCTGCCGACACGTGGATCCAGGCTGTTCGGGGAACTCAGGACCGCGATGTTGATGATGCCCGACGCCGCAGGCGCACCGCCGCAATACACCGCCAGCGCCGCGAGCAGGACGAGGGCCGCCAGCCTCATCCGTCCACGTCCTTCTTCAGCTCTTCGATGATCCGCAGCGCCTCCATCGGCGTCGTCCGGTTGAGGTCGATTTCGCGGATCCGGTCCTTCAATTTCTCGTCGGCGGCATTCACGTGCGCCTGGAACAGTCCGAGCTGCTGTTGCGCCGCCGGCGCGGCGCCGCTGATCGTAGGCTTGCCACCGCGCGTCAACTCATCCTGCTCGAGCGACGACAGGATGTCGCGCGCACGGGCGATCACCGTTGCGGGCAGCCCCGCGAGGCGCGCCACCTGGATGCCGTAGCTGCGATCCGAACGGCCGGCCAGGATCTTGTGGAGGAAGATGATGTCGTCCTTCCATTCGCGAGCCGCCACATGGAAGTTGACGACGCCCGGAAACGCGTCGGCCAGGTCGGTGAGCTCGTGATAATGGGTGGCAAACAGCGTCTTTGGTCTTGAGCGCGGGTTCGTGGCGATGTGCTCGGCTACTGCCCACGCAATACTCAACCCGTCGAACGTCGCCGTCCCGCGGCCGATCTCGTCGAGCACGACAAGGCTCTTCGACGTCGCGCCACTCAGGATGTGTGACGTCTCCTGCATTTCGACCATGAAGGTCGACTGGCCGCGGGCGATGTTGTCGGACGCGCCGACGCGCGCATAGAGCCGATCGACCAGCCCGACCTTGGCCTCTCGCGCCGGGACAAACGAGCCCGATTGCGCCAGCAGGCAGAGCAGTGCGACCTGGCGCAGATACGTCGACTTGCCGCCCATGTTGGGACCCGTCAGGATCACCAGCTGATTGGTGTCGGCGTTGAGCATGATGTCGTTCGGCACGAACGTGCCGCCCGCCAGACGCTCGACGACGGGGTGGCGCAGGTCGGTCGCGGAAATCTCGTCGCCATCGTGCACGTGCGGCTTGGTGTAGTTGCTCGCGGTGGCGGTCTCGGCCAGGCCGAGCAGAACGTCGACGGCCGCGACCGCGCGTGCCGTATCGAGAACCCGCGGTGACTCACCGGCCACCCGTTGACGCAGCTGCTCGAAGACTTCGAGCTCTCGGGCCACCACGCGCTCGTCGGCGCCGAGCACCTTTTCTTCGTATTCCTTCAGTTCGGGCGTGATGTAGCGTTCGCCGCCGGCCACCGTCTGCTTGCGAATGAAGTGCGCCGGCACCGCATGGAGATTCGACTTCGACACTTCGATGAAGTAGCCGAATGTCCGGCTGAAGCCGACCTTCAGGTTCTTGATGCCGGTGCGGGCGCGCTCGCCCTCTTCCATTTCAGCAATGACCTGCTTGCCGGACCGGCTGATGCGACGCAGCTCGTCGACTTCCTTGTCGAACCCATCGCGGACAAAGCCGCCTTCGCGCGCCAAAGCGGGAGGCTCGTCGGCAATGGCCGCATCGATCCACTGCCGCACATCCTGCAGGTCGTCGAGTTCGCCGGTCAGGCTGCGCAGCAACGGCGCCTGGCACTCGTTGAGCAGCAACTGCAGGCGAGGCGCGGCGGCCAGTGAACGCGACAGCGCCATCAAATCGCGCGGCCCGGCCGTCGATAGGGCAATGCGGGAGATCAACCGCTCGAGGTCCTGGATCGACTTGAGCGTTTCGCGTGCCTTGCCGCGCTCGGTGGTTTTCACCGCCAGCTCTTCGACCGCGTCGAGGCGATCGCGGATGGCCTCCAGGGCCGTCAGCGGGCGGAGCAGCCAGTTGCGGATCAGTCGGCCGCCCATTGGCGTCACCGAGCGGTCGATCTCGTCGAGCAGCGATCCGCTTCGTCCACCGTCCTGGGCCTGAACGATCTCGAGGTGCTTGAGCGTAGTCGGGTCGATCAACAGGCCGTCGGCGACCTGGCGCAACCGCACGGTGCGGACATGGGCCAGTTCCGCCTTCTGGGTGTCTCGCAGGTGACGGACAAGCGCGCCACCGGCACACACGGCGGCCTGCCGCTTCTCGAGGCCGAACCCTTCCAGGCTCTGCACGCGCAGTTGTTCGAGCAGGGTCTGGCGCGCCGACTCGAGCTCGAAGTGCCAGCCCTCGATCTCGGTGACCGGCACGTTCAGCTCCGGCACAAGGGCGGCGACGTCGCATCCCGCGGCGACGACGATCTCGCGCGGCCGCAGCACCGCAATCTCGGCGCGCAGCGCCGCCAGCCCCTCTGGCCCTGAGAACTCGGCCACGTCGAAGTCACCGGTCGACACGTCCACCAGCGCGACGCCGTAAATGGGTGAGGCGCCGGCGAGGATCGCCATCAGGAACGAGGGCTCCCGGGCATCCAGGTAGGCGGCGTCAGTGAGTGTGCCCGGCGACACCACGCGCACGACATCGCGCTTGACGACGCCTTTGGCGGTCTTTGGATTCTCGACCTGCTCGCAGATCGCGACGCGGTAGCCCTTTTTCACGAGCCGGGCAATGTAGCCGTCAGCCGCGTGGAACGGCACACCGCACATCGGCACGGCAGTGCCCGAGGCGTCCTTGGAGCGTGACGTCAGGGTCAGGTCCAGCGCCCGGGACGCGACCAGCGCATCCTCGTAGAACATCTCGTAGAAGTCGCCCATCCGAAAGAACAGCAGCGCGTGACGATACTGGCGCTTGGCGTCGAAGTACTGACGCATGGCCGGCGTCACGTTGGGCGGAATCGAGATCGGCGTGGATGGCGACTGTGACACGGTCGGAAAAGTCCAGACGAGTATGACAGACTCTAGGCACGGCAGGCACCCGGGGACCGGCGCACCTTGATTATCTTGGCCATTGACACAACGACACGCGGCGGCAGCGTGGCGGTGACGGAAGACGAGCGTGTGCTCGCGTTGGTCCGCGGCGACGCATCGCGCACGCACGGCGAGCGTCTGCCGCTCGAGCTGGCACAGGCCATCGAGCAATCCCGCGTCTCACGCGAGCGCATTGACGTGCTGGCGGTCGCGACCGGGCCTGGCGCCTTCACCGGATTGCGCATCGGGCTCGCAGCCATGCAGGGCCTCGCTATGGCACTGCACAAACCGGTCATCGGCATTTCAGCCCTCGACGCGCTTGGGGAACAGTGCAGCGGCGCCGATGCGGAACTGATCGTGCCGTGGATGGACGCGCAGCGCGGCGACGTCTTTGCGACCTTGATCGAGCGCTCGTCGCGATCGGTGCTGGAATGGCCGGTGGCGTCGGCCCCCTCGGCGCTGCTCGCGGCGTGGGCGCCGCGCCTCGCGCAGCGCTCCGCGATCTTCTGCGGCGACGCGGCCTTGCGTGATGAGGCCCTTATCGCGGCGCAGGCGTCAGGGGCCTGGCGCGTGCGCGCGCCAGAGCCGCTGTCTCCCCAGATCGCGCAGCTCGCCCGACACAGGGCGCTGGCGGGTGACGGCGGCTCCCCGCATGCGCTTGAACCCATCTATGTCCGGCGGCCCGACGCGGAAATCGAGCGCGAACGGCGGAGCCGCTAGCCAGCCCCCGTTACCTGTGACCACGATCGTCGAGCGACTGGCGTCGGCAGAGGACCTGGACCGCGTCCTGGCCCTCGAAGAAGCCAGCTTCAACAACCCCACGACCCGCGATTGGTACGAGCGGGAGTTGCAGCGGCCTGACGTCTGCTTCATTTATGTGCTGCGGACGGCGGAGCATCCGGTCGCGGCGTTCTGCGCCTTCTGGCTGGTAGCGGAGCAGGCCCACATCAACAACCTGGCCGTATTACCGGAGCTGCGTGGGCGCGGGCTGGGCACACAACTGCTGGAGGCCCTCGTGGTCGAGGCGGCACATCTTGGGGCCGAATCCATGACGCTGGAAGTGCGGGCGTCAAACACGCCGGCGCTTCGGCTGTATGCCAGGTCTGGCTTTACGCAGGACGGCGTCAGGAAGAATTACTACACGAGCCCTGTCGAGGACGCCTTGATCCTCAGCCGTCTCGTAAAAAAGACAATTTGAGGGGGATCCCTCCTTTTGCAGGTGTGCTACATTCCGCCCCATAAGGGACGGTGGCATCCCGCGCCGGGCCCCGGAAGGGAGGCGGAAACGATGGCTGAGGACTTGAAACACCTCCTCATCGAGACCAACCACGAATACCGCGAGTTGGCCTCCAAGCACCACTCACTCGACGATCGCCTGCACGAGCTCGAAGCCAAGCACTACCTCTCAGACGCCGAGCAATTCGAAGAAGTCAGCCTGAAGAAGTGGAAGCTGCGCGTCAAAGATCAAATGGAGTTGATCCTGCGTTCGCACAGCGGCAACGCTCCGCCAGGTCTGCTTGCCTGATCGTCTTGATAGGGCATCCCGGAGCGGGATGCCCTATGCGCTTTCCAACTCCTCACGCCCCTAAGTCCCCAAGCCCTGTATCATCGAGAGATGGGTATCGATCGGGCAGGGTGGCCGTTTGTTCTCGGCGCCTTGGTAGTCGCAGTATTGGTGGGAGTGTGGCTCGGGCGCGCGTGGTCGGTGCCGTTCCTCGTACTCGGCGCGTTCTTCCTCTTCTTTTTTCGCGACCCGGAACGCCATCCACCGGCCGGCAATCACCTGGTGGTGTCACCGGCTGACGCGCGCGTGATGGTCGCCGGCCAGACCGAATGGCCTGGCGCTCCCTCCGGAGAATGGCAGGTCATCAGCATGTTCCTGTCACCGCTGGACGTCCACGTGAACCGCATCCCGGTCAGCGGCACGGTCACGCGGGTGGAGTATCATCCGGGCCAATTCCTGCCGGCCTACAGGAAGGAAGCGGGAGAGTTGAACGAGTGGACGGAAGTCCGCATTGAGCGGCCCGGCGCGGCGGTGGTGGTCAGGCAGATCGTCGGTATCCTCGCGCGCCGCATCGTGTGTCGCGCAGAAGTGGGCGATCAAGTGCAAACCGGGGACCGTTTTGGTGTGATGAAATTCGGTTCGCGAATTGACCTGTTCCTCCCGCGCACCGCGACGATACTAGTGAAGGCGGGCGACAAGGTGGTGGGCGGCGAAACGACGCTCGCGACGCTCGCGCAGTAGACACGGCCTGGCAGACGGTATGAGCACAAAGAACAAGCCGGAAAACCTGTTCCGGATTCACCCGGTGCCACGCAGCAACGATCGCCGCGGCATTCGTCGCGGTGTGTCGCTGCTGCCAAGTCTCTTCACGCTTGCCAATCTCTTCTGCGGCTGGGCCTGCGTCGTCCACGCCATGCGTGGCGAGTTGACGACCGCGGCGCCGTTCGTCGGCTTCGCCGTCGTCCTCGACATGCTCGACGGCCGCATCGCGCGCATGACCGGCACGACCAGCGACTTCGGCGTGCAGCTCGATTCACTGGCAGACCTGATCTCGTTTGGCATGGCGCCAGCCGTGCTCGCATTTCAGTGGGGCCTGATTCCACTCGGCCGCATGGGGTGGGCGGTCGGTTTCCTGTACCTGACGGCCGCCGCACTACGCCTCGCGCGCTTCAACGTGCAGGCCAACACCGACAAGCGCTACTTCATCGGCCTGCCAAGTCCCGCAGCCGCAGGTCTCGTGGCCGCGACGGTGTTCTATTTCCCGGATGGCCTGCAAGCCAAGCCGATGGCATGGCTTGGGTTCGTCATGCTGATCGTGCCGGCGCTGTTGATGGTCAGCAGCATTCGTTTCCAGAGCTTCAAGACTTTCGACCTCGGCATGCGCCGTGGATGGCGCGGGCTGTTCCTGGTTGCCGCGGGCATCGGGCTGCTGGTGTCTAAGCCGCACGAGCCGCTGATGGTGATGGCGTATTCATACTTCGCGTCTGGCTTCGTCGGCCAGTTGATGAATCGCGGCCGCAAAGATCTGCCGGCGCCGGACGCCGATGCTGCCCAAACGCCGCATCGCGGCCAAACAGCGTCGTAACTCAGAGTTTCCCGGAATCCTGGACCGTAAACCGTCACGCCTGCGGCAGCGTGATCGTCACGCTGGTGCCGCGGGCTTTCTCCGACGTCACCGCGATCGCTCCGCCATTGGCCTCGACGTTCCGCTTCGCAATCGTCAAGCCCAGACCCGTACCGATCGCTTTCGTTGAGAAGTAGGGCTCGAAGATCCTGGCGATCGCCTGGTCATCCATGCCGATGCCGGTATCCGTCACGCGCAGTTGCACCATGCGGTCGGGCGCGAGGGCCGCGTCGACGGTTAACCTGCCGCCGTTCGGCATGGCGTGCAGCGCGTTCTCGATGATGTTGGTCAGCGCGCGGCCGATCAGCGTGCGGTCGATGTTGAGCAACGGCAGGCCGGCCGGCACGTGCGTGTCCACGGCAACACGTTCGGCGAGACCCTTGCGATACGGCTCAACCACTTCCTCGACCAGTTCGGCCAGGTGCGTTTCGACCGGCCGCGGTTGTGGTGACGTGGCGAAGCTCGAGAACTCCGACGAAATCTGCCGCAGCAGCCGGACCTGCCCGAGGATGTTCGAGACGCATTCATCGACGAGCGAGCCGAGCGGCTTGCCCTGGTCGAGGTGCACACGCCGCATGTGTTCCGCGTTGAGCTGGATCGGCGTCAGCGGATTCTTGATGTCGTGTGCGACCTGCCTCGCCATATCGGCCCAGGCCGCCAGGCGATTGGTGCGTTCGAGTTCCGCGCGCTGACGCTGCAGGTCGTCGGCCATCTGGTTGAAGGCATCGACCAGCCGCCGCAATTCGTCAGACGACGTGGCGAGCACGCGCGCGTCCAGGTCGCCGCGCGCGATGCGCCTGGTGGCACGCATCAGGCGGTTGACGGGATCGGCGATACGCTCAGCCATGTAGTAGCCCATGGCGGAACCGAACATGATGAACAGGATCGCGGCCAGCAGCACTCGGCGATCCAGTTCCTCGATCTGCGCCTCGGTTTCCTGCTGTCGAGAAGCCAAGGGGATCGTCAGGATCGCCTGTCGCCCCTCGAGTTGCACCGGCGTCGCCGCGATGAAGTATTCAAGGCCGCCGGCGCGTTCGCGCCCGACGTACGACGGCCGCCCGTCGACAAAGATGGCGCGATACACCTCACCCGGCGTGCGTTCGGGCAACAAGCCCGATTCGAACAGGTTGCGTTCGCTCGAAGCCAGCAGGAACGGGCCATCGAAGACGTTCACGTCCTGCGCCACGACGCGACTGAGCCACACGATCAAGTCATCGGCAACGGCCGCCTGCCCGACAAAGGCACGAAGATCCTGGAATACGCGGCTTGCGACGGTGGCGAGGCGGGTCGCTTCGTTCTCGATGTCCGTCAGGACCAGGTTCGCCATGTAGGCCCGCGACACCAGCGCCAGTGCCAGCACCGGCACAATGGCGGCCGCGACGAACGCCAGGAACAGCTTTCGGTAGAAACTCGCGCGTACTTCCGCAAACAAGGCGCGGCCAGACGCCGGCGCGCGGCCGACCACCAGGTTGAACAGCATGCCGCCGATCACCGCGACCACGAAGACCGCGAAGGTCATGGCGAGCAACTCGGCTTCGGCCACCAGGTGTCCAAATCCGCTTTGCCGCTCGGTGGTCAGCACGTAGATGCCGCCGCGATCGTTCAGCACAAACGCGTCGAGCGTCTCGGCGCCGCGGGTGATCGTGGTCCAGAAAGGCACCCGGGACGCCGCGACGAGGGCGAAGGCGTCCTCGGTCAGCGGGGGCGCGTCTTCACCGGAACTGAACAACACGCGCCGGCTCCACCCATAGACGTAGAAGGAGACCTCGGCGCGCGGTTTGGGCTGCGGCCGCTGGGCCGAGCGCATCAGCGCCACGTACGGGTTCTGCGCCGAGAGGAACGACAGGTTGCCATAGTCGAGCATCGAATGCACCACGACCGATCCCGCACGGCGGTTGTCAGCCGCGCACAACGCGCGACCGGCGTGGAGCAACCGCCGCTCTTCGGAGAACAGCGGCGACACTTCTTCGAGGACCTCCCATTCGCACGCCGCCTCGTTCCACGGCTGCGGCTGCGCGAAGTCTGGCAGGTTCATCGCAAAGCGGCTCACCATCTCGCCCGAGGCGTTGTGCAACTCGACGCTGGAGGTCAGCCGCTCGGTAGCAAGACTGGTTTGCGACCACACCAGAAACGCGGCATCCGTCGGTGGCGGACCGGAGATCGGTGGATCGCTGGCGCGCACCAGGTCATCGAGGGCGACGATGCGATTGATCTCAACGAGCGCCTTTTCGAGCTTGGTATGCAGGTCCTGGCGCTGGTTGGTGACCTCGGGCGCGTAACGCGACTCGACCAGCTGCCGCCTGGCGCGCTCGGAGGCATCAACCAGCGATGGGTAGAGCACCAGCGACGGAATCGCCAGCGAGAGAAACGTCCACATCAGCCGCGACGCCTGCGATCCGTGGCGATTCACGGCCGAGTAGCGGTGGATGACCCACGCAGCCACGGCGGCGGTCGCCGTGATCAGCAGCGACGGCCACAGCGGCGCGCGATCCGCGCCGGCAAAGGTGCCGAACGCAATCGCTGACGGGAGCAGCCCCACCCCGCGGCCGCGCACGCGCCAGGACAGCGGCCCGCCCGGAAATGCCCAGGGCGACCAGGCCAGGCGGAAGATCAGGATGGCCAGCCCGACGACCGACGCATTGAGCGCAATCAGTCCGACGACGACCGGCATTCGCACCGGATCAAGCCGGTCGAGCGCGAATCGAAGAACATCGACGGACGTCTGCGAGACGTAGCCACGCAAGACGTGCTCGTAGGCCATCACCAGCGTCATCACCGCGCCACCGGCGACAAGCTGCGTCACGTGGAACAGCATGGCGGTGCCCGCGCCGTCGATGACGACCACCCCGATACCTGGGCGCCGGGCCCTGCGCCACATCGCAAAGCTCGACACCGCGAGCACGACCAGCCCGGCGACAAGAAGAGCCGTGAGCACGAAGTCGATCGGGGACTCGAACGCGAGCGACGCCAGCGGCGATGGTGGTGGCGACGGCAGCAGCGACGCCTCGGCGAGGCCGGCCTTGCGCACCGCAACCCAGGCCAGCGCCCGTGCTGAGACCAGCTGCGCCGCGATCACGCCGGTCAGGGCGATCGCTCCGCCCGCCGACACGGTGAGCTTGCGCCAGTCGAGCAACGGGCCGGCCAACAGCAGCAGCCACAGGGCCGCGAGCGCCAGTTCGGCGGCGTAGAGGCGGTCGCGAATCCGCAGCCGCGCCTGCTCGAGGTCGGCATTCGACAAGATGGCAGCGGCCAGCGCCTCACCGCTCGCCGCGCGGACCACGAACGCATCCGGCGACGTGTCGGGCGCCCCTTCAAACTGGCGGCGCAACTCGACCGGCACGATGCTCGTCGCCAACGAGAACTCCGACCCTGGAATCGAGTCCGTGTCGGTGCCTGGAAGCGGTGCTTCGGCGACGATCGCCCCGATGTGCCGCTCGGCATCGGCGGGATCGGTCACCGGCTGCACGCGCACCAATTGCAGCCCCTGGCTGCCTTGCGCAAGGAAGGTCGCAGCGCCGCCAGTCAGGCGCGCCGCCGGCACGCCGTCAGCGCGGCCGAGCCAGGCGACCGGCTGATTCGCGGCACCGTAGATCGTGACGGACACGGTCGCGCGCGACGCGCTCAGGGCGACCTGCTCGAACAGCCGGCGCGTCGCCGCCGCGTCGCCCCGCTCGGCGCGGCGCATCACTTCGGCATCGATGCTGACGGATCGCACCGCGTCTTCAAGACGCCCGGCCAGCGCGGCAAAGGTGCCTTCGACCTCGGCCCTCAGCAACGCCTTGGACGCGGCAAGGTCCGGCCCCAGCGACGTGCGCTCGATCACCAGCGCGGCAGCAGCCAACGCCGCGGCGGCAACGAGGCCGCCGAGCGTGATGCGCGCCGCCGCGCGCGTGATAAAGGATGGAAGGGCCATGACCGTACGTCATTGTAGAATGTCACTCTGCTGAAGCTCTCCCTCAAACGTGGCGCGCTGGTCACTGCCGCAAACTGGCAGGTCGTCCTCGTCCAGTTCGTCGCCGACACGTTGTTCAAGACGTTGATCGCCGTGCCGGTCGTCGGCGGCCTGATGCTGGTGGCCCTGGTGGTGGGCGGTAACCCGTTCGACCTGCTGCGCCTGGATGACCTCACGCAGACCGTGTCCACGACGGTCGGAGTCCTGGTCGCCCAGCCGGCCGCGCTGGCCGCGTTCGTCGGGGCGCTGGGGGTGATCCTGGCCGGTGGCTCCGTGATGATGTTCGCGGTGAAAGCGGGGAGCGTGACCGTGTTGCTGGCCGGTGACCGCTCCGCCGGCACCATCGAGGTGCCGCCTCTGCGCGTCTCGGCCATGCGCGAAGCCAACCAGGCCACGCTCGAACGCTTCAGTGGCGGCGTGCGCGCGCTGTTCGGCCGGTACCTGCGGTTGGGCATCGCGCTGACCATCGTGTACGGGCTGATTGCCGCGGCCTACCTGACGTTCGTGTTTGGGCCGTCGATTTCAGAGACCCTCGACAAGCCGGTTGCGGTCACGCTCGCGTCGCTGCTGGTCATTGTCGCGATCACGCTGGTCAACTTCATCTACCTGCTCCTCCAGATCGTCATGGCGGCAGAGGACTGCGGCGTGCTCGAGGCGCTGCCGCACGTCGTGCGCCTGCTGCGTCGCCGCACCAAGGCGATCAGCCAGGCGCTCGCGGCTATCCTGGCGTTGATGTTGATGGCGACTGGCGCGTCGATTCTGGCCACTACGGCTCTGGGCCTGATCGCGTTTGTGCCGTTCGTTGGACTTGCCGCACTCCCGCTGCAGGTCTTCGCATGGCTGGTACGCGGCGTCGTGTTTCAATTCGTCGGCTTGACCGGCGTGGCCACATACCTGCGGCTGCACTTTGCCCTGCAGTCCGCCGGCGTCGAGGTGCCGACGCCCCCCAATGGTCTGGTAACCCGCGCATGAAGCTTTCAACAGCAGCCAGCCAGTTCCAGGAATCTGCCATCAGGCGCATTGGCGCGCTGAGTGGATCGATCCCGGGACTGATTTCGCTCTCAGCCGGTTACCCGGCGCCGGATGTCTTTCCCTGGACGGAACTCGAGTCGATCACCGCACAGATCCTTGCCAAGCACGACGGCAACACGCTGCAGTACGGTGCAACGCGCGGCTATCGGCCGCTGATCGAGTCGTTGATTGCCGGCACGTTGAAGACCCGCGGCATCGCCGCACAGTTTGACGATGTGTTGATTACGAGCGGATCGCAGCAGGGACTCGATTTGATCGGGCGGGTACTGATTGATCCCGGTGATCGCGTCATCGTCGAACTGCCGACCTATAGCGGCGCCATCGCGGCATTCCACAATCTTGGCGCGTCCCTCGTCGGGGTGCCCCAGGACGGGGAGGGCATCGCCCTGGCGGATCTGGAGCGGGTCGCGGGTGATCTGGCCAGGCAGGGTCGGCCGGCCAAGTTCATCTATCTGACGCCCAACTTCCAGAATCCCGCGGGCCTTCTGATGAGCCCGAAGCGGAGGCGTGATCTGCTCGACGTGGCCTCGCGGCACGACCTGGTGATCCTGGAAGACGACCCGTACGGATCGATCTATTTCGAGGACGTCACCACGTTCGAGGATACGCGGCCGATCAAGGCCGATGACACCGACGGCCGCGTGATCTACCTGGGGAGCTTTTCGAAGATTCTGGTGCCCGGCCTGCGCGTGGCCTGGATGGTCGCGCCGCGCGAGGTGATCCAGAAGGTCGAGCTGTGCAAGCAGGCGGCCGACATTTCCAGCGGGGTGTTCGACCAGCGCATCGTGCACGGCGCGCTGGCCGGCGGCGTCATCGATCGCATCGCGCCTGGACTGCGCGCTCACTACCAGGCCAAACGCACGGTGATGGAGCGCGCGCTTCAGGCCCGCCTGGCGGGACGCGTCAACTGGACGTCACCGCGCGGCGGATTCTTCCTCTGGATCGAAATGCCGGGCGTCGATGATCGCGCGCTGTTCGATCGCGCCTTGCAGCAGAAGGTCAGTTTCGTACTCGGCAGCGCGTTCTTCGTGAACGGCGAAGGGCACCAGTTCGCCCGGCTCGCGTTCTCAGGCAACACCCACGAACAACTGGAAGAAGGCATTGCGCGCCTGGCGGCGGCGTTCTAGGGCGTCGACGGCAGCCCGAACAACTCCGGCAACAGTTGCGGCACCGGTTCGTAGCGGCGCCCGAATCCCTGGAGCTGTCCCTCGCGGCTCACGGTGATCACTTGCGGCAGTGTCTGCCGTACGTCGCGGCGAACGTGTGGCTGGAGTCCGATTTCGCCGGCCGCGGTCGCGTTGACCGAGGTCTTGCCGGTGACACGATCGAAACCCACGATCTGACTCGACACCAGCGGCATCAACAGCGAGTCGGTCAGCGTCAGCGGTCCGCCGGCAGGGCGTGAGCCCAGGTCGGCTTTCCAGCGCATGTTGCCGCTCTTGCGATCCACCGCGAACAGCAGGTTGTCGCGCGACGCGAAGTAGATGTGCCTGGCATCGGCGGCGGGTATCCCGGCAAGATCGCCGCCCAGCCGCCGCGTCCACCGATCGCGTCCGCGCTTCAAGTCAACGCTGTAGAGTTCCTTGGCGGCGGTCCCGAATATCAATTGATCGTCGAGCGCCAGCAGTCCGCTGATCGGCGTGCTCAGCGTGCGCTCCCAGACGGTTTCGCCGGTCAGCAACATCACCGCAACCAGCCGCTTGTCGGCAAGCGGAAGAAACAGGCGGTCCAGGGCGGGACCGGGGGTGGCAACCAGCGGCGCGCCCAACTGGCGGCGCCAGACGCGCACGCCGTCGGTGGCGCGCAGCGCGGCAAGATCGCCGGCGGTCGTCGACGCCAGAAGCCAGCCGGTATCGAAGTACAGGGGCGCTGCGATGCCGCCCGGCAGAGGCGTGCGCCATTTCGTCTTCCCGGTCGCAACATCGCGGGCCTCGATCACCTCATCACTGGCCGTAAACCCGAGGCCAACGCCCGGGGCCGGGGTTAAGGCGGTGGTGACCTCAAGACTCCAGCGGATCGTCCCGCGATCGTGGTCGACGGCAACCAGACGGCCGGGCTTGGCCACGACGTCATCCGTCGCCTCAACGGGCTTGAGCGGAACAAACGCCGTCGTTTCGTCGAACCCCGGCGAGGCGGCCGGGGGGGCGTCGAACGTGGTCGCCCAGCGCGCATCGAGGGCGGCCGGCGTGGCCGCCGGCGGCGCCGGCTGCAGAAACGCGCCGAGCAGAAGCGCGAAGACGTGCGCCATCACGAGCTATATAATAACGTCCTTACCCATCCATCGTGGCTCATCAGTCCATCCTGATTCTTGATTTCGGCTCGCAAGTCACGCAGCTGATCGCGCGACGCGTGCGCGAGGCCGGCGTGTATAGCGAAGTGCATCCCGCCGACGTCTCTGACGACTTCGTGCGCGCCTTCAACCCACTCGGCATCATCCTGTCCGGCAGTCACATGTCGGCGTATGAGGAGTCGACCGACAAGGCACCCCAGGCCGTGTTCGAGCTTGGTGTGCCGGTGCTGGGCATCTGCTACGGCATGCAGACCATGGCGCACCAGCTGGGCGGCCGCGTCGAAGGGGGACACACCCGTGAGTTCGGCTATGCCGAAGTCAGGCCGGCCGACCATCAGACGTTGCTCGACGGCCTCGCCGACCAGCACACTCCGGACGGCCAGCGCCTCCTGAAGGTGTGGATGAGTCACGGCGACAAGGTGGTGGCAGTGCCTCCCGGATTTGCGGTGATGGCGTCGACCGATACCTGTCCGATCGCTGCCATGGCCGACGAGCAGCGGCGACTCTACGCGATCCAGTTCCACCCTGAAGTTACCCACACGCTGCAGGGCAAGGCGATTCTCAGCCGCTTCGTCGTCGACATCTGCGGCGCGCGCGCGGATTGGAAAATGGGGGACTACGCTCTGGAGGCGGTCGAGAAGATCCGTCAGCAGGTCGGCCGCGAAGAGGTCATTCTCGGCCTGTCGGGCGGCGTCGACTCGTCGGTCGCCGCCGCACTGATCCATCGCGCCATCGGGAAACAGTTGACCTGCGTGTTCGTGGACACCGGCCTGTTGCGCCTGAACGAAGCGCAGCAAGTCGTCGACACGTTCCACACGCACATGGGCATCACGCTGGTTCACGTCGACGCGTCCGAGCAGTTCATGACCGCGCTCGCCGGCGTCACCGACCCGGAGCAGAAACGGAAGATCATCGGCCGCGAGTTCGTGCACGTGTTCCAGGCCGAAGCGGCCAGGTTACCCAACGCCAAGTGGCTGGCACAGGGCACGATCTACCCGGACGTCATCGAGTCGGCGGCGGCAAAGACCAAGAAGGCGATGACGATCAAGAGTCATCA
>JAYQOO010000032.1:0-5070 GCA_038144855.1 Acidimicrobiia bacterium | reverse complement strand
ATCACAACGTCGGCGGCCTGCCGGACACGCTGCATCTCAAGCTGCTCGAACCGTTGCGTGAGTTGTTCAAGGACGAAGTCCGCGCGCTGGGCCTCGAACTCGGACTGCCGCGCGAAATGGTCTTCCGGCATCCGTTCCCCGGTCCAGGCCTTGGCGTGCGCATCCTCGGTGAGGTCACGCGCGAGTATGCCGACCTGCTGCGCCAGGCCGATGCGATCTTCATCGACGAATTGCGGGCCACGGGTTGGTACGATAAGACCAGCCAGGCGTTCGCCGTTTTCATGCCGGTCAAGAGCGTCGGCGTAATGGGCGACATCCGCACCTACGAATGGGTGGTATCGCTGCGGGCGGTCCAGACCGCTGACTTCATGACCGCCGACTGGGCGCCGCTGCCGCACGATCTACTGGCGCGCGTGTCGAACCGCATCATCAACGAAGTGCGCGGCTTCAACCGCGTCGTCTACGACATTTCCTCGAAGCCCCCGTCAACCATCGAGTGGGAATAGCGGGGCATGTCTAAGGAATTCGTCCACCTTCACCTCCACACAGAGTTCTCTCTGCTGGATGGTGCCTGCCGCATCGACGAACTCCTCGACCAGGCCGAGCAGCTCAAGATGCCGGCGCTGGCCGTCACCGAGCACGGCAACATGTTCTCGTCCGTCGTGTTTCACGATGCGGCGCGCAAACGCGGCATCAACCCGATTCTGGGCTGCGAGGTATACGTCGCGCCGGGCGATCGGCGCGACAAGAGCGGCACCCCCGGTGAAACGGCAAACCATCTCGTGCTCCTGGCCGAAAACGAGAAGGGCTTCAAGAACCTCATCAAGCTGGTCTCCTCCGGCTACACCGAAGGGTTCTATTACAAGCCGCGCATCGACAAACAGCTGCTGGCTCAGCACGCCGAGGGCCTGATCGGTCTCAGCAGCTGCCTCAAGGGCGAGGTCGCGACGGCGATCCGCGAGGAGCAGGCCAAGAAGGCCATCGCCGCGGCCTCGACGTATCGGGACATCCTCGGCAATGGCAATTTCTTCCTGGAGATGCAGTACCAGGGCATTGAAGAGCAGCGCATCGTCAACAACGGCCTGCTGCCAATCGCCAAGGACCTGGGCATGCCGCTCGTGGTCACCAACGACGTGCACTACTTGCGTCATGGCGATCACAAGCCGCACGACATCCTGCTGTGCATTGGCACCGGCAAGTCGGTCAACGATGTGCAGCGCCTGAAATATCACGGCGACCAGTTCTTCCTGAAGACCGCCGCGCAGATGGCAGAAGTATTCGGCGATTACCCGGAGGCGATGCAGAACACGATGCTGATCGCCGAGCGGTGTAACGTCAACATCAAGTCGGGCGAGAACCACCTCCCGAACTTCGCCGTGCCCGAGGGCTTCACGCTCGACGACTACTTCGAGCACTGCGTCCGCCAGGGCTACACCCAGCGCCTCGAGCGTCTGCGTCAGCTCGAATCAGAAGGCAAGTTGCGCCACACGCTCGTGCAGTACGACGAACGGCTGTCGTACGAGATCGCGATGATCAAGAAGATGGGGTACCCCGGGTACTTCATGATCGTGTGGGATTTCATCCGCTACGCGCGCGAGAAGGGCATTCCGGTCGGCCCGGGCCGTGGTTCGGCCGCGGGCAGCCTGGCCGCGTGGGCGCTGCGCATCACGGACGTCGACCCGCTCTACTACGACCTGATTTTTGAACGCTTCCTGAACCCGGAACGCGTCTCGCTGCCGGATATCGACGTCGACTTCTGCGAGCGGCGCCGCGGTGAGGTGATCCAGTACGTCACCGAGAAGTACGGCCGCGAGAATGTCTCGCAGATCATCACGTTCGGCACCATGAAGGCCAAGGCGGTGATTCGCGACGTTGGCCGCGTCATGGATATGCCGTATGCCGACGTCGACCGGATCGCGAAGCAGATCCCGCCGGCGCTCGACATGACGCTCGAAAAGGCGCTGGCCGAGAACCCCGTGCTGCGGGACATGGCCAAGAGCGATCCGCGCGTCAACGACGTGCTGGAGATGGGCAAGCGCCTCGAGGGCGTCTCGCGTAACGCCGGCGTCCACGCTGCCGGCGTCGTGATCGCGCCAGGGCCGATCAGCGACTACGCGCCGCTCTACAAGAGCAACCGGGACGAAATCACGACCCAGTGGGCGATGAAGGAGGTCGAGCGCGTCGGCCTGCTGAAGATGGACTTCCTGGGCCTCAGCACCCTGACGCTGATCCAGGACGCACTCTCGGAGATCAAGCGCACCGAGAACATCGACCTCGACATCGACAACGTGCCGCTGGACGATGCCAAGACCTACCAGCTGTTTGTTGACGGCCAGACCTACGGCATCTTCCAGTTTGAAAGCTCGGGCATGCGCGAAATCCTGCGCCGTGCCAAACCGCAGCGCCTCGAAGACCTGATCGCGATGAACGCGCTCTACCGGCCCGGCCCACTCAAGGGCGGCATGGTCGACGACTACATCAACCGCAAGGCCGGGCGCAGCGAGGTGAAATACGAACTCGCGTCCCTTGAACCGATCCTCGCCGATACCTATGGCGTCATCGCATACCAGGAACAGGTCATGCGCATGGCGTCGGTGCTGGCGGGCTTCACGATGGGCCAGTCCGACGTGCTCCGCAAGGCCATGGGCAAGAAAGACCCCAAGGTCATGGCGAAGCAGCGCGAAGCCTTCATGTCCGGCGCGCTGGCCAAGGGGGTCAGCGAAAAGAAGGCCAGCAAGATCTTCGAGCTGATGGAGTTCTTTGCAGGGTATGGCTTCAACAAGTCGCACTCCACGGCCTACGCATTCCTCGCATACCAGACCGCCTACCTGAAGGCAAACTACCCGAAGCACTTCGCCGCGGCGCTGCTGACGATCGAAGCCGCCAACACCGACAAGCTCGCCGTCTACATTGCGGAGTCGCGCGAACGCGGCATTGCCGTGAAGCCGCCCGACATCAACCAGAGCATGCTGCACTTTACGGTGGTGCCGGAAGGCGTGCGCTTTGGTCTGACCGCGATCAAGGGGCTTGGCGAAGGCGCCATCAACGCCATCATCGAGGTGCGCGAGCGCACCGGCAGTGTCACGTCGCTGCATCAACTCTGCGAAGAACTCGACCTTCGCGTCGTCAACAAGAAGGTGCTCGAAGCGCTCGTGAAGTCCGGCGCGTGCGACAGCCTCGTGCCGGCGGGAGTGGGCCTGCCGGCCGGCCGCGCGAAGCTGTTCGGAGCGGTCGACAGTGCGATCGAGCACGGCAACCGCACGCAGCGCGATCGCGAGCTTGGTCAGTCGGATCTGTTTGGCGGCGGAGACGAGGGCGGCGGACTCGCCATCATCCGTCTGCCGGACTCGCCGCCCTGGACCGAGATGGAGCTGCTGTCGCACGAGAAGGACGCGCTCGGCCTCTACCTCAGCGGCCACCCGATCGATCGGCACGCCGAGAACCTGCGCGCCTTCGGCGCCAGAACCGTGGGCGACCTGACGATGACGGAGATCCCGCAGAGCCAGGATGGGTCCCCAGGACGCCTGATCCTCGAAGACGTCTACGTCGGCGGCATTGCGTCCGGCTTCCGCGGCCTGAAGACCAAGAAGGGCGACGCGATGTGCGTCTTCACCCTTGAAGACCACCAGGGCTCGGTCGAGGTCGTGGTCTTCCCGGAAATGTTCGGGAAGCATCGCGGCCTGATCGAGAACGGCGCACTACTGCTCGTGCGCGGCAAGTTCGAGCGCGATGAAGAGAATTCCCGCTTCCAGTGCACCGACATCATGCTGTTGTCGGCGCTGAAGGAGCGCCTCTCGCGCGGCGTCCGTATCCGGTTGAAGGGCACGTGTCCGCGTGAGACGATTGAATCGCTCTGGGAAGTGATGACCAGGCACCGCGGTGATCGCCCGGTGGCCGTCGAGGTGGAGTTGAACGGCGGCAACCGCCACGTGATCGTGCGCGCCGAGGTGACCCACTCGATTCGGGTGCGAACGTCGGAACAGTTTGTGTCGGATGTCGAAAAGCTGTGCGGCGCCGGTTCGGTCACGATTCACTCGTGAGCTACAGGCCGGCGTCCGAGAGCTGATAGCCCCATATGGCAGACCTATTAGAGTTCGAAGAACCGATCGGGGAGTTACTGAAGGAGATCGAGGCACTGGCGACCCTCGAGCCCAGCGAGGATCGCGATCGGGAAATTGCCCGGCTGGAGGGACGCGTCAATGCCATGCGCGGCGACCTCTACAAGAACCTCACGCCGTGGCAGCGCGTCCAGGTGGCGCGCCATCCCTCCCGGCCGACCACCCTCGATTACGTCGAGCGGTTGTTCACCAATTTCGTGGAACTGCATGGCGATCGTCGCTTCGCCGACGATCACGCGATCGTGACCGGGACCGCCCTCTACAAGGAGCAGCCGATTCTGGTCGTTGGCCACCAGAAGGGCAGCGACACCAAACAGAAGATTTATCGCAACTTCGGCTACGCGCGCCCGGATGGCTATCGCAAGGCGTTGCGCACCATGGAGATGGCGCAGAAGTTCCGCCGTCCGATCATCTGCTTCGTGGATACGCCGGCCGCCTATCCCGGCATCGAGTCCGAGGAGCGCGGCGTCGCCGAGGCGATCGCCCTCAACCTGCGTGAGATGGCGATGCTGGAAGTGCCGGTCATCGTCCTGGTCCACGGCGAAGGCGGTTCCGGCGGCGCGCTCGGCATTGCGGTCGGCGATCGCATCCTGATGCACGAGTTTGCGATCTACAGCGTGATTCCCCCCGAAGGGTGTGCCGCCATTCTGTGGCGCGATCCGACGAAGAAGGTTGAGGCGGCCACGGCGCTCAAGATCACGGCACCCGATCTGCTCGGCCTTGGCATCATCGATGAGATCGTCAACGAACCCGTCGGCGGCGCACACACCGACCCGGCCCAGGCGGTCGCGCTCGTCGACATCGCGCTGTCGCGCGCCCTCGCCGAGGTGTCCGCCATGTCGGTCGACGACCGGCTGAACGCGCGTTACGACAAGTTCCGCAAGATGGGCACCATTGGCATCATCGAGGCGTGACCTCGATTGACACCCATTCGCGCCAACCTGTAGGGGCG
>JAYQOO010000031.1:0-33606 GCA_038144855.1 Acidimicrobiia bacterium | reverse complement strand
ACGGGGCATATCTCCTTGGGCGCAGTTCGTAACGCTCACATTCCGCGGCTATCGGACAAGCTAGTTACACGTCTGGCTGATCTAGTAACCGGAGTGTGCAAGAAGGGAGTGGCCGCTGAACTGTCCCTGGAAGTTGCAGTGGCTCGGATGTACGGGCTCGACCGCTCCGGCTTTTCGGCTGTTCTTGATCTCTTTGACATCGAAGACTCGGAACGCGACCAGCTGCTCAGCCCGCGCTTGTGGCGCTCGAAAGGAGTCGGCAAAGCTGCGGCAGATAGCGTTCCTGTTGTGAAACCCATGATCCCGAATCACTATTCCGCTCGCCTCAGCGACTTGGACCTCCGCATGGCGAACGCCGTCCATCCAGGTGGCAACTGGAAGAGCATTCCCGACACCATCCCTTCCGCAAGGCTTGCCCAAATACGCGAGAGCTTCAAGGCCGGCGAAGGCAGCCGATCCACTTATTATGGAAGGCTTTCGCCGTCCGCACCGGCTTACACCATCAACACCTATTTCACGCGACCTGGCAACGGCTGCCACTTGCATTACGACTATGCGGGTGGGCAGCATCGTGTGCTCTCAGAACGTGAAGCTGCACGTCTTCAGTCGTTTCCGGACTCATTCGTTTTCAGCGGGTCGCACAGTGCAATTGCCACCCAGATCGGTAACGCTGTGCCGCCGCTCTTGGCTTTCCAAATTGCTCGAATGCTTCCCGAGCGTGGGCAGTGTGTCGACTTGTTTTCCGGAGCCGGCGGGCTCTCCCTTGGCTTCCTGTGGGCTGGCTGGGAGCCACTTACCGCGAACGACATCGACGAGAAGGCGCTAGAGACTTACGTTCGAAACGTTCACAGCGACACAGTTATAGGCAGTATTCGCGAGCCCCAGGTATTTGAGGAAATCGTTCGCCGAGTATCGGCAATGCGTTCACCGGACAAACCCTTGGTCGTGCTCGGTGGGCCGCCCTGTCAAGGATTCTCAACTGCGGGCAACCGCAGAACGATGGAGGACGAGCGAAACACTCTGTTCTACAGGTACCGCGACATGCTGAATGTTTTAAAGCCGGCAGCCTACATTTTCGAAAACGTTACCGGACTGCTCAACATGGAAGGTGGGCGCGTATTTGAAATGGTGAAGCAGGCATTAAGCCTCGAAGGCTACAAGCTGGTCGCCTGGAAGTTGCGTGCAGAAAGTTACGCTATCCCGCAACGACGTACGAGGGTGGTAGTTGTGGGTGTGCGCGACCAGCGGGTTCCTCTTTCCCCGCCTCCGCACGTGACTCAGCTCACTGGCGGCGGCGGCCTTTTCGAGAGCCTTCCCGCAGCAATTACCGTTGAAGACGCTTTGGGTGACTTACCGCCGTTGCAACCTGGAGAAGATGGATCAGGAAAACCTTATCGATTCTCCCCGAGGACTAACTATCAAGCATTAATGCGAGGGCAATTGCGCCCGGAAGACTATCTACGGTCGTTTGAATCGCCTGCGCTTGGGACCGCGCGCTGATCAATCCGTCTCATCGCGTTCCGCACGAACATAGCGTTCATCGTCCCATCGTGTACCAAGTTCCGCCCCAACTGCCTCCATCGCTGCCTCGATTTCACGAAAGGCGGCAGCGAACATAGGGTCGTCAACGTTTGTTAGCTCGTCGACAATCTGTTTCAGTGAAGCATCTGAGCTCGTCCCGAGCGCTTTCGCGACGCGGCGGTCGAGATCTTTGGTTGATTGAGACGTGCGTTCCAACATCCGGAGGGCTGACGACAAGTGTTTCTCGGCCTTTGGCGTCATGACCACAAACGAATTGCGTCTTTTCTTGCTCGTATAAGTGGAGAGTGATGCGAATGCGATGCGAACGCGGCGTGCCTTCTGTATCGCAGCATACTTCGTCTCGCGGTTCTTCCGTTGCATTCGCGCCACACGAACGGTGCTGTTCTTGATCTTCGTCTCCAAGATCTCGACATCGGAGTCCGCGAGCTTGAGGTGTAAGAGCGATGCGAGAAATGCCAAGTGACCTACGCTTGCGATGTCTCCTAGTATCGACATAGTTGTGCGACGATTGTCGCGTAGGAGTTTTGTCATACGCAACGCGGTTTCATCGTCGACTATCGAACTCTTGCGCGAGTCCCAAACCGCTCGGCTATGCCAAGAGACGACGCGCTCGCCCTGCTTCTCCGACTCTCGTAGTTTCTGAACGTCTCTCAGAGACAAACGATTGTTCTTGCCACTGTTACACGGAGTACACATGAGCTGAAATTCAGGGCGATGAGCGAATCCGAGCGACAAAGGCCCAGTGTGGTCCGCGTTACACGGTCCGGCGTGACCATTCAAGCACGGCTCTTTTCCGAGGTTCGCGCGGATCACACCCATCAAACGATCCGCTGCAATCCAATCACCATCATTCCAATACTCGAACGCGCGTCGATCGGTTACATAACTACTTAGGTTTGTTCGATGTCGACCCGTGTCAGCCTTGCCTCGACAACACAAGTTGAAATGATGAAAGCCCTCGAAGCGATCGGGGGCGTTGGACATTGCTCCGGGACTAAGGAGCGGAGGCTCGGCCACTATGTAGGTCGCGCGCAGCCAATGCAGCCAGGCCTCGAGATCACGTCCGAGAGAGGGCGGGGCGATGCCGTGCGTGCGAAACACGCTTGAGAGGTTGTCGAGAATAGCGTCTCCATGGTGAGCGACTAAGCGGCGTAGGAGAGCGTCGATCGGTTCGAACTCCGCGAACTTGAAATTCTTATCGAATTTAGGAAGGCTCGTAATCCGCGCCAGCAGTCGCGCCTGAGGGTAGACGTACGCGAGTTCCATGACGCGGCCGCAGCGCTTGCATGGTTTGCGTTTCGTCGGATGGAGCGTCTTGGCTGCTCTGCTAATCCATTGCGGAGAATCAACTCGGATACCAAGTTCTTGCGCCTTCCGTCGCCACCAGTTTCGGCGCTTGTGGTGAGTGTCCTTAAATCGACCCGATTTCCGGTTCGACGGAGCTTCCCACTGAATACGACCGTCTTCGGTGCGGGCGTCGGGCATGCCAGCATAGCCCGGGTGCGCCGCAATCTCCTCCATGTACTGAATAAAATCGGGATGCCACGTCTGGCCCCTTGAGCCGTACGATTTTTTCTTCGCCATCGGAACTGCACGCTGATTGGCGCGCTCCAGGCGAGCGGAGGCGGAAGACGACTTGGCTCGGTGAGTCCGAACTACAACTCGCGATTCGGCGGAAATAGTGCGCCGACTTCCACGTCAAGCGCTTTTGCAATGCGGATGAGGTTCACGGCGGCAACATTGCGCTGCCCACGCTCGATGCCACCGTAATACGCTCGGTCAAGCCCAGCCTTTGCCGCGAAGGCCTCCTGCGAAATTCCCTTTGCCTCCCGAAGACTGCGTATTCGCCTGCCCATTGCAACGAGTGCTCGTTTCACTGCTCGACTTGCCTGACGGTATTCGGGTGGGAACCGCCGGTCCACAGCCTATAAGTCCACGGCCTATAAGCCCACGAATCAGCACTGTCGTCGCGAAGGTTCGGCCCGAACGTCGTTAGCGCCATTCGCTGGCGCGGTCGGCTAGACATCGCGCATTCAGAGATCTACACGCGAAGTCGGTTGAATGGATGTGGGACAAAAAGAGGGAATGCGTAATAGCTAGACCAGATAAGTGCTTTATTGTCTAGTATTTAGGTTAATCGAATGGCGGAGAGGGTGGGATTCGAACCCACGTGCCCTTTCGGACAAGACGCTTTCGAGGCGCCCCCGTTACGACCACTTCGGTACCTCTCCGCTCTGAGTGGACCGTGCTAGTCGCAGGAACTTACGAGTATACAACAACCCCAGACTGACGAAGTTTCAGCGATGTCCCGGCGACCGGCGGGCGTCAGAACCTGCGTACTGACGAACAGGCATCGTCGCACTCGCTCGTGGATCCGGTCGGTACGACTCCTGCTCCCTGACGACCGGAACCAGGATCATGCGGCAGCAACCAGCACCGAACACGCGTATTGACATTAAGTCAAGCGAGTCAATACACTCGGGACATGGCGAGCCGATCGAGCCGCGCTGGAGCGGGCCGCAAGGAAAAACGCGTGTCGCGCACCTACAGGTTGCCCCTCTCGAAACTGCGGGCGGCGCAGCGGGCGCTCGGGACGACTACGGCGACCGAAGCGATCGAACGGGCGCTGGACCTGGCGGTGTTCACGCAGCAGCTGGTCGATGGTACCGACGCGATGTTCGGCATCATCATCACGTCGCCAGACCCGGAGTGAGCCGCACGACTCGCAAGTTCGTTCTCGACACGCAGATCTTCATCGCTGCCTTCCGCGATCTCGCCGCGAAAGAGCAGCTCAAGCGATTCCACCAGGCATGCGCTCCGTTCGAGCACCTCAGCGTCATCGTGGCTCAAGAGTTACGCGCGGGCGTTCTGCGCACGAAGGATCGCGAGATGTTGGAACAGCACGTCCTGTCCCACTATGAGCGGACGAACCGCGTGATCACGCCGTCGCGGGAGGCTTGGCACCGCTCTGGAGACATGTTGTCTGAAATGGCGAATCGAGACGGTCTCGAGTTGGCGCGAGTGTCGAAATCGTTCGCCAACGACATTTTGCTCGCGCTGTCGTGTCGCGAATCCGGGTGCGTGCTCGTGACCGAGAATGTCCGCGACTTCGAGCGGATTCGCCGCTACGTGCCCTTCGACTTCGTCAAGCCCTGGCCAGTCGGCATCTAGAAATCGATCGCCAGTTGGGATGATTCGCCCGCCCGGATGCGGCATTGCGCATCCAAAATCCCGTCGGCCGTTCGCGGGATGAAGCGCGCTCGTCGCAATATCGACGCGTTTGTCGAGTACGACGTGCACTTCCACGAACGCCTGGGAACCGCGACCGGCAACCCGTTGTTCGCGCTCATTTCCAGCGCGCTGGGTGAGGCCATGGCCACCTCGGTTCGCGCGGGTATGGAAAGCCGCAGCGACCAGGAGCAGGTGCTGCGCGTCGTCGAGTCGCACCAGGATATTGTCGACGCCATCGCCGCGAACGATCCGAAGGCGGCGAGTGTGTGCATGGAGCGGCATTTCGACGAAGCGCGCGACGCGCTGGCAAGAGGCCGCGGACGGAAGGAGAAGTAACCGTGATGTCGAAGGCTTCCTGGACCATGCTGTTCACGGCGGGAGTCCTCGCCGTGACTGCCGCACTCAATATGGTTCCTGCGCAGGTCTCGGCCGCCGGGCTGGCTGCGCAAGAACTACCGGAAGGCCCCGGCAAGGCTGAACTGCGCCGCGTCTGCGCCGGCTGTCACGACTTGATGTTCGCCGCTTCGACCCGTGAAACCGAAGAGGGCTGGACGAAGATCGTCAACGACATGCGCTCGAAGGGTGCCGACGGTAGCGAAGAAGACTTCCAGAAGATCATCGCCTACCTGACCGCCCACATGGGCAAGCCGCCGGTGCGCTGATTCGCCTGGTCTAGTCTCCCGCTCCGCCGAACCGGTATCCAACCCAGGGTTCCGTGACCACGTAGCGCGGATTCGATGGTTCGGGCTCCAGCTTCTTGCGTAATTGGTTTACGAGCACGCGCAGGTGTTCGTGCTGACTTGTTCGAAATCGATCGAGAGACTGATCTGCGGAAGCAGGAGACCCGATTCACGCTGGCGATGCGTGTAAAGCTATAAGGTTTGCTGGTCGTGGACTCGGGCGTGGCCTCGCCATATGCTGTGCAGATGCGCGCTCGAGTTCTCCTCATCTCACTACTGACTGCCACGACGTGCCTGGTTGGACTGGCCGGAGGCGCTCGCGATCAGGCGCAGGGCGGCGATCAATTTCTTGACGGCATTGGCGAGACCGCGCTGATTGCGCGCTATCAACTGACCGGCACCGCCGAAGACAGCTCGCGCAACCAGTTTCATGCCGCCGTTAGGGGCGTTGGCGGCGTGTTCGTCAACGACGAGCAGTTCAAGCAGGTGCTCCTGGTCACGGGGGACGGCAGCCACCTCCAACTACCCGGCCAGTCGCTCAACGGCGAAGACACGCTGAGTGTGTCGACGTGGCTCTACCTTCCGACCGGAGCGACCGGTCCGATCTTCGATTTCGGCCAGAACGCCTCCACGCGGTTCTTTGCCATCGCGAATCAAGCTGGCTTTCGAGCAGCCGTGGCGCTGAATGGCGCGACCCGGGAAACGACCGCGGTGCCATACCTCGAGAATCGCTGGATGCACGTGGCGGTGGTGCTTGATCCTGCCTCTCGAACGGTGACCACGTACCTGGATGGCAATCGTGCGGGCCAGGCGACGGAGGTGATCGGCAACGCGGCGCAGATCATCAATCAGTCCAACCGCGATGCGAACTGGTTGTTCTTCGGGCGATCGCAGGATGACGCCGCGCCGGCGATTCATGCGCGATTCCGTGACCTGCGCGTGTATCGCGTCGCCTTGACGGCAGCGCAGGTGGCGACGATCCGCAATAACGCGCTGGCGTCGAGGCCGACGACGGTCGCCCGCGCGCCGCAGCCTGAGATTTCAACTGCGGGCATCCCGCTCGAGTCGCCACTGGCTTCTGCCATTGCCAATGTGCCGGACATCACTGTCGAGACGATCGTCGGATTCCTTCCGCGATTCCCGGCCGAGGTGGCGGCGAACTATCGCGACCGATCGCCCAATGAGCCCCGCGGTCCGAACGTGCGCGTGATCTGGCCGGCCCCCACCGACAACAGTGAGGTGCTGAAGCCTGGTAGCTACACCGTGACCGGCAAAGTGCCCGGCACGCCGTTCGCGCCCAAGGCAACCGTGATCGTCAAGGTCCCAGTGGGTACCACAACACCACCGAGCAGGCTCGCGGAGAGCTTTGCGTTGAGCGATGTCGTGCTCGAGCGAGACACCAGGGGCCGTGAGACGCCGTTCATCAGAAATCGCGACAAGTTCGTGCGCGGGCTCGCGGCGAGTAACCCCGACAACTTCCTCTACAACTTCAGGGACGCGTTCGGCGTGGCGCAGCCCCCGGGCGCCGTACAGCTCGAAGGCTGGGACAACCAGACGACACGCTTGCGCGGACACGCCAGCGGGCATTACCTGTCGGCCATCGCGCAGGCCTACGCGAGCGCGACCTACGACGAGGCACTGCGCGCGAACTTCCTGCAGAAGATGAACTACCTGATCGACACCCTGTATGGGCTGCAGCAGAAATCGGGGCGACCGGCGACGGCCGGCGGACCGTCGGTGGCCGAGCCAACAGCGGTTCCTCCGGGTGCGGGCAGGCCTGGCTACGACTCGAATCTACGACAGGGTGCGGTTCGCAACGACTACTGGAACTGGGGCACGGGCTTCATTAGCGCCTATCCGCCCGATCAGTTCATCATGCTCGAGCGCGGCGCGACCTACGGCACGCAGGACACCCAGATCTGGGCGCCGTACTACACGCTGCACAAGATCCTCGCCGGCTTGCTCGATAGCTACGAAGTTGCCGGCAACAAGAAGGCGCTCGATATTGCCGCGGCGATGGGGGCGTGGTCGTATACGCGTTTGAAGGCGTTGCCGCCTGAGACGCGCATCAGCATGTGGAATCGCTACATTGCCGGCGAATACGGCGGCATGAACGAAGTGATGGCGCGCCTGTTCCGCCTCACCGGCGACAAGCGGTTCATCGACGGCGCGAAGTTGTTCGACAACACCAACTTCTTCTTCGGTAACGCCGCGCACGATCACGGCCTGGCCAAGAATGTAGACACCATCCGCGGTAAGCACGCCAACCAGCACATTCCGCAGATCACGGGCGCGCTCGAGACCTTCCGCAACACGAAGGAGATGCCGTACTACCAGATCGCCAGCAACTTCTGGGACATCGTCAATCGCAGCTACATGTATTCGATTGGTGGCGTGGCCGGTGCGCGGACGCCGAACAATGCCGAGTGCTTCCCCGTGCAGCCGGATTCGCTGTGGGAAAACGGCTTCGCCCAGGGCGGCCAGAACGAGACCTGCGCGACCTACAACCTGCTGAAGCTCGATCGGCAGTTGTTCATGTACGACCAGACGGCGAAGTACATGGATCACTACGAGCAGGCGCTCTACAACCACATCCTCGCGTCGGTTGCGGAAGAGGACGCCGGCAACACGTATCACGTGCCCCTTAATCCCGGCGCCCAGAAGCGATTCGGTAACGCGGAGATGAAGAGCTTTACGTGCTGCAACGGTACGGCCCTCGAGAGCAACACCAAGCTGCAGGACTCGATCTATTTCCGCAGCGCCGACAACGCCACGTTGTATGTGAACCTGTTTGTGCCGTCGACCTTGAACTGGAAATCGCGCAACGTCGTGGTTCGGCAGGCGACGGACTTTCCGTCAGCCGATACGACGAAGCTGACCCTCAGCGGCGGTGGCCGGTTCGACATCAAGATCCGGGTCCCGAAGTGGGCGACGAGCGGCTTCTTCGTGAAGATCAACGGCCGGGACGAAGCGGTGAAGGCGGCCCCAGGTTCGTATCTGACGCTGGCGCGGACCTGGAGTACCAACGACACGATCGAGCTGCGGATGCCGTTCTCGTTCAGCTTGAATCCGGTCGTTGACCAACCGAATGTGGCGAGCGTGTTCTATGGGCCGGTACTGCTGGCGGCGGAGGAGTCAGCGCCACGTACTGACTGGCGCAACATCACGCTCGATGCGCGCGACATCTCGCGATCGATCACCGGTGACCCATCGACGCTGCGGTTTGCCGCCAGTGGCGCCACGTTCAAGCCGTTTTACGAATCGTTCGGACGACACTCGGTCTACCTGCATGTGACGCGGAAGTAGCGGCCGGCATCGCGCGTTCCCGCAACGGGCTTGGGCTCGCCGGCCGATCGCGTCGATCCGCTCGCGTGATCGTCAGAACGTCCGTGGCGCTAGGCGCCTGGCTTACCCGCCAGGTGTCGATCAAAGAACGCCACGAGCTTTCGATAGAAGTACAGCGCGTAATGCTCCCGCGCGGTCCAGGCATGCGTGGCGGCCGGCGCGGTCGCCACGTCGAAGTCCTTGCCGAGCAGCATCAACCGCTCGGCAAGGGCCATGGTCGTGCGGAACGGCACCACGTCGTCCATCATTCCATGAATGACCAACAACGGGTCGCGCAGATCGTCGCCGAGCTGTAACGCGGATCCGCGAACGAAGGCGTCGGGATGTGACGCCGGCGTTCGCGTGATCGCCACATCGTCCGGTCCGAACGCATGCGGATCGAGGGCTGGCGCACCGGCCACGCCCGCCGCATACACGCCGGGGCGCTTGAGCAGGGCATAGGCCGACAGCAGGCCGCCATAGCTGCTTCCCCAGATGCCAATACGCTGCCCGTCGACATAGGGCAGTTGCTTGAGGCCGTCGACCACCGCCTGCAAGTCATCGAGATCCTTGCCGCCGTAGTCCATCAGAAACGCTTCGCGAAAGGTCCGGCCGTAGCCGACGCTGCCGCGCACGTCCGCCTGCACCACGATGTAGCCGCGCTGAACGAGGTATTGCTGCAGCGTTCCCGCAAGCCCATTCCAGCGATTGCGCACCGTATTCGAATAAACCGGCCCGAAGATCACCGGGTGCCGCCGCGAGCGGTCGAGACTCGTGGGCTCGATGATGCGAGCGTGAATGGTGGAACCGTCAACGGCGTTGGTGAACGTCGCATAGCGGGCGCGAGCCCACTGGTGTTGTCGAAATGCCGGCAGCGGCGACGACGTCACGCGGCGCTCGGAAGCGGACCCGCCCGTGGCGACGGTGATCAGCTCGGGTGGCGTCACGTCATCGGTCCACACAGACGCCAGGTGAGTGCCATCAGGTGACAACACCGGGGTGTGCGTGCCGGCCAGCGATGTCACGGCGACCGGCTGCGCGCCCGATGACGCAACGCGCATCACTTGACGCTCGTACGGATTTTTCTGGGTGCTCGTGAATGTCAACGTGCCGTCGGCGCCGATCGCAACCAGGTCGGTGACGTCCCAGTTGCCTGACGTCAGTGCCTCCGGCGCAGCGTTCGTCGTCGTTGAGTCAATGGCGTACAGATGATCGCGCTCGGTGATGTCCGCCAATACGACGATGCGCCGTCCGTCGGGGTGCCAGCGGGCCGCGTACGAGGGATAGATGCGGGAGGGACGATGATCGTGCCACACCAGTCGCGGCGTCGTCGCGTTCGCGGCGAGGACCGACAGCCAGCGATCGGTGCCGGTGTCTGACACCCGATCGATCATCAGCCGCCCATCTGGCGCCCACTGAAAATCGCTGACAGCGCGATAGCCGGGTTCGTCGAGCGTGATCGCTCGGACCTGGCGGGTCGCCACGTCGAGCAGGTGAAGCGTGCGCCGCTCGTTCTCGTCTCCCGGATAGCCGCGTCGCAATTCGCTGACGATCGTTTCGTCGCCGAGGTACGAGGGGAACGGCACCCGCCGAATGTGTCTTCGATCGACCTGATGAAACACGATCGTGCGACCGTCTGGCGACCAGGCGAAGGATCGCCAGTTCGCACCCCAGACACCGGTGCCGATCTCGACGTCGGCGCGGTTGTAGGTGCCGAGCGACACACGTGCGATGCCCGGCACCGCAATGCGCGTCAGTTGCGTCGGGGTTGTGCTGCCATCGGTCGGCCACAGCCACAGGTCGCCATCACGCAAGAAGGCAAGGCGCTTACCGTCTGGTGAGAGCGCAAAGTCTCCGGCCCCGCCCCCGAGGTCGACGCGCGTTGGTGAACCGCCATCCACGTCGATGCGATACGTCGCACCGGCGGCGGAGAAGAGAATGGTGCGGCTGTCCGGGAGCCACGCGTACTCTGATACGCCACCGCGGCTGCGAGCCGCGGCCTGGGCCGCAAGGGCCGCCGTGGTTCGGCCCGCTGGCGGTGCTGGTGAAGGATGCGTGCGCTGGAGATCGGTGATCCGGCGCAGACCGCTGCCGTCAGCGGAGGCGATCCACAGATCGCGGAAGGCGAGGCCGGAGTCGTTCCACGCGAACACGAATCGACGACTGTCGGGAGACCACACCGGAGGCGAGGGTGGCGTGCCGATGATGCTCGGTCGCGTGGTGACTTGCTCGAGGGTGAGGGGCGGGGTTTGCGCCGCAGCCGCTGTCGCGGACGTTGCCGCGAGGAACACCAACCACATCACCCGACGCGCGTTGAACATGGTCGGCATAGTACAACGGCTATACTGACGCTTCGATGAGTCAATCTGACGGCCGAGCCACGCTCGCGCGAGAGATGGGCGTGCTGGGACTGACCGCGACCGGCGTGTGCGCCATGGTCGGCGCCGGCATCAACATCATCCCGTTCATGATCCAGCGCAACGTGCCCGGCATCGGGCCGTACGTGTTGCCCGCCTTTCTCTTTGCAGCCTTGCCCGCGATGCTGGCGGGACTGGCATACGCGATCCTGGCGTCTGCGATGCCACGCGCCGGCGGCAGCTACGTCTATGCCAGCCGCGGGCTCAGTCCGTACCTCGGGTTCGTCGCCTCGTTCTCGCAGTGGTTCGCGTTGTGTGTCGCGATCGGCGTGGTGTCCTACGTACTGGTCCCGTTCATTCGCGACATCGCGATCGCCGCGAATTGGCCTCAGGCCGCGTCGATCCTCGATCGAGGGCCCGTGCGGCTCACGATCTCGCTCGGTGTGCTGTGGGCGGCTGTGATTGCGAACTTACGCGGCATCGTGTTCTACCAGCGCCTGGTGGTGCCGCTGATGTTCCTGACCTTCGCACTGGGCGCGGTCGTGATCGTCGCCGGGTTCTGGTTCGACGCCGGCGATTTCTCGGCGGCGCTGATCGCGCGCGAGGGGCGCGGTGTTCCCGCGGTGCCCAGCACGTTCGCGCCGTGGACATTCATGTCCGCATCGGCCGTGCTGTTTGCGTCGTTCATCGGTTTTGACGCCATCGCGCAGGCCGGAGGCGAGGCAAAGCAACCCGGTCGCACGATGCCGCTGGCGATTGGATTGGCCGTCGGATCCGTTGCGCTCTTCTACTTGATGTTCACGGCCGCGGTCTACAACGCGGTGCCCTGGCAATACGTGGCTGATGAAGCTGCCCGCCGCGATCTCACGGCACCAGGCCTGCTCGGCTACCTCCTGCCGCCATTCTGGACGGTGGTGATCGTATCGGCTGCAGCCGTGGCGCTGGCGAAGGACCTGCCGGCGATGCTGCTGGCGACGTCGCGGCTGATGTTTGCCTGGGCGGAAGACGGCATCTTTCCGCGCGCCGTCGCTGCCGTGCATCCGCGCAGGCGCACACCGCACATTGCCGTGCTGGCGAGCGGGGCGATGGCCACGCTCGGCGTGTTGGGAAGCCACCTGGCCGGCGACTTCTTTCTTGGCGTAGATATCCTCGTGACCGCGATGCTCGTCAACTTCCTGCTGATGGCGGTTTCGGTGCTGACCCTGCCCGGCCGGAATCCGGCCATCGCCCGCGACATCACGGTGCTGCCGAACCACGCGCATCGCGTACCGCTGGCGTTGCTTGCCGTCATCGTGATCGCCGGGTTCTTTGCCGTTCACACGATCAAGGACCTGACCGCACCAGCCGCGGCCTGGTACTTTCGATCGACCTGGCTATGGCTCGCGGTGATGACCGCCGGCACCATCATCTATTGGCGCGAGACCGCAGGGCTCAAGGCGGCCGGCGTGGATCTGCGCGCGCGATTCGCGGCGCTGCCGCCGGAGTAAGCCGCACCTATGACGAAGTCCCCGGTTCCACACATCGACCTTGCCAGCGGTCTGTCCATCTCGCGAGCGCTGACCGGCCTGTGGCAGTTGGCAGACATGGAGCGCGATGGCCGCGCCCTCGATCTCGAGCGGACCGCCGATGCGATGCAGCCCTATGCCGATGCGGGCTTGACGACCTTCGACATGGCCGACCATTACGGATCGGCCGAATTGGTCGCGGGCATTTTCCGTGGACGGAAGACGACAACGGTCCAGTGCCTCACCAAGTGGGTCCCGAAGCCCGGGCGCGTGCCGCTGCCGGAAGTGCGTGCGGCGGTGGACCGCGCGCTGGCGCGGCTCCGCGCGGAGTCGATCGACTTGTTGCAGTTTCACGCGTGGAACTACGCGGATCCCAGTTGGCTCGAGACGCTGTATCACTTGCAGGACCTGAAGCGCGAAGGCCTGATCCGTCATCTTGGCTTGACCAACGTCGACACCGCGCATCTGCGGATGGTGAAGAACAGCGGCATCGAGGTCGTCTCGAACCAGGTGTCGTACTCGCTGCTGGATCAGCGTGCCGCCACGGGGCTCGGTCCGTATTGCGCGACAACAGGTATTGGCTTGCTCGCCTACGGGACCGTCGCAGGTGGTTGGCTGACCGAGAAATGGTTAGGACAGCCCGAGCCGGACTGGGAGCACACCGGCACGTGGTCGATGATGAAGTACGGCCGCTTCATGCGTGTTGCCGGCGGTTGGGACGCCCTGCAGCGAATCCTCGCGACCGCCAAGCGGATTGGTGATCGGCACAACGTCTCGATCGCGAACGTGGCGACGCGCTACATCCTCGATCAACCCGGCGTTGCGGGTGTGATTGTCGGCGCGCGGCTGGGCGAGCAGGCCCACATCGATGATACGTTGCGGTTGTTCTCCTTTTCGTTGTCGGACGAGGATCGCTCCCAGATTCGCGAGGTATTGGCCACGCTGCATCCCATTCCCGGCGATTGCGGCGACGAATATCGCAAACCACCGTTCCTGACCGCCTCCGGCGATCTCAGTCATCACCTCCAGACAATGCCGTCGCCGTACGAGACGACCACGGCAGCCGACGGCCGCACACGTTGCCTATCCGGTACCGTCTGGGAAAGTGCCGCCGGTTTCGCCCGCGCCATCCGGAGCGGACAACACATTGCGGTGTCTGGAACAACGGCCACGCTTGGCGATCGGGCCATCGGCGGCAGCGACCCGGCGGCGCAAACACATTTCGCGATCGACAAGATCGAGGGCGCGCTGCAATCGCTTGGCGCCGCGCTGACCGACGTCGTCCGCACGCGGGTTTATGTCCGCCACGTCCGCGACTGGGAGGCCGTGGCCCGCGCGCATGGTGAGCGCTTCGGCCGCATTCAGCCGGCCAATACGCTGATTGGCGCCGACCTCGTCGGCGATGAATACCTGGTGGAAATCGAAGCCGACGCCATCGTCAACTCTTAACTGCCGACTGTTGACTGCCGACTGCCATCGTATGATTCACCGATGATCCGTGTTGTTGCGCGACTGGCGGTGGTGGCCGCCATCATGATCGCGGCCGCTGCCGTCATTGGCGCGCAGCCTGCGCCGGCTTCGTACCAGCAACTGCTGGCCCTGTTTGCCGAATGGCGCAAGTTCGAGGAGCCGCCACGCCTCGCTGGGGGCGTGCCGGATTACTCGCCGCAGACCAACGAGCGGCGGCTCAATGAGTTGCGCCAGTTGCAGGCGCGGTTGCAGGCGATCGATCGGACAGGATGGTCGGTCTCCCAGCAAGTCGATCACCACCTGGTGCGCGCCGAGATGAACGGCCTCGAGTACCACCTGCGAGTGCTGCAGCCGTTTGCCCGCGACCCTGCGTACTACGCGTCGATCATCACCAGCGAGAGCGACACGCCCGCCAGGGAAGGTCCGGTGATCCATGGCGCCATCAAGTTCTACGACTATCCGATCTGGCCGCGAACCAGTCTCGACACCGTGCAACCGCTCTCGCCGGCGCAGTCCGCCGAATTGGCGCAGCGGCTGCGAACCATCGCGCCGCTTCTCGATGCTGCTCGCCGGAACCTGGCAAACGGCAACGCGGCCGACCTCTGGGTCGGCGGCGTTCGCGCGTTCGAGGAGCAGGCCGACGCACTTCGTACCCTGGCCAGCCGCGTCCCCGCCGGAGACGGCACCCTTTCCGGGGCGATCGAATCGGCGCTGTCGGCGACCAATAGCTTTGCAGCGTGGGTCAAAGGCGAAGCGCCCAGGAAGACTGGCCCGTCGGGCATCGGCAAGGAGCAATACACCTGGTACCTGCGCAACGTGCTGCTGGTGCCGTTGTCGTGGGAGGAGGAAGTGACGATCTTGCGCCGAGAGCTCAATCGCGCGCACGCCTCGCTGCGGCTTGAGGAGAACCGCAATCGCAACCTGCCGCCGCTGCCCGTCGCAAACACGCCGGAGGCCTACCAGGCGATGCAGGAACGCGCGATTCCGCGTTACCTGAAATGGATGGCCGATAACCGCATCCTCACCATGGAGCCATGGATGGAGCGGGCCCTGCGTGAGCGGACGGCGCCGTTTGCACCAGAAGCGTCGCGCAACTTTTTCATGCAGGCCACGCAGCGTGACCCGATTCCGTTGTGGACCCACCTCTTTCACTGGTGGGACAACATGCGCATCCGTGTCGCGCCGCACGCCAATCCGATTCGCCGCGAAGCGCTGCTCTACAACGTCTGGATGAGCCGTGCCGAGGGCATGGCCACCGCGATGGAAGAGTGGATGATGCACGCCGGTCTGTATGACGATTCGCCGCGCTCGCGCGAGATCGTGTGGATCATGCTGATCACCAGGGCCGCGCGCGGGCTCGGAAACCTCTACGCGCATGCCAACGACCTCACCATGGCGCAGGCCGCCGACATCCACGTCAACTGGACGCCGCGCGGCTGGATGCGGCGTGATCCATTGCTTGGATTCGAGCAGCACTTGTACCTGCGCCAGCCGGCGTACGGCGCCAGCTACATCACCGGCGGGCGCTTGATGGAAGAAGTGATTGCCGAACGCGGCCGCCAGCTTGGCGACGCGTTCAGCATCCAGCGCGTGATGGACGAGATCAATCGTGCCGGCATGATTCCGCCGTCGTTGATCTACTGGGAAGTCACGGGCGACGACCGGATGGTGCGCGAACTCGCCGCCGGCCGTCCACTGCCACCGCGTTAGGTCACGACCTCTACCTGCACGTGACCAGGAAGTAGCGTCGTGCCGGGGCAGGCCGTCGTTCGTCGTGCCGCTGTGCTCCGATGGCAGCGATTCCGCCAGCAGGCCGGCAGCGTGGCCGACCTGATGGGGTTTCACGCGCAGCACAAACTCCTGCTGATGGCGTGCTCGCCGGCGGCGTATCGCTCCCTCGGCCGTGTCGTCGGCCAGACTGGCCGTGGCGATCTCGAACGCAGCCTCGAAGCGTATGGTGCAGGCTTTGTCGAGGCGATGGCGTGCTCGATTACCCGTCCGCGCCATGTCAACGTGTTGCAGCACATCGCCGGCTACTTCAAGCGCACTCTACCCGATGCCGATCGGAAGGCCATCGAGGCGGCGATTGAGGACTATCAGCAAGCGCGAACGCCGCTGGGTGTGCCGATCAACCTGCTGGCTTCGCACGCCGAGGACCATGGCGTGGAGTACTTGCTTCAGCAGGTGTACCTCGATTGCGCGCCGGCGGGCTTCAGGCCGTCTGTCCGCGGATCACGCGATCGTGCGTAGCAGTCGCTCCGCAACGTTACGGAGCGGCTTCGCCGCGTCAGCGGAGTCGAGCAGCGCGAAATCACCGGGGCAGTAGAGCAGCAGCCCGGCCAGCATTTCTGCGCTGTCGCCGCCTACCGTCAGAGCGCAGTGTTCACCGTCGAGTGTTTCGAGTGTGCCGACCCATGAGGGCAGTTGCCTGCGCAGCTCTGCGAGGGTGCCGCGCAGTTTCACGCGCGCCCGAAGTGGCTGAGGCCACGAGGTGATTGAGCGCTGCACCAGCGTGGCGGAATCCACCGGCGGTTGACGCGGGATGAAGCGTGGCCCCTCGGTGAGACGCGGTTGCGCCTCGATGCGATCGACGCGAAAGGTCCGCCAGTCGTTGCGCGCGATGTCCCAGGCGGCCAGATACCAGCGCCGCCCCGTGTGCATGAGACGCATGGGTTCCACGGTTCGTGAGGTGATCGTGCCGCGCATGCGCCCCCGCCGTTCTACGAGCGCTAGAACCAGAGGCCGCTCACGCAGTACTATTAGAGGTTCACCCGCCTCCGCGAAGACGGGGTGGGCATCTGGAGTATTGCGTGAGCGATCAAGAAGAAGATTTCGCGTCGATGTTCGAGGCGTCCGAAAAAGCACGCCAGTTCACCCGTGGACAACAGGTTGACGGGACGATCGTCTCGATCGGCCCCAAGGTGGCGTTCATCAATATCGGCGGCAAGGGCGAAGCCGAGATCGACGTCAACGAGCTCAAAGACGACGAAGGCGATATCGAGGTAAACGTCGGCGATCGACTGACCGCGATGGTCGTGTCGACCAGCGGTGGCATCACGTTGTCGCGCAAGGGCGTGCGCAATGCCGCGACGATGCGTGAGCTCGAGGAGGCGTTCAATAGCGGCATGGCTGTCGAGGGCAAGGTCGCTGCCGCTGTGAAGGGCGGTTACGAAGTCCGCATCGCGCGCGAACGCGGGTTCTGTCCGCTGTCGCAGATCGACACGGCTCGCACGGTCGATCCCAACGTCCACGTAGGCAAGACCTACGCGTTCCAGGTGATCGAGTTCAAGAACGGCGGCAAGGACGTCGTCGTGTCACGCCGCAAGCTGCTCGAGAGGCAGCAGCTCGCCGACGCAGACGAAGTCCGCAAGTCGATCGTGCCAGGCGCGGTGCTCAAGGGTCGCGTGGCGTCGGTGCTCGATTTTGGCGCGTTCGTGGATTTCGGCGGCGGTATCCAGGGCCTGCTGCACGTCTCCGAAATGAGCTGGGCGCGCATCACGAGTCCCGCGGCGATGGTCGCGCCCGGTGATCAGATCACCGTGAAGATCCTGCGCGTTGACGAGGCGACCGGCAAGATCTCGCTCGGCTTGAAGCAACTGCAGGACGATCCGTGGGTGGCGGTCACAAGCGCCTATGAAGTGGGGCAGGTGCGCACCGGCCAGGTGTCGCGCATTGCCGACTTCGGTGCGTTCGTGGAACTCGAGCCTGGTGTCGAAGGCCTCGCGCACGCATCCACCTTCCCGCCGAGTGGTCCGGCCGGCGGCTGGTCGAAGACGATCTCGGTGGGCGAGACCAGCGACTTCGAGGTGTTGAGCATCGATGCGGCGCAGAAGCGCATTGGTCTGGCGCGGGTCGAAGATCGCAAGCGGGCCGCCGCTCAAGAGACCGTCGCGAAGGACACGATCGTTCCCGGCGCGATTCTCACCGGCAAGGTGGAGCGTCACGAGAAGTTCGGCGTGTTCGTATTCCTGCTCCCCGGCCGCACGGCATTGATGCCCGGCGCCGAGACCGGCCTCGATCGTGACGCCGACTTGAAGAAAGCGTTCCCGGTCGGCAGCGAAGTGGAAGTCGTCGTGCTCGATGTTGAGCAGGGTGGCCGCCGGATCCGCGTCAGCAAGAAGGCCGTGGCCGAACAGCGCGAACGAGCCGAAGTGCAGGAATACGCGTCGCGTCAGAACGCGGCGCCGTCGGCGTCGGTCGGAACGCTCGCCGACAAGCTGCGCGGTGCCTTGAGCGGGAAGAAGTAGCAAGATGCAAGTAGCAAGAGAATGATTCTTGCTACCTGCTACCTGACTCTTGCGACTGCACTATCTACAGACGATATTCCCGTCGTCGATCGCGCGGCCGATCAGCGCGCCGGCACCGCCGCCGATGATGGTGCCGAGCACCTTCGATCCGCCGGGGGCGATGATGTTGCCGAGCACGGCGCCCGACACGCCACCGATGATCAGGCCTGTCGTGCCGTCGTCGCGCTTGCAGTAGTAACGGTTATCTGAACCGCGGTAGATGCGATCGTTGCGGTTCATCCGATACGAGCGGTAGCGGCGATCGTCTCGACGGTAGTAACGCGAGGCATCCCAGTAGGCTTCGCGGCGCTCTTCGCGGTACTCACGCCGCGCTTCGCGATAGGCCTCTCGCCGTTCACGCTCCCGTTCGCGTTCCCGGCGCTCCCGAGCCCGTTCACGTTCGCGCTGTTCTTCCCAGCGATCCTGGCGATCCCACCGGCCCTGCGCGAACAGTGGCGCGGGTTGCGCGGCGACCATGCATGCAAGAACTGCTGCTGCTGCCATCCTGATCTTCACGATGACCCTTCCTTTGTGACCACGATTGGTCATGCCCCCGGTTGTGCAAGTGACATGCCGCGCGAATCGGCCCGTTTTCAGGCCGATTCCGCGCCCATCTGTGCATTGTCAGGCGACGACTGGCGCAGGAAGTGGACGATCGAGAGACTGAGGGCCTAACGTCTTTCGTCCCAGCAGAATGAATGACGCGCCGGCGACCAGGCAGAGCGCGCCCGCGATCAGGAACGCAAGCCGATAGTCGCCGGTGCCCGTGCGAATCGCGCCGGCGCCGAACGCCGCCATCGACGCGCCTAGTTGATGACTCGCGCCGATCCACCCGTAGACCACGCCGGTGTTCTCCTTGCCGAACGCTTCCGTGGTGAGCTTCACCGTCGGCGGCACGGTGGCGATCCAGTCCAGGCCATAGAACACCGCAAAGATGCCAAGGCTCATCCCGCCTTCGAGTAACGTTGCCGGCAGAAACAGCAGCGACAGTCCGCGCAGCGTGTAATACGCAAACAGCAAATGGCGCGCGGAGTAGCGGTCAGTTAGCCATCCCGATGCCGTTGTGCCGAGGATGTCGAACAGCCCCATCATCGCCAGCAATTGAGTCGACCGCAGCGGCGTGATGCCGACGTCATGACACGCGGAGATCAGGTGGGTGCCGATGAGTCCGTTCGTGCTGGCGCCGCAGATAAAGAACGTGCCCGCCAGAATCCAGAAAGCGCGGGTGCGGGACGCCGCCGATAACGCGGCGATCGGCGACAGCGGGCGCGCCGTGCTCACAGGCGCGGCTGGATCGAATCCGTACGGCTTGAGGCCCACATCCGCCGGCCGATCGCGCATCACGAACCACACCAGAGCGAAGACGATCGCCGCGGCCGCGGCAACGATCAACGCAGCAGAGCGCCAGTTGGACGACTCGGTCACCGAGGCCAGCTGCGGCAGGAAGATCATCTGCCCGGTCGCGTTGGCGGCCGACAGCATGCCGAGCACGAGGCTGCGTCGCTGATCGAACCAACGCGTCGCGACAACGGCCGCCAGCACCATGGCGGTGACGCCGGTCGCCGCGCCGACCAGGACGCCCCATAGCAGGAAGAACTGCCACTCCGATGACATGCGCGTCGACGTGGCAACGGCGGTCGTCATCAGCGCGAGCGCGCCAAGCACCACTCGGCGCAATCCCCATCGCTCCATCACCGAAGCCGCAAACGGACCGATCAATCCGAACAGCGCGATGTTGACGGCAATCGACGCGGAGATGATGGCCCGGCTCCAGCCAAACTCCGTTTCAAGCGGCACCATGAACAGGCCTGGAGTGGCTCGCACACCTGAGGTGATCAGCATGATCACGAAGGTGACGCCCGCGATGACCCACGCGTAGTGCAACTTTCTCGTGGCCTCCTCGCTCACTTGTGGCCTGCCTCCTGGTGACGTTCCGAATTGGCGAAGCGCGCGCGCGACGCCCCGGGGATGGCATCTGTGATGATGCCTGTGATCTTCGATGTCAATTCAAGTTTCTCAGCCACGGCCGACTACGCAGAGTCGGATCCAGCAATAATGGTGAATCGCCGTCGCCGTCGAGCGCTACGCCTTCAGCGCCGCCAGCACCCGGGGCGCCGTAAACGGCAAGCGCCGCATCCGCACACCCGTCGCGTCGAAGATGGCATTCGCCACCGCGGCCAGCATGGGCTTGCAAACCGTCTCGCCGGCCCCGTAGTGCCGCAGGTCCGGCCGATTCGGATTCGGATCGCCGTTGACGTGCACGATATCGATCCGCTCGGGCACATCGGCATGCGTCAGCGTCGGCGACGTCACCCAGTCCACGGTCAGCATCTTCGACTCGTCGAAGCGTGCCTCTTCATGCAGCGCCCGGCTCACCGAGTGCAAAAGGCCGCCCTCGAGCGTGCGCGTGGCGGCTTCAGGGTTGATCACCAGCCCACAGTCGTGCGCGCAGACGATGCGCTTGACCCACACGTGGCCGGTGCGACGGTTCACGTCGACTTCGACGATTTCCACAGCCACGGTTTCACTGCGATACGCGTAGGCGACGCCTCGTCCCGTGGCGATGTCGCCAGTGCCGCGAGACTTCGGCGATGGGCGCGTGTCCCATCCGAACTTCTCGGCCGCTGCCTTGATGCAGGCGATCGATCGCGCGCGCTTGAACCCCGAGTCGTCTCCGGTCCCGCGCTCGAGGAGGGCGAGGCGGAACGCCAGCGGATCAGCCTTCGCCGCAAACGCCAATTCGTCGATGAAGCTTTCGGAGGCGAACGTCACCTGCGGACCGTCGGGATCGCGCAGGTTGCCCATGCGGACCGGGGTTTCCCATGCCAGCGGCATCGGCACGACGCTGCCGGCCATCCGGCGATTGGGAACGCCGTACTTGTCTGACGGATAAGAGGCGCGGCCGCGCGCCGGGGTCTTCCGTTGTCCCATCAGTTGCGAGATGAGGACCGTGTCGTGTTCGTTGTAGCCGACGTGATTGAAGTCGGCGGCGCGCGCGTCATAGTCAAGCGCGACGAGTTGGCCCTTTGCGTCGAGGCCGCCCTTCATCGTGACCGCGTAGGCTGGTCCCTTCGTATCCCACGCCGTTTCTTCCTGGCGAGACCACTGCACGCGCACCGGCCTGCCAAGTTCGGTCGCGAGGAACGCCGCTTCGAATCCCGCATCATCTGCCGCGGTGCGGCCGTAGGCCTGCGGACCGTGCATCCACACGACGCGGATCTTCTCCTTCGGGATCTTCAGGAACTGCGCCACACCGGCCCGCATGCCGTACGACTTCATGTCGTTCGAGTAAATCGTCAACTGGCCGTTGGACGGATCGGCCATCGCATGCGCAGGGCCGAACGATGTGTGGCCCTGGAACGGGACGTCGTAGTTCGCCTCGATCGTGGTTGCGGCACCGGCGAATCCCGCTGCCATGTCGCCAACGACGCTGGGCTCACTCGCCGATGAGGGCGTGGCTGCCCGCATGAAGGTGAACAGGTTCTCGGACGACGGGAAGGGCGCTGTTGCGGGCGGTGTCCACTCGATCTTCAGTTGGCGGGCCGCGCGGATGGCCTGCTCCTCGCGTTCGCAGACCACCGCGACATAGTTGCCGCGACTGATGACGCGCACCAGGCCGGGCACGTCCTTGACGGACGCTTCGTCGATCGCCTTCAGCGTGGCACCGACCATCGGTGGTCGCACGTGTCGCGCGTGCAGCATCCCGGGGACTTTCATGTCAACGGCCCAGCGCTGTGAGCCGTTGACCTTGGCTGGAATGTCGTCACGCCTCGGGGACCGGCCGACGTTGGGCATGTCCTTCACGGATTTCAGCGGCGCCTTGCCGGTCGTCGCGTCCACGTTGCGCCCTGACAGCGTGACGTTGAACTTCTTGCCGCCGATCAGCTCGCCGTAGGTCACTTCGCGATCGGCGGTGTCGCCGATCGTGGTGCGCACCACGCCGTCGCTGACGGCGAGCGAGGTGACGGGCACGTTGAGATGCTGCGCCGCCATGTCGAGCAGCACGCGCCTGGCTTCGGCTGCCACACGGCGCATCGGGTAGCCGTCGGTCTGCAGCGCGTCGGATCCGCCCGAACCGCCCTGGTCGGGCGTGGTGTCGGTCGCGCCCATGATGCAGGTAGTGTTCTCGAACTTGATGTCGAGTTCGTCCGCCATGATCTGGCGGAACGCCGTGCCGGTGCCCTGGCCGAGATCGGTCTTACCGACGAAGAACGTCGCCGTGTTGTCCGGACGGATCACGATCCACGAATCAAGCTGCAGGAAGTCGATGTCGGGGTATGGCCCGGCAGGCGTTGCGGCCTGTTGCAGGAAGGCTTCAACGCCTTCGAGGGAGATGGCGGCGGCCGACGCCACCAGCATGCCGGTGGTCTGGAGGAACGAACGACGTGAAGGAGTGCGAGTCATTACGCGTTCCTCCTCTGCGCCGCCAGTTTCACCGCCGCGTTGATGCGGTAATAGGTCATGCAGCGGCAGAGCGTGTTCTTCATGCCGTCACGGATCTGCGCGTCGGTGGGGTTGGGATTCTTGTCGAGCAGCGCCTTGGCGGTGAGGATCTGCCCGTTCTGGCAGAAGCCGCACGCCGGCACCTGCTCGTCGATCCAGGCCTGCTGGATCGGATCAAGCTGGCCGGACTTCGCAAGTCCTTCGAGCGTCGTGATCTCGACGTTCTGGACCTGCGACACCGGCCGCACGCACGAACGCACCGCCTCGCCGCGAATCAGCACCGTGCAGGCGCCGCATTGGCCCAGGCCGCAGCCGAACTTGGGTCCGGCGAGATCGAGATCGTTGCGAAGCACGTAGAGCAGTGGCGTCGAGGGTTCGACCTCGACCGTATGCCGCATGCCGTTGACCAGAAGGTTGATCGCCGCCATGGCGGCGATTATAGGCCGCTTAGAACCGCCAAAGGTACGAGGCTTTCGGGAACAGGCCGCGGTTGATCATCAGGAATTCGTTGTCGGAGCGGTTGGGGTTCGGGTCCGTGCCCGGATTCCAGAAACGCACGCGGCTGAAGTTAACGCTCCGGGTCGTACGATCTAGCCGCGCATTGCGCGTTCATGGATCGACTTGAGGGCCTGCCAGCCAGCTGAGATGGCGCCTTCCTGCCAGTCTGGTTCGGAGTGCGGCGTGTTCGCCGCCGAGCCAAGCGCGATGCGGTTGTCGACTCGCGACAAAATCGCGCGGCGCTCGGCGTTTCTGCCGCTCGCGTAGCCGCCTTCGTTGTACGGCACCCGCCGCCACCAGACCGCGTAGGCGCTTTCGAATTCTGCGCGCATCTGCGGATGCACCTTGCTGGCGTGCATCAGCACGTGCTCGATGCGCGCGGCGATGGGCTGGTCCAGGAGCGTGCCGACAGGACCGTTCGAATACAGCCCGAGCAGCGTGCCCTTCTTGGTGAAGTAGTCGTACGACGGATACGAAAACTCGCCGAGTGGCAGGTTCGAGTAGAGGTGGCCGCCGAAGATGTGATCGTCTTCTTCCCAGAAGCGGCGCTTCATCGCCAGGCCCATCTTCGCGCTGTTGCTGTAGGTGACCTGCTTGACCGCTTCCATGATCTCCGGCGCGAGGTTGATCTCCATGCGCGCGACGAGATTGAGCGGCATGCAGACCACGACGTAGTCGGCCGCAACCTGAACCTTCTTCTTCGTCCTGGTGTCGAGGTAGGAGATCTTGACGCCGTTGGCGTCCTGCAGGACGGATTGGATCTCCGCGTTGAAGGTGATGCGCCTGGCGTCCATGTTCCGTTGGAAGCCTTTCGAAATCTGATCCATGCCACCGACCGGCTGGAACATCGGCGCCGCTGTCGTGCCTTCCACCGCCGGCACCGAGCGCATGCGATTGCCGAACGGGCCCTGCAGCAACTGTGCGAGCGCGTAGGGATCGCCTTCGCCACGGTTCTCGAATGCCTTGTAGGTGCGTGACGAGGTATTGAGGTAGCCCTGGCTGATCAGATAGCTCGTGAGCCGCTTTTGATCCTCGGCAGTCATCGGCAGATCGAGCTTGTTCTGGTCGATGGCTTTCACCAGCAACTCGTTGATTGCGCCGGTCATGTCTGCCTTCACTTCGCGAACACGGATCTTCTTGCTCGAGAGCGGGCCGGCGCTGTTGCCTTCGTAGAAAAAGTAGTTGTTGTCGGAGTCGTTCAGGAACACCTGCAGCGGAACGTTCAGTTCGCGACAGTAGTTCAACACCGCTTCATGCGAATACGGGATGCGCCATGGGCCCACGTTGACGTATTGCCCCTCGTCCCACTGCCACTCCTGCGCTTCGCCGTTGGGGCCGACCTCGGTGTGCTTCGAACCCTTCTTTACCGCCCACTGCAGACCGCCGACGCGCTCGCGCGCCTCGTAGATCTGGTAGTCGTAGCCGAGCTTGCCCAGTTCGTAGCCGACCACCATGCCCGACAATCCACCGCCCAGGATCGCCACCTTGGCGCGGGCGGGCTTACCGCTCAGTGATGGCTTCTGCCCGGCGGCTCCGGCCGCCTGATCCCACGATGACAGTGCGCAAACACCAACGACGATCCGCCTACCGCCCCAAGTTGCCCCAGGAAACCCCGGCGGGTTAGAGGAGGGATGGTTGTTGGATGACTTTTACTCATGGATTTCACTTTACTTCGGAATGGATAAAACGGGTGTCTCCGAATTTCACCGCCAGCGGCGAATTGGGCGTCAGGCTACCAGCGGATCGCTGCCACGAGGTCGACGGGCCGTCAACGATGCGACCGTCGAATAGTTCGATCCGACGGTGCACCTGTGACTGCCAGCGCGGATCGTGCGTGACGACGATGATGGTGGCGCCGCCGGCGTGGAGCTCGTTGAACATCTGCATCAGCGCTTCACCGGACTTGGAGTCGAGGTTGCCGGTCGGCTCATCAGCGAGCAGGATAGCGGGCCGGCCAGTGATGGCGCGCGCGACCGCGACGAGTTGCTGATGCCCTCCCGACAACGAGCCCGGACGTAGTTTGGCGCGACCGGTCAGGCCCACGCGTTCGAGCGCCGCCTCCACGCGACTTGCACGCTCGGCCTGCGGCACGCCGCGAACGGTCAGCGGGTACTCGACGTTCTCGTACACGGTCATGTCGCCAATCAGGTTGAAACTCTGAAAGACAAGTCCAACATCCAGATTGCGGACCCGCGCGCGCTCGGTCACCGACAGCGTGTCGACGGCGCGGCCGTTCAGCCAGTAGCGGCCAGACGTTGCCGTGTCGAGCAGGCCGACGATCGAGAGGAAGGTGGACTTACCGCATCCTGACGGGCCGGACACGGCAACATATTCGCCACGCTGAATGTCGACGCTGACGTCATCCAGCGCCCGCGTCTCTTCGTCGGCATTCCCCTCGAACACCCGGCTGATGTGCTCGAGCCGGATCACCGGCATGTTCGGGTCGGCCGGCACCTCGGGCTCGGAGGCCTTGCGGCCAAGCTTCCACCAAGACATGCGGGATTAGACGGAAGAACCCGGCAAATGGGCCAATCGGGCAATTGGCCAGCGTGCGAACGGGTCATAATCGGCCCATGAGCACACGTCGTTTTCTGATTACGGGCGGCAGCCAGGGCATTGGCGCCGCGCTTGTCGCACAGGCCCGCAAGGCGGGTCACCAGGTCGTCTTCACCGGCCGCAACGAAGCACACATCCAGCAGATCGCGAGTCAGACCGGCGCGCACGGCATCCGGGCCGACGTCGCCTCTGACGCCGACAACCAGCGGGTCGTCGAGGAGTGCGCCGCGAAGATGGGCGGCATTGATGTGCTGATCAACAACGCCGCATTTGGTTACAACGCGGAGATCGGCTCGCTCGACATGTCGAAGATGCGCGAGCTGTTTGCGACCAACGTATTTGGCGCCGTCGACATGACAAATCGCGTGGCGCCGCAGATGAAGGAACGTGGCGACGGCGACATCGTGAACATTGCCTCGACCTCGGGCATGAAGGGCGCCAAGGGGGCGACGGTCTACGCCGGTAGCAAGTGGGCGATGCGCGGCATCACGCAGTGCTGGCAGGCGGATCTTCGTCCGCACGGTGTGCGTGTGATCTGTGTCTGCCCGTCTGAAGTGCAGACCAACTGGATGGGCAAGACGGGCCGCAACAATCCAAACAAGCTCTACGCCGACGACATCGCGGCGACGATCATGGCAGGACTCGAGATGCCACGACGAGTGCTCTGGACCGAGCTCGCGGTTTTTGCGAACAACCCCTGGAAAGAGGAGTAGGCTAGCGCCCAGTGGACCCGACCATTTCCGACCTCGTCGCGTCGGCTGAACGCGGTGATCGCGGCTCTGCGGATCGCCTGTTTTCGATCCTCTACGACGAACTGCATCGCATGGCCAAGCGGGAGCTGGCCAAGCGCGGGTACGGCATCACGCTTGGCGCGACGACGCTCCTTCACGAGGCGTACCTTGAGATCTCCGGCCGCGAGGGCGCGCGTTTTCCTGATCGCCCGCGGTTCATGGCCTATTCCTCCCGGGTCATGCGCGGGTTGATCATCGACTACGCCCGGAGCCGTTACGCCCAGAAGCGCGGCGGGCAGTTCGAAATCACCTCGATCAAGACCGAAGTCGTGGACGCGGTGCCAGACACACGCGAGCTCTCGCGGATCAGCGAGGCGCTCGACGCGCTGTCGACCGTTGACCCTGACCTGGCCACGGTCGTCGACCTCAAGTTCTTCTGCGGCTTCAACTTCGCCGAGATTGCGGCGATGCGCGGCGTCTCGGAACGCACCATCCAGCGCGACTGGGAAAAGGCGCGCATTTTCCTTCATCAATCGCTTCGGGGCGCTTCAGCCGCCTGAGTGTCGGGTTTTGGCGGCGCTTTCCGATTTGCCTTGTCAAAGGGGGTCGGGATGGCGCCGTTTGACGTGAAGCGATGGAACCTGGCCAGCAAGCACCTCGACGATCTGCTCGACCTGTCTTTTTCTGACCGCGAGGCAGTGCACGATCGCGCCGGGCGTCGTGCCGGTGTTCCAGATCCAGGTGCCGGTTGAACCGGTGCGACAGAAGAACGGTGATTTCTTTGCCGGCAACCTGCGCATTACACCGCTCCAACCGGTATCTGGATGGAACTTCGTGCAGATGACCGGCCCTGAGTTCAGCCGCGGCTGGCGCATCGATCTGTATTCAGAAAGTGGTTGCTCGTTCGACATCCAGCTCCGCCGTCAGCCCTAGACGGAGCAGAGTTCGCGGTCCCGGCGGTACGACGGAAGGCTGGCTTGGGGGCACAGTCAGGCCGTCAGCCGCCGGGACCACGACGCTTCCTTCCAGTCAACTCGACGTGGTCCTGCGCTAGACTCTGCGGCATGCGAACCACCCTGCTCCTGGTTCTGACCGTCGCGCAGCTGTCGCTGTCAGCCCAACAGCCGTCCACACCTCGCCCGACGACGCCTCCCGTCATGGTGGGACAGAAGGACGGTACCTTCACGACCAAGGACGGCGTGAAGATTCACTACCTGACGCACGGCGACAGCGGGTCGTGGGTCGTGCTGGTGCACGGTTACTCAGACAACGCGCAGCGCATGTGGTTCAACACCGGCATTGCGCCGGAGATCGCCAAGCATCATCGCGTGGTGGCGCTCGATAATCGCAATCACGGTCAGAGCGACAAGCCCGTGCCCGGTGGATCGGGCCGCGCCCAGGACGTGGTGGAACTGATGGACCACTTCAAGATCGAGCGCGCGCATATCCACGGCTATTCAATGGGCGGCGGCATCGTCGCGTCACTGCTGGGGATGATTCCGGAGCGCTTCATCACGGCGGGCTTCGGTGGGTCGGGCATGAACGAGACGAACGAGAAGTACCGCGCCGAGGCGGAGGCCCTCGATGATGCGCTGCCAAAGGCGACCGGCGCTGACGCCGAGGGGATGGATCGCTTCAGGTCGCGCGTTGCGGCGGCTCGACCCGCCGGCAGTCCGGCGGCAGCTCCCGCTCCTGCCGCGCCAGCCGTTGACTTGACCAGGCTCAACATCCCGATCCTCGCGGTGAATGGCTCCTTCGACAATCCCTATCGGAAGACCCACCGGTTCTGGCGTGAAGCGAAGACATTCCAGAACGTCATCCTGCCGAACAAGACGCACCTCACCGCGATTGCCGCAGGGGCGCCGCCGGACACACAGTACATCGAGGTGATCGCGAAGTTCATCGACATGTACGACAGGAAGTAGGCGAACGGGCGAACAGGCGAACAGGGGTACACTAAGCACCATGTCAGCTGTGAATTCGTCAGTGCGGATGTTGAACGAGCAGGAAGTGATCGCGCAGTTGCGCGCCCTTCGCGAAAAGCAGCCGGTCAAGTACACGGCGTTCTACTCCAGCCAGCTCGGTGGCATTGTCACCGACCCGGCGCTGATGGTGATCCCGTTCGACGATCACATGGTGCATCGCGGCCACGGCATCTTCGACACCGCCGGCATCGTCAACGGCAGGATCTACGACCTCGATGCCCACCTCGATCGATTCCTGAAGTCGGCGGAACGATCGAAGCTCAAGTTGCCTGGCACGCGCGAAGAGATGCGCGACACGATCATCAAGACCACGGCTGCGAGCGGCCGTCGTGATGGCTCCATTCGCTACTGGCTGTCGGCTGGCCCGGGCAATCTCGATTTGACGCCGGTCGCGGGAGCGGATCCCGGCTTCTTCATCATGATCTTCGCCGGCCTCGCCTACCCGGAGAAGTGGCGCACGGACGGCGTGAGGGTCATGACCACGACCTATCCGATCAAGCCGCCACTCTACGCGATCACCAAGAACACCAACTACATCCCCAACGTCCTGATGCAGATGGAAGCCAAGGAGAAGGGCTTCGACAACGGCGTCTTCATCGACCACACCGGCCACGTGGGTGAGAGCTCCAACATGAACGTGGCGTTCGTGTCACAGGACAACGTGCTCATTCACCCGAAGTTCGATCACATCCTGTCGGGATGCACGTCGATGAGAACGCTGGAACTGGCCAGGCGGCTGGTCACCCAGGGACAACTCAAGGACGTCAAAGTGGCCGACATCACTCAGGCCGAGGCGCTGGCCTCGAAGGAGATGTTGATCATCGGTAGCTCCGTGAGGGTGACGAGCGTCGTGCAGTGGGATCAGCACGCCATTGGCGACGGCAAGCCGGGGCCGATCTCGCGCGCGCTGATGCAGCTGCTCGAAGAGGACATGAAGTCAGGCGATCGCCTGATCGAAGTGCCGTACTAACAAGCTATTTGCTCTTACAGTCCGGCTGAAGCCGGACGCCGCAGGATGTGTGGGTGATCAGTTGAAGCCGGGCCCCCACCGTAGCCGATCCGGCGGCATCCGCCTTTAGGCGGATTTCTGCTCCAAGTACCTGATCATCGTCGTCATCGCCGCATTGACCGGCGTGGGAATGCCGAACTTCTGGCCGAGATCGGCGACGGCGCCGTTCATGAAATCGATCTCGGTCTTGCGGCCTTTCATCAGGTCCTGCTGCATCGAGGCGATGGTGCGCGCGCCGGCGAAGACCTTGTCGATCAGGGCGATGAAGTCCTCGTCAAAAGTGACGCCGTCAGCGGCGGCGACCGCCAGGCACTCATCGACAATCTGCTGCTTCAGTCCGTTCAGACGCGGATCAACGATCGCGCCGACCTCGGACTTGATCAACGCCGTCGTCGGATTGATCACGCAGTTGAAGACCGCCTTCCGCCACATCTCTTTCTTGATGTCGGGGATGATCCGTCCGTCCAACCCGGCTTCCGTCAGGAGCGCCGCAATGGCGGGCGATTGCGGGTGAGACTCAAGCAGGGTGTAGCCCACTACCGTGTTGTCGACGACACCAGGGCGCACGAGGACGCCGCCAACCTGCGTGATGGCGCGCAGCACCAGTGCGCGATCGCCAACCAGATCCTTGACGATATTTTCCGAGTAGAGGCCGTTCTGTACGGAGACGATCGTGACGCCGCCGGTCAATTTCGAGACGATCGGCGCGACCGCGGCAGCATTGTTATTGACCTTGGTCGTGAGCAGGATCAGCGTGCCCGGCTCGACGCGCGGTACGTCCGCGAAGGCCGGCAGGTTGAAGAGGCCGGTGGTGTGGCCCTGCATCTCTAGGCCATCGCGGCGAATGGCGTCGACGTGTGCCTGGCCGCCGATCAGCGTGACGTCATGAAATTTGGAGAGCTTGGCGCCGTAGACACTACCAATGGCGCCTGCGCCCAGGACGATGATTCGCACGTCCCGACATCTTAATCCGTCAGAAGCTGAATCGAATTGAGAGATCGACCTGCCGCGGATTCTGCACGTTGGTGGCCTGCTTGAAATACGGCGAGGTCATGACGCCGCTGAAGCCGGAGTAGTTTGCGCGATTGGTCAGGTTCTGCGCCGAGACGTTGATGGTGATGCCCCTCTGGCGTCCACCGCCGCGGCCTGCGGGTGGACCGCCGCGTCCACCACCAGGTCCACCCGCGCGTCCACCACCTCCGGCGCCGGGCTGCTGGCCTTCTGGTGTTCGCGAGCTGCCGATCGGAATCGTGTAGGAGACGTTGGCAGAGAATGTCGAGCGCCATGGCTGTCGCTCGGTGTTGCGCGGCGTCAGCACCGGGCGATCATTGAAGATCGAATCGCCATTGTCGTCGGTGCCGGTCGTGATGGTGTAAGGGCCGCCGCTGTTGGCATCCCAGCTCAGCTGCGCGTTGAGGCTGCGATACGCCTGTGACGACACCGACGCGCGGAAGCGATGGCGGGTGTCTCCGCCGGCCGGTGCCCACTGGTCCTCGAGCGTTCCGCTGGGCGATACGCTAAATGCACCGTCGCTGTTGTTGTAGGCGCGCCGATGCCGGTAGTTGAAGCGAACCGTGGTGCGGCGGGGATTCCACCGTGCCTGGTCGGCGTTGCGGACACCGCCGGCAAAGTTCACGCTCAGGTCTGGCACCAGGTCATAGGTGTCCGTCGCCGCGTCGGGCACAACCTCGATCACGTTGGCGAACGCCGGGTCGGGCCGTACGCCGTTGACCGGCGCGTTCAGGTTCACGCCCCGCAATTGGTTGCCGAACCGGGCCATGGCGAAGCTGAGGCTGACCCGAACGTTGGGCGAGAGCGTCCGATCGATGGCGGTGCTGAATCGATGGATGCGCTCCATCTTCAAGTCGCCCAGCAGATACTTGTTGGTGGCGCTGACGGTGGCGGCGCCACCTGGGTCCGGATAGCTCGGATTGACGATGTTGATTTCCTGCTGGCGAACGCCGTCGACGCGCAGCGTCTGTTCGTAGACGTTGGAGCCGAGCCAGTTATAGAAGACGCCGTAGCTGGCGCGCATGGTGGTGCGGCCGTTGCGTCCTGGCGCCCAGGTCAAGCCGAGACGCGGCGCAAATCCCGAGAGGTCGTGCACGTGCGTCTGCGCCTCATAGCGCAGCCCCGGACTGAACGTCAGATCCTGCCGAATGCGGATGTCGTCCTGCACATACACAGCCGCTTCGAGGTGGCCGAACGAGATCAGGGGATCGCCGACGCGGCGGGTGTAGTTGCGCGGCCGGCCGGCTTCGTAGTCGGCGGTGCTGGAGAAGATGTAGGTGCCCAGGTAATTCGAGGCGCTGTCGGTATGATAGTGACGGCCTTCGAGCTGAATACCCGTGCGCATGGTGTGACGCCCGCGCACGTAGTTCAGGTCTGACGACAGCTCCATGTCCTTCTGGTTGACGCCGCCGCGCACCTGCGCGCCGCCGCTCGTAAAGCCGTCGAGCACGCGGATGGTCGGCGCCTCCAGCGTCGAGGTCGAGCCGGCGCGATACAGGCGCAGCTGCAACCGCGTATTGAGGAAGGCGTTCTTGCCGAGCGGGCCCGTTTCCTGGAGCCGGATCTGGTTACCGCGAGACTCATTGGAGTAGGCGCGCTCTTCGAGATCGAAACCGCCCACGCCGAGGTTGCTGCGCGAACTGTAGTTCTGCGAGTAGCCGATGCGCAGCATCTGCTCCTTCGTCAGCGCGTAGTCGAGCATGCCGTTGACGTTCCAGCCATCGTTCGGCCGGCGCCCCAGCAGCGTTGACACCTTGCCCTGGTCAGTCGTGTAGGTGGCAATCGGGGTATCGAACTGCTTGCGCCCGCCGGCAAACAACGAGAACGAACTCTTGTTGGGCACGATCGCCCCGCCGAGATTGATGTCGAAGTTCTGGGTCCGTTCGGGCGCCTTCACGCTGACGAACGGGTTGCTGCCGTTCAGCAGGCTGTCGCGCACGCGTGTCGAGAAGCCGCCGCGGATCGGACCGATGCCGGCCGCGGTCACGATGTCGATGCCGTCGTTTTCCGCGGAGTGATTCTCGGCAGGGAAGGTGTCGCGCACGATGCGGATCGAGCGGATCACGTCTCTCGACGGAAGCTGTCCGCCGTTGAAGCCGTCGACGCGTACGCGCGCTGCGCCGCCGGCCATCTCCGTCAACTGGCGCATCAACTCATTCGGATCGTCCGAGAGCGCGTCGATTTCCTCCTGCGTCAACGAGGTTGCGAGCGTGCTGTTGGGATCCGCGGCGTTGGTCTGCGCGTCCACGCCGACCTCGACGATGTCTTCAAAGGCCGTGAGCGCGAGTTCGACCTGCTGCCTGTTGTCGCCGGCGCGCAGCCGGACATCGCTCACTTCACCCGGATTAAATCCCGCGAACTCCGCCTTGATGCGGTAGCGCCCCGGCTTCAGGCCAGGGATCGTCGCCTGGCCTTGATCGTTGGCCGTGACCGTGACCCCAGCCGCACCAGCGGCGTCAAGCGGCGTCACCGTGACGGTGGCGCCCGGAAGAAACGACCCGGTAACGTCCAGCACCGTGACGATGGCCCTGGCGTCTCTCGCCGGCTGGGCGGCGGCAGGCGATGCGACCGTCAAACTCGCCAGCAGTGCAGCGGTGAAGCCGAATACGCGCATCAGGCCAGGATCCTCGACATGCTTGACGGATTACTGACCAGACTGGTTGGATCGTTTACTGGCCCGCCATCTTCTTCCACTGCAGTTCGTACTGGTCGACGTTCTCCTTCGTGACGATGTCGACGCCGGAATCGATGATCGGTGAAGACGGCATCTTGCCGTTCTTGATGTCGCGCAACAGCTTGATGGACTCGCTGCCCCAGCCGAAATATTTCTGGCCGAGCAGCACCTGCACCTTGTTCTCGCGCAGCAGGTCGAGCGCGGGACTGATGGTGTCGAACGAGATGACCTTGGTTTTGGCGCCGTCGATGTTGGCGAGGGCATTGCGCGTGAATACTGGCCAGCCGCCCACCGAGATCCACGC
>JAYQOO010000030.1:30414-33744 GCA_038144855.1 Acidimicrobiia bacterium | reverse complement strand
TGTCTGGCCGTGAGCTTAGGCGGGATGCGGTAGGCGCTCGTTATCTCTACGCTGTTGAAGTCGCCGTTGTAGTACTTGCCGACGCGGGCGCGGATGGTGCCCGTCACGCGTGAGCTCGGATTGTGGAGGTATTCGAAGGCGTGCTGATACCAGTCGTATTCGCCGACCGGAATCGTGACCCGCCTGCCGTCACGGTTGTACACGGTAAACGGCGTCGTCGGATTATCGCGGTTGTAGTCGACGAACCACCCGAAGCGGCCGCCCTGCTTGGGCTGAATCTCGAATGGATGAATATGCCAAGACTCAGACTGGCGATCGCCGGTCTTGATGTCCCAGAATGAGTTGTAGGAGATGTGAGGAGCAATGCGGCGAATCCACTGGATCTTCTTCGGCTGCGGTTGGAAGAAGAGGCGGAATTCCGGCCGACGATACCCGCGGCGCGGCAGATAACCAACTTCGGGATTGAAGTTCGAGCCGACCTGCGAATAGCCGCCCGACACCTGCCACAGATTGTCGGTGTAGTTATAGAACGCGCGCCCTGAATAGTCGGACCCGCGAGGACCTGACGTGCGGACCTCAGGCGTGTCGGTGCGGGCGAGGAACGCCGAAAAGCGCGAATTCGCACTCAGCTGGATGTTGGCATCGACGCCGTAGGCGCGGTTCCAGTCCTCGTTGATCTTGGCGGCGCCAAACCCCTTTCGGCCAACGAAAATGGCGCCGTAGCTGGAGCGTCCGACTTCGCGCTGCATGCGCACGACGCTGAAGTTGTTGGCCGGCCCAGTGATCCGACCGTTCGCATCCTCCACATCGTCAACCTGGATGTTCAGCAGCCCGACATTCCACCCCCCCACCTTGCCGCTCAGCCGGCCGCCGCCGCGAATGTCGATCGGCAGAGCCGCCGCCGAAAGACCGACGCGCCGCGAGAAGAACAGATCGATACTCTGTGGCTGACCAAACTGAAACGTGGAGGCGTTTTCGAGGAAGAACGGACGTTTTTCAGGGAAAAACAGGTCGAATCGAGTCAAGTTGACCTGCTCCTCGTCTGCTTCAACTTGCGCGAAGTCCGTGTTGTAGGTTGCGTCGAGGGTCAGATTCGGGCGAATACCCCACTTGGCATCAATCCCGACGTCTCCGTTCTTGGCTACCTGATCGCCTGTCACCCGAGTGAAATCCTTGTTCACCGAGCCAAGCGCGTATGGGATCAACTTGATGTCCCGGCGAGACGGAAGGTTGAGGCCGTTCATTTTGGCGGCCAGCGACACACGGTAAATGTCGAAGCCCCTCGGAATCGCCGCCAGGTAAACCTGTTCGTTCTTGTGTCGGATATTACGTAGGATGTTGACGCCCCACGTCTCACTTGGTCCGGTCCGGTAACGCAACGTCTTCAGCGGAATGGCCATTTCCGCCTCCCAACCACGCTCGGTAATCTGCGCGCGAACCGTCCAGTCACCATCCCAGTTCGGGTTGAACGCGCTGATGCCGCCGCGCTGCGTGCCAGCGCCGCCGCCGCCACCGAAGGCCACGCCGCTGCTCTGCCCTTCGCGCGCCACCTGGCCGTCGTACTCGATGCCAAGCGGATTGGTACCGAATACGAAGGCGTTTTGATTGTCGTTAAACGTATCGAGCACCATCACGATCGAATCGGTCTCGGTGAGCGACGCATCGCGCCTGGCCTGCGACACGATGATCTTCGACGGGTCGCTGTCAAAGGCGATGACGCCGACGTACACGTTGCCCTTGCCGACGATGATGCGCACTTCGGTCTTCTCTGAGGCCGGCGCACCTTCAACAGGATCCTGCTGGGTGAACGTCGAATACGGCTGCACGGTGTTCCACACGGCCTCGTTGACACGGCCGTCAATGACCGGGGCCTCAGCCGACGTATCCAGCTTGCCGGCCGTCAGTGTGGGAACTTGTGGTGATTGTGCAAGAACCGAGGAGGAGCAGAGAAGGCTCAAAAAACACAGACCGAGCACTCCGCGACAACAGCGAGTCAGTAGGTTGCGATGCATTGGTTTGGAATTATAGAAACTCGAGGGGAAGTGTAACCGAGGCGCATGCTTCGCACAAGCGACACGCATCGACCCGCGCTGCGAGGGCCTCCATGAACGTTCGACGTATCGCGGCCATTGTCACCGTTTGTCTTGGCGTGGGTTCCGCGGCCCACACACCGGCGCAAACACCCAATCTCTCCAGGACTCAGCGCGACCTGCACGCAGCGTTGCTGATGGCGGTGGACGACGCCGCGAAGGCGGATGAATCCGATGACGCGTCGGTCCGCACGCACGTGCTGCGCGCGTCCGATGGCTCTCACTACGTCGCAATCTCAGCCGAGCCGCCTGCATCCGTCACGATGCCGACGAGGCCGATGCCGGTCTATATCCGGCTCGCGTCGGCACCGCCGGTCGCCGCCCAGCGGCCGGAACGATCGCCCACTCGCGAGTGGCTCGTCGGACAACAAACCACCCCGCCGCCAATCTCGCGCAGCGGCATCGCCCTGGGCGATATGCCGTTCCTCGAGTTCGTCGTGGACGACACCGGCATCGGCGGCGTCGCGGTGCTTTACACGATCACCGGCAAGGCGTTGCACGACGTAAGTGATCGGGATCGGGTGTGGCTGCTGAACGTGATGCGGCTTCGATCGCATCCGCCTCGGCGCCAGCGAAGACAGCGATCCGTCGGAAGAGCTCAGCAACCTCGACATCACCTATCGCGGCAAGCGGCACGCGACCCGGAGCCGCCATTTTCGCCGCGGACTTCGACGAACCCCACCCGCCCCCCCCGCCCCGCCCCCCGGCCCCCCCATTTGCCCCGCGCACCCCGCCCCCCGGGTGCGCGGCCGGCGCGACGATCGTCTTGCCGATCGCGGCAGCGCGTGCGCGTGCGCGCGCGCGCGCGCCAGCGCGGTGTCGAGCGTGATGACAGTGGCGCCCGCGGCCGCCGCGGGTTGCGCCCATGCGGGAGAACTGCCGATCGCGATCAGCACCGTGACGTGTCGCATGGCGATGACCTTAGCAAACGCATCTAAGAACAGCCTTCACGCCGTTCTTAAGTTGTTTTTAGCTGCACGCGCGGGGACGGACGTGCGCGAAATCGATATACTTGGCGGAATGGTGTTGCTGACCGGCGCAACCGGATATGTCGGCGGACGCTTGCTGCGCGCACTGGTTGCCCGCGGTGAAGCCGTGCGTTGTCTTGTGCGTGATGCGGCGCGCGTCGCGGCCCCGCGCGGGGCGGGGGGGGGCGGGGGGCGTGGGGCGTTGGCCCCTAGCGCGGGGGGGGCGGGGGGGCGGTATGGGGTGCCGGCCGCCCGCATCCGCCGGGCCTGCG
>JAYQOO010000030.1:26018-30404 GCA_038144855.1 Acidimicrobiia bacterium | reverse complement strand
GCTTGTCGCCACGCTGGTTGGATCACCTGCCCAACGGCGGGGCCAGCGGCGTGATGGCGCTGCGGCGCGCGGCGCGGCCCGGCTCGGGCCGGGCGTGGACGTCGGCTTTGGCGATGTGACCGATCGCGCTGCGCTCGATGCGGCACTTAAGGGAATCACGACCGCCTACTACCTCGTGCACTCGATGGGTGAAGCCAGCGGGTTCGAAGAACGCGAGCAGGCGGGCGCGCGCAACTTCGCCGAGGCGGCCGCTCGCGCCGGGGTGCGGCGGATCATTTACCTCGGCGGCCTTGGCGACGACCGGATCGAGTTGTCGCCGCACCTGCGCAGCCGCCACGAGGTGGGCCGCATTCTTCGCGACTCGGGCGTGCCGACCTGCGAATTTCGCGCCTCGATCGTCATCGGCTCAGGCAGCCTGTCGTTCGAACTGGTACGGGCGCTCACCGAGCACCTGCCGGTGATGGTGACGCCGCGGTGGGTTTCGATCCAGGCGCAGCCGATCGGCATTCAAGACTTGATCGCGTATCTCCTCGAAGCGCTCGACGTCCCGCTTGAGCGCAGCGTGGTCGTCGAGATCGGTGGGCCCGACAGGGTGTCGTATCTCGGCTTGATGCAGGAGTACGGGCGGCAACGCGGCCTGCGGCGTCTGATGATCCCGGTGCCGCTGCTGACCCCAACGCTGAGCAGCTGGTGGCTCGGCCTCGTGACGCCGCTCTATGCGAGGGTCGGACGCAAGTTGATCGAGAGCATCAAGCATCCGACGGTCGTGACTACAGACACGGCGGCCCGCCTGTTCTCAGTCCGGCCGATCGGCGTGGCAGAGGCCATCCAAGCCGCGCTCGAGAACGAAGATCGCGAATACGCGGAGACGCGCTGGATCGATGCGGCCTCGGCGTCTGGCGTGATACAAGCGGGTGCGCCGCAGTCCGCCGGCCGCCGGCGCACCGACGTGCGAGCCGTCGATGTGGCGGCCACACCAGCGGATTGTTTTGCGATCGTCTCCGAGCTCGGCGGCGAAACCGGCTGGCCACCGTACACGTGGCTGTGGCGGCTTCGCGGCGCGATGGACCTGCTGGCCGGCGGTGTGGGGATGCGCCGCGGCCGGCCGCAGGGGCGGCCGTTGCGGGCCGGCGATGCGGTGGATTTCTGGCGCGTGGAAGTCTGCGAGCCGGACGGCCGCCTGCGCCTCGTGGCCGAGATGAAGCTGCCGGGCCGCGCCTGGCTCGAGTATCACATCGCCTCGTCGGGCTCGGCCAGCGTGATCCGCCAGACGGCGACCTTTGATCCGATGGGACTCGCCGGCCTGCTCTATTGGTATGCACTTGTGCCGGCGCATGCGTTGATCTTTCCCGGTATGTTGCGCGCGATTGCCGCACGTGCGCGGGCGAAACGGGAGCCGAGCTGAAGAATGATCGCCAGATGTTGGACGGCGCACCGCCGCGACGCGCGCGGGGAGTCAGGGCGCGACCTCCGCCGCGCGTCCCGTCCTTAACAACCTGCTTAACCGCGATTTCCGCTGGCTGGCACCCGATGGGTGGCGCGCCGAGCCGGCCGCGGCCGGCCTCACGCTCGAGGCACCCTGGGCGTCCCGGTGGCGTTCTTCACGACCGGACTGCATCCCTCCTTCATCGCGTCAGCCACTCGATGGAGGGGGAAGGAGTTGCCGAAGATGGCGCGCATCTGGTGGGCGTGTAGCTGTTGCTGCGTGAGCGCCCGCACGGTCGAGCCTAGCTGCGACTCGATGTTGGCGAAGGCTACGGGGAGGCGAAGGTCGAAGGCTGCCCACTTTGTGTGTGGAAGGGGGGTGGGTGTTCTGGACCGCCACGACCGTCACAGAGGCAACGGGTCGAACAACATGGCGTTGAGCCCCGGCCGGCCGATGTTCATCGCCATCAGCATAACGACTGCGAACAGCAGCGCAAGACCAAGCAGGAACAGCCGTCCACCTTTATCGAGCTGCTTCTCCGACGACTGGTATCCCAGCATCACGAAGCAGGCGATGTAGTAAAGGGTCTGGACGGCAAACACGGTTGCCGGAACGCGCTGTGCGGAATCCACGAAGAGCTGATTCACTGCAGTGGCAATGTCATCAACACGCGCCGACACGACGTCGGCTCCGGGGCCGTCGACAGAACCGACGAGCCGTCGAAGCCGCAATTCGGCGCCGCGGAGCTCGGGCAAGGCGGCGTCGAGCTCATTGGATGTAATTGCGGTCCGCAACGTCCGGGAGTACGACGCGGCGATTGGCTCCATCTCACTGCGCACCTCTTCAGGCAGCAGCTCGGCCATGTCGTGCAAGTGCGTGGCCGCCAGTTTTACTTGAACCAGATCGGAGTAAGTCTGCGACTCCAAGTCCAGTGCCTGGCCGAACGTAAAGGCCACCATCAATGCAAATAGACCGAGTGACGGCCCCACCACCCCGTCCATGAGCAAGCCTTCATCGTCCGGCGCCGACCGCTGGCTTCGGCGCCGGTAACACCAGGCGCCCAACTCGACCGCGCCGACGGCCAGGACCACCAGCAGCAGAAAGGCGCCCGGCAGGCTGTCTTTTACCGCAGAAATCAGTAGCACGTCTCGCTCCCGTCAGATGCCAGACGCTGCAGGCGTCAGTCGCTTGGTTGACCGCTTACGAGCTGCTCCGGAGCCCGCCAGCGTGCCGACGTTGCTCCCGCTGCCGGCATATCCGCTCAGTGTGTCATTACCGAAATCGAGCCTGATTCCCGTGCTCAGCGCGAGGTCTTTGGAAGTGGCGCCGGGGTAGGGATGATTGGTCGCACTGAAATTTGCCTGTGCCTGCCACGATATTCCACGCGCCAGCGGCACGGCGAGTCGAGATGTCATTTCCGTTCGCATGAGTCCCGTTAAAGGAATCGCCAGTCTCACTCCACCGCGTCCAGCCCCGGCTGAGACATTGGCGACCGCAGCTCCCAGCTGCCGGTACAGGACCACGTCGTGCGCCAATTCAGTTCCTTCTCGCCCCAGCCTCGCTCGTGCGCCAGCGCTGAGGCGAAGCTGCCAGTAGGTTCGAGAGGCCTCGATTTCCTGGGGGCGAGTCGACCCGATGGATCGCTCTTCCGCATCGCGACCACGGGAGACACCGGCCATGACGGAAACTACGCCACGAGTGGTGGACAGAAGGTCGCGACCAGCACCGGCCGTCGCCCAGAGGCGCTGCACTTTTTGAAACCGGTCGTGCTTGTAGTCGCCGGAAAAAAAGACAAACGTGCTCGATCCGACGTAGCGATCCAAACGGCTTCCCGCTTGTGCGGAATCGGCAACCGTGTCGATTTCTGGAGAGGCTCCGACTTGGTTGACGCTGCGCTCTGCATACATGCCGAGGCCAACATCCGTGGCGCGGTAGGCCATGCTCGCTGACAGGTAAAGCTGCTGCGTCTGGGTGTTGCCGCGCATCAAGTCGAAGGACGATACGCCTGTCGCATGCACGCGGTCACGCCATGTCGGCCCCGGCTGTTCGGTCCACTCCAGCGTCGCGAGATCGGCCATTCCGACCGACACTGGGGAAGATGATGCCGACGTCTGCAAGGTCAGCACGCCGTCCTTGATTGAGGCTGTACCTTCCGCGACAGTTCCGTCCTTCTTGGTGACGCGGACTGGGTCCCCAAAGGCGACGTGGTCAACTGCGTCCCAGGGAATCGTGAGCTGCCCGAGCTGCCCGGCCGCGAGTACCAGCCCGGACGATGAGGACGGGCGCAGCTGACCAACCAGCCGGGAGCCGTCTACCAACCCGGCTTCGGTGGACGCCGGCGACCGTGGCTGGGCCAGCACGTCTCCTCCGCACACCGCGATGCAGCTCAGAGTCAGCATTATGGAAACCACCCGGGTGTTTTTCTGCTTCGTTTTACTACTCATCCCTAAAATCATCGCATAACTCTCCATCTGGCGTGCCTCCCGACTCTGAGCTTCCTGCTTTTGCTGCAGCCGTTCCTCGTCGGCCGCCGGCGCGCGATTCTCACCGAGGGCATGAGCCTGAGAAAGACCCGCCCGGCGATCGTGTCGCTGCAGTTCGCCAGCCCGCGCGCGCGGGTATTCATGCCTGCGTACGGCCGAGCGCTGCGGAACGGCTGCTCGTCAGCACGGTGGCATCAACCGTCGTGCCGCTGCTCGAATCGACGACCGGGCATGGCGAGACGCGCGACATGCCCGGTCATCACCGTTCGGGAGTGTTCGACGAGTGCGGCCGGGCTGTGCACGGTCGGCTCGAAGAGCTATCCGCCGACGGTGTGAGCATCAGCGCCGGTCGCCTTGAGACGGTTGCTTCGGCGCGCATCGGCCGTATTCGCAGCCGTGAACGTGACTCGATCAAGAACGGCACGCTCGTCGGACTTGGCGTCAGCGCCGCGATGGAAACAGCGAGGTGCGCCGGTG
>JAYQOO010000030.1:22196-26008 GCA_038144855.1 Acidimicrobiia bacterium | reverse complement strand
CTCGGGTGATGTCGACGCGCGCGTCGAGTGCGCGGATGGCGCCACGGTATTCCCCGCGCTGGGCGCGTTACTGGGCGCGCTGATCGACAGGCTCACGCCCTGGCTCCGGATCGTGATTTATGGGATCAGTGATACTTCTCGCGGACCTGGAACAGGATGTACATCCCGATCATCACGCCGATGATGCCGCTGACGATCGAACCCATCAGCAGCGAATGCACGAACGACACCAGCTGCTCGTAGAACAGCAGCGTCCACCCCGACATCCTGCGCGCGAACAGGTCTGGCAGGGCCATCACCATCAGGGCGATCTGCACGATGACAAAGATCGACGTGATGCTGAAGCCGGCCGCGGCGGTCGCGCCGGCAAACGGCGACAGCACGGCGCCGATGCCCAGCGCCACCAGCAGCAGCGGCAGGGTCAGGATCAGCATGACGACGGTAATCCACGGTCCGAACTTGACGATCAACTCCTTGCCGCCGTCGGGGATCTGGACGGGGGCCCGCCTCACCAGATAGGTGTCGAGCGCGGCGATAAGCCCTTGCACGTTTTTGGATGCGGAATGCGCGTTAGCCATGATGTTCTTCTCCTGAGTTTGGCGCTAATCGCTCTACGATGGACCAATTTATCTGTAGATGCAACTTCACGCCTGGTTACTCTAGACGTCCCTCTTGGAGTGAATGACCGCGTGAGACAGTACAAGAGCGCGCTGCACGTCTTCCGCCGCGACCTGCGCCTGTTCGACAACTCGGCGCGTCGCGCCGCCCTGCAGCAATCCGACCTCGTCGCGACCTGCTTAGTCCTAGACGATCGTCAGGTGGGCGACCACCCGTATCGATCAGTCAACTCACTGGCGTTCGCGCTCGAAAGCCTTGAAGACTTCTCGAGCGCGATCGCGGCCCACGGTGGACGGTTGCTGATCTGCGCCGGCGATCCCGCCACGGTCGTGCCCGCGCTCGGCACCGAAGCGGTGCTCCTGAATCGTGACTACACACCGTTTAGCCAGGCGCGTGACGAGGCGATCGAAACCGCGTGCCTCGACGCCGGCGTCGCGTCACACGCGTATGACGATGCGCTGCTGGTGGCGCCGCAGGCGTTGCACAAAGACAACGGCGAGCCGTACACGGTGTTCACGCCGTTAAGCGCTCGCCCGCGAATAGATCGCGCAGATGCAGTAGCCAGTAGCCAGATGCAAGACTGATTCTTGCTACTGGCCACTGGCTACTGGCTACTTCTTGGGCGGCTTGGCCGTCGGCTGCGGCGGCAGGGGCACCTTGCCTGAGGTCTTGAGCGAATAACCGGTGCGTGAGGCGACGTCGACGTCCGGCCGGTCAACTTTCACTTCAAGTGTGCGGGTGCGCTTCATCGGGTCGGGGTTCGACGAATAGAACCCGAGCACGTAGTAGTCGCTGGTCTCCGCGTCGATCTTCTTCAATTCGCCGACGAAGTCGTTGGTATTGACGATGGGGAATCCACCGGTCGCTTCTGCCAGGTATCGCAGTGAACTCGTCGTCTTCTGGATGTAGGTCCGCCACTCACTCTGGTCCGCGAACGAACCAAGGTCGACAACCCCCTGCAACCCACGCGGATCGATCGTGTAGAGCGACGCATTGGCGCGGTTGGCCGACAGCGTCAGCTCTCGCATCAGCCGATGCAAGTCGATCTCGGCGGTCGCGTGCCCCATTTGCAGGTACGGATTATTGCTGTCGTTCAGGAAGCGCAGCGGGTCGGAGAATCGCCCGCCCTGAATGCGATCCTTGCCTTCGCGGCCTTCTCTGAACGGGTCGAAGTCGTAGCCGGTGCTGACGTAAATCACCGCCTTGCGGCGGTTGTTGATGGTCTCGAGTCCGGCCAGGATGTTGTACGCGGTGTAAAAAGCCATCTGCGCGCGCTGCCGCAGGTAGGCCGGCCCCTGTGAGGTCTCGAGACTCTGGAAGATTTCGGCCGGGATCGGGCCCGAGCCACGAATCTTGCCAACCGCTTCCCTCACCGCCTTCTTGTCGTAGGTTGGGCCAATCTCGACGTACGACGGTCCGCTCGACACGACCGTGACCATGTCGCCGTCGTGCACCAGCGTGTCGGTGATCTGCTGCATCAACCGCCGCACGTGCGGCGACAATTCCGGCTCGAAGTGCAGGTCGTCGATGAAGATCAGCAACACACGGCCGCTGGACTCGTCGCCCCGTGCCTTCGGGGTCGGCAACACGAGGCCTTCCTGGGGCGCCGTGGCCGCCGGTGTCTCGGGCAGCAGCAGGTTGTAGCTGCGGCCGCCCCGAACCATCGTGAACGACGCAATCTTCTGCGGCTGGTCGTCTTCAAGGACCGTGAAATTCTCACGCATCAGGTCGGCAACAAACCGCCCATCCTTGTCGCGTGCAATGACGTCAGTGGTGACCAGGGTCACACCAGCGCGGAACGTCGGCTGTTGAGCCGCCAGGCTGCCGGCATCCAGGAGCCAGTAGCCCGCAGCCAGAAGACCCGCGGCCACGGTGAGCCTCAATGCGGTCAAACGCATAGAGACAGTATAATGCTGGCCATGAAACCGTCACGCCGAGAGATGCTGGGAACATTTGCGGCCGCAAGCGCGGCAACGCTCGTCGATCCGGGCGAAGTGTTGACACGCCTTGCCATGGACGTGCCGTGCGTGGCCAGCCCTGCTTCGGAGCTATTGGGCACGCTGCCCCTGTTCCGCGACCGGTCGCAGGTGCAGGAGTTTGGCGTCAAATACGGCGGCCAGGGTCTCGATGCGCGCATGGTGACGGACCTGTCAAAGCTCGAGCCCGGCAAGCTGATTACGCCCAACGAGCTGGCCTACATCCGCACCGAGATTCCGGCGGCTGCCGCCAATCACCAGGGCCCCTGGACACTCGATGCGAGCGGGTTGATGGCATCACCTGCCCCGCTCAAGCTCGACGATCTGACCAGGATGTCGAAGAAGCAGGGGCCGCACTTGTTCGAGTGCTCGGGCAACGCCAACCCGGCGAACTTCGGCTTGATGAGCGTGGCGGAATGGGAAGGCATCCCGCTGACCGAGGTAATCGCGCGGTTGAAGCCGTCAAAGGACGCCACCGGCGTGCTCATCAGCGGCTACGACCACGTTGGGCAGGTGTCACAGCGTTCGATCGTCGGCGCCAGCTGGGTGTTCCCACTCGCATCGCTCGACAAGCTCGGTGCGTTCCTCGCCATTCGGATGAACGGCGCACCGGTGCCGGCCGATCACGGCCAGCCGGTACGACTGGTCGTCCCCGGATGGTACGGCTGTACGTGGATCAAGTGGGTCAACGAGATCCGGCTCGTCGGGCCGGATGAACCTGCGACGACGCAGATGGTGGAGTTTGCGGCGCGTACGCATCAAACCGAACCGCACAAGCTGGCGGCGAGCTACACACCAGGCGACATCCAGACGGCTGCGACTCCCGTGCGCGTCGAGAAGCGCAAGGGGCCCAACGGTCTCGAGTACCGCATCGTTGGCATCCTGTGGGGCGGCACCAAGCCTGTTGATCGTCTGCAGATTCGCATCGGCAAGGACCAGGCGTTCGTGCCGTTCTCCGTCTGTCCGGCACCGAAGACCCACACGATGTGGTCGCTGTGGGAATACACGTGGAAGCCCACCGCGCCTGGCACCTACGACATCCAGATGGAAGTGGCCGACCAGTCCGTGCCGCAGCGCCGCCTCAAGAACGGCTACTACATGCGGCAGGTCAAGATCGAAGAAGTCTAGGTTCTCCTTGGGGCGTGCCGCGGGTTGGGGGCCGGGGGTTGTTCAACCCGGCCGAGAAACCCCCCGGGGGCGCCCCCCCCGAGGCCCCCC
>JAYQOO010000030.1:0-22186 GCA_038144855.1 Acidimicrobiia bacterium | reverse complement strand
GTCCTACTTCAACGGCGCGAAATACCCCTGCCTGGCGCGCACGCGATACGGCGCGCCGGGCACCCCGACCTCGAGCTTCGGCCACCGCCCATCCTTCGCGGGGTTCGTTGATTCAAATCCCAGCAAGTACTGACCGGTCAGTTCGGTCAGCAGTTCGCACCGCGCGCACCCCTACTTCACGGCCTCGCGCGCTTCCGCGACCTCAGGCAGTCCAGGATCAGCGAGCCGATAGTTGGTCAGGAATCGCTTATAGGCCGCCCGCGCATTGGTGGCGTCGTTGGCGTTGCGATACGCCCGGGCGAGCCCGAACAACGACCGGCTGCGATTCGGCGTCCGGGCGAGAGCGCGGTCGAACCGCCGCACCGCCTCCTGCGGACGATTGACCTGCAGCAGCAACTCGCCGTACAACTCGTCGGCAGGCTTCACCGGAAACGGGCGGCCGATCGGCTTTGGCATACGCGCTTCCATCGCCGACACGCGGTCCATCAGGACAAACGCCTCCGCGTGGCGGCCCTGTGCGAACAGGTCCATCGCTTCCATCTGGCGCAACATGATCTCGGCTTGCTCGCGCAGCGCCATCGGCTGGGTCGGGGCCGCGGCTTTTTGGAACTCACCGATGACGGCGCGGACCCTCGACGCATCCCCGAGATTGACGGCACTGAGGCCCAGCGCGAACAGCTCTTCGATGTTGTCGAACGTGGTCTGCCCCTTCATCTCCTGCCAGCGTTCGCTCTCGAGGATGTAGCGCGCGCGCATCGATCCGCGATCGTTTCTGAGCGCGGCATCGGTGCTGCCACGGCCAATTTCACTACCCTCGCCGTAGCCATGGCCACCCGCATGCAGCGGCGACACCGGGCCTTGCTGAGCAGCCGGCTTGCTGGCCTGCTGACTGACCTTCATGGCTTCGTTCACCAGGGCGACCGCCTCCCTGGTTTTCGAGAAGCGCCCTTGCTGGGTCCACTCATACTGCAGCCACGTCAGGCTGTGATAGTCGCGGCTGGTGATCGGCAACCCACGGCGCTTGGCCCACGCGACCGACGCATCCCATGAGGACTGGTCGGCAGCCGCCGCTTCATCCCAGAAGCCGGCCTGCAAGAACGCATGTGCGGGCATATGGAGCGCGTGGCTGGCCGCCGGCGCGATCTTCGCGTACGTTCGCGCCGCCGGAAGGGAACGGGCGACCAAGGTGCCGTGGTCGTATGCATGCAGGATGTAATGCGCCGCTCCCGGGTGATTGGGATTGCGCGCGAACACGGCCTCGGCAATGGCACCGGCCTGCCGGCGCAGGGGCAACGAGGCGTCGCCGCGCGGCAACGTCGCCAGCAGCGCCAGCGCGTAGAAGGCCTGCACCTCGTCATCGCTTGGATTCGCGGCCGCAACACGCGCCATCTCTTTCGCGTGCGCAGCAGCTCGAGCAGCCGTATCACCGGACCCAAACAACGCTTCGACGGCGCGCATGAAGCCCTGCTCGCGGGGCGTCTTCGCCTTGGCGATACGCTCCTCGCTGGTCTTGCCAAACTTCGCCAGCGCGGCCTTCCCCTTATCGACTTCCTCAAATCCCCAGAGGGGCTGGCTGAAGCTCATCGCCTCGCCCCAATACGCCAACGCAAAGGTGGGGTCGGCCTTCTGCGCCGCGCGGAACGCGTCAATCGCGTCTTCGTAACCGAAGCTGTGCAGCCACGAGACGCCGCGGAGGAAATCAGCCTGGGCCCCGGGGGCACCAGAGTTGGGGAACGTCACCCGCCCGAGCCTGCGTTCCTGCCCGTGGAGCGACGCCGCGACGAAGAGGATGACGGTGAGGAGTAGGAAGCGACGCACGAGTGTGTTGAGCGTACAACACAAGGGCGGCCCTTTCAGGCCGCCCTTGGCATTTCCTTCAGACCCTGGCTACCGAAGCGCCCGGGCCCCGCCCCCGTTAGAACGAGAAGCGGAACGTGAGCTGCGTCAGGCGCATGAAGCCCGACTGCGTGCGGATCTGGCCGAACGCCGCGCTGCCGACCGTGGTGACCGGACCCGTGGTCTTGACGGTGTTGGTCAGGTTGAGGATTTCGAGGCGCAGTTCGCCGCGGCGGTTGCCGCCCATGCGCACCTGCTTTGCCGCCACCACGTCGATGTTGTTGCGGTGCGGGGTGCGGATGTCCTCGAGCGTGCGCGGCAGGGTGCCGAGCGTGGCCGAGGGCGCCGCCGAGAACGCAGCCGCATTCAGCCAGAGGCCGATACCGCACTCCTGGGTGGCGAGGCAGCCCGAACCGGTCGGGGGCGCAATACGCTCGTAGCGCGTACCGTCGGTCTCGGCGTTGCCGGTGCCGGGGTTCGCATACTGCGTGCGGGTGAACAACTGGGTGGCGTTGTTGGAGTTACGGACCTGGATCGGGAAGCCGCTCTCGAGAGCGAGCGTCGCCGACAACGTCCAGTCGCCCAACAGCATCGCGCCGATGCCGCTCTGCGCCCAGCGCTTGCCCTCGCCGAACGGAAGTTCGACGATCGGCGTGAAGGTCAGCTTGTGCGGCACGTCCAGCAGGCCGACCGCGTATTCGGCGTCAACGCCGTAGTCATCCTGCGAGATGTCGACGTTCTGCATTTCCGTCGCCGCGCTGGAGAAGAAGTTCGATTCGGCGAACTGGTTGTCCTTCAAGCGGCTGTAGGTGTAGTTGAGGCGGCCGCCCCAGCCGTTGCTGATGCGCTTCTCGAGCTTGAAGACCGCAGCGTGGTACTGGCTCTCGCCGAGGGTCGCCTGACGCATCAGGATGTCGTTGAACTGCGGGAACGGACGGAGCAGTTCGCGGCGCTGGATCGTCGCGCTCGTGACGCTCTTGCCCTGGCCGGCGGGCAGACCGAAGAACGGGTTCGGCACCAGTTCCGTGAGGCCGGCCTGGCCGAGCGACAGGTACTGCGAGGGCACCTGGTTGATGTTGATCACCGCGTCGTTCGAACCACCGAGGTTCAGGTCGCGGCCGGTCGCACCGACGTATTCGAAGCCGATCGCGATGTTGCCGGGCAGTTCGCGCGCGATGTCCACCGAGTACTGGTGGACCTGCGGCGCCTTCTTGTTCTGGTCGATGAACTCAATCGCGCTGCCGACGCCGGTCATGGCGCCATTGGCGTTGCCGGTCGGCGTCAGGATGCCGTTCGGGAAGGGGTTGGTCAGCGACACGTTCGGCACAAACTGCGCCTGCGGCGACTGCGTCACCTGGGTGTAGCCGATGTTGCCGTAGTTCTGCGCACCGACCGCCTGGTAGTTCCAGGGCGCCCAGTAGATGCCGTAGCCGGCGCGAATCACCGTCTTCGGATCGATCGAGTAGACCATGCCGACGCGGGGCGAGATCTTCACCGCGGGCTGGTCACCCTGCACTTCAGGGTTGCCGTTGACGCCGGCATACATCAAGCCGCCGCGCATCGGACGGCCGGTCAGCGGGTTGACGATCGCGCCAAGAGCGCCGCCGGGGTTCAGCGTGCGATCAAAGCCAACGGTGAAGCCATTGTTCTCTTCCTTCAGGCCGTCTTCGTGCTCGACGCGCACGCCGTAGTTCAGGGTGAACTTCGAGTTCACGCGCCAGTCGTCCTGCAGGTAGGCGCCGTAGTAGTTGGTCCAGGCCACGAACGGGCTCGACACCGTCACGGTGCTCGCCGTATCGGTCAGCGCAGCGGGATAGCCGAGCATCATGGTCGCCCACGCATTGCCCGATGTTGCGTTGAGTGCCGTCGGGTTCGAGGACGTAAACAGGCGGGTAAAGGCGAACAAGCCGGCGCCGCCCGAGAACGACTGGGTGTCGACGCTGATGTTGCGATAGTCCACGCCCGCCTTGAGGGTGTGGCTGCCGAGCAGACGTGACAACGTGCCGTTGGCGCTCCACGAATTCCAGAACAGGCGGTTCGGGTCGATCGCGCCAAATGCGTAATAGTCGCTCACCGTCGCACGCGGGAACTTCTTGACCTGCAGCGGGCTCAGGAACGACGACGCGAAGCCGAGCTGGGACGGGTCGTATTCAACCGACAGCGTGTTCTGGTCCTGGAACTTCGTCCAGCCGTAGCGCAGGGTCGCCACGGTGTTGTTGCCAGGCAGCCAGGTGTTGTTAAGCGCGAGCACGTGCACGCGGCGCTTCAGAATGTAGTCAGCGCGGTCGAGGAACGCGTTCGGCTCGCTCTGCGGCACCACCGAGTTGGCGCACGGTTCGTTGGTCAGGTTGTAGAGATAGAAGCCGGCCAGCGACACCTTGTCGTTGAAGCGGTGATCGACCTTGCCGGTATACATGACCGCGCGGTCATTGATTTCGGCAATGCTGTCGAAGTTGTTGCTGCCGTTGCTGACGTCGCGGGTCGGGTTCGGGAAGTAGCTGGCCATCTTCACCGCCACCGGGTTCAAGCGGTTGGCCGGAATGATGTTGCCCGGGAACGGGGTGCGGCCGAGACCGGTCGCCGGATCGCCCGTCAGCGGATCGTAGATTTGGACGAGCTGACCAGCCGAGTTGAACGTCTGCGAGAAGTCACCAGCCTTTTCGCGTGCGGTGGGCAGGCGGGTCGGCGCGTTACGCGTCGTGTTGGACCCGTAGCCTTCGACCGAGCCCCAGAAGAAGGTGCGATTCTTCAGGACCGGGCCACCCAGACCGCCACCGAACTGGTGGAAGTAGGTCTTCGGCAGCGGCACGCCCGACAGTTCCGAGAAGAAGTTGTTGGAAGCGCCCCAGCGCGGACGGGTCTGGTAGAAGAGGCTGCCGGCGTAGTTGTTGCCGCCGGACTTGGTCGCAACGTTGAACGTGCCGCCACCCGTGCGGCCCGTCTCGGCGTCGTAGGCGTGGACCTGCACGTTGACGCCTTCGAGCGCTTCCATGTTCGGATTCGCCGTGGCGCGGTTACGCATGTCGGTGATCGGCACGCCGTCCACCAGGTAGTTGTTGGCGCGGCGCGCACCGCCGCCCAGCGACAGCAGCGACGCGTTGGTCTGGTCCTGCTGGCGGTTGAACTGCGCGTCACCCGACGCCACAACCGTGGGCACCGTGACGGCGAAGAGGAACGCGGAGCGGCCGGCGCTCGGCAGCGCTTCGAGCTGCTTCGAGTCAATGACCGTGCCGGTGGACGCGTTCGACGTGTCGATCAGCGGAGCGGCACCGGTGACGGTGATCGTCTCCTGCAGCTGACCGACATCGAGCTTGATGTCCATCGTCACGAACTGCTGCGTGTTGACGCGTACGCCCTTGCTCTCGAAGGTCTTGAACCCCGTCAACTCCGCCTTCACCGTGTAGGTGCCCGGTGGCACAGCGGAAAAGTCATACAGGCCGCGATCGTTGGAAACCGCATCACGCGATGCGCCGTTTCCTTCATTGATCAGCGTGACCGTGACGCCTGGCACCACGCCGCCTGAGTCGGTCACGACTCCGCGCACGCCGCCGGTAAACGTCTGGGCCCACGCAGTGCTCGTGGCCAGTGGGACAATCAGCAGCGCCAACAGGCACCACCGCGAAACAAGGTTCCTCATACTCGCTTTCCTCCAAATCGAAGAGATCTGCACACCCACCGCACTGGGATGCAGCTACAACGCCTTCAAGGGACTCAATTCAAAATTTCTTCGAGAAAGCTGTGACACACCTATGACAGGTGGCCGGAGTTTACGGGTACCACCGCGTCTTTGCAAGCAATGTTGAGCCGGGGCGCCGACTCTACAATTTTTTGGATTACACGCCCCTGCACGCTACCGTCAATCCGTTACCGCGCCGACGCTGGCCGTCGACACCAACTTCGCGTACTTGGCCAGCACGCCCCGGGTGTATCGCGGCTTGCGCGGCTTCCAGGACCGTCGCCTTGCGGCGAGTTCTTTTGCGCTGACTCCTAAGGTCAGCACCCGTTTGCGGGCATCGATCGTGATGGCATCGCCGTTTTTCACGAAAGCCAAAGGCCCGCCCACAAAGGCCTCGGGGGTGATGTGGCCCACCACAAACCCGTGCGTGCCGCCGCTGAACCGTCCGTCGGTGATCAAGGCGACATCCGATCCGAGGCCTCGGCCCATGATCGCCGAGGTCGGCGACAACATCTCTCGCATGCCGGGACCGCCACGCGGCCCCTCGTAGCGGATGACGATGACGTCACCCTTCTTGATCTTGCCGGCGAGGATCGCCGCCAACGCGTCTTCCTCGCGGTCAAAGACGCGCGCCTTGCCGGTGAACGCCTCCCCTTCTTTGCCGCTGATCTTGGCCACGGCGCCTTCTGGCGCGAGGTTCCCGCCAAGGATCACCAGATGGCTGTCCTTCTTGATGGGGTGATCGAGCGATCTGACGATCTGCTGATCGGCCGGGTAGTCCGTCACGTCCGCCAGATTTTCGGCGAGCGTCTTGCCGGTCACGGTCATCGCATCGCCGTTGAGCAAACCCCGATCCAGCAGGCGCTTCATCAGCGGCATCAGGCCACCGATCTTGATCAGTTCCGCCATCACGTACTTGCCACTCGGTTTGAGGTCGGCAATGACGGGAGCGCGTTTGCCGATGCGCGTGAAATCGTCGATGGTCAGCTTGACGCCGGCCGCGTGCGCAATCGCCAGCAAGTGCAACACGGCGTTGGTCGATCCGCCGAGCGCGCTGATGGTCACGATCGCGTTCTCGAACGCCTTGCGGGTCAGGATGTCGCGCGGACGGATGTTGCGCTCAATGAGATGCACGACCGCCGCGCCGGCACGCGCGCAGTCCTGCTTCTTGTCGTCGGAGACTGCCGCCTGCGCGGAACTATTCGGCAGGCTGAGCCCGAGCGCCTCGATCGCCGAGGCCATCGTGTTGGCGGTGTACATACCGCCGCACGATCCCGCCCCGGGACAGGCATGCTGTTCCAGATCGGCCAGCGCGGCGTCCGACAACTTCCCCGCCGCATGCTGCCCCACGGCTTCGAACACCGACACGATGTCGACCGGCCGTCCCTGAAACGAACCGGGCAGAATGGTGCCGCCGTAGACGAACACCGCCGGCCGATTGAGCCGCGCCATCGCCATCACACACGCCGGCATGTTCTTGTCGCAGCCGCCGATCGCCACCAGCCCGTCAAACCCTTCGGCGCCCATCACGGTCTCGATGGAGTCGGCAATCACTTCGCGCGACACCAGCGAATACTTCATGCCTTCGGTGCCCATCGAGATGGCATCCGACACGGTAATCGTGTTGAAGATGACGGGCTTGGCGCCCGCGCCATCAACTCCCGCAGCGGCGTGACGCGACAGGGCATCGATGTGGACGTTGCACGGCGTCACCTGGCTCCAGGTCGAACACACCCCGACCTGGGACTTCGCGAAATCGGCGCGCGTGAAGCCGACCGCGTGCAGCATCGCCCTGCCGGGGGCGCGTTCGGGGCCGTCAAGCACTAACGAAGAATGCGGACGCTTGCTCATCGCCGAGATATTACCGCTATGCTGAAATCGTGAGTGTGCGTTTAGACCAATGGCTCGATATCGCGTGCTTATACAAGACGCGATCGGAGGCGACCAAGGCGTGCCGGCTGAACAAGGTCATTGTCAACGGTGCGGCGGCCAAGCCGCATCGCGACGTCAAGATCGGCGACGAGCTGGAGCTGCACCGGCCAATGAGCCGCAAGCAATTGATCACCGTGCTCGGGCTCGCCGACAGCCACATCTCGAAAGCCGAGGCGCGCCTGCTCTACGAAGACCGCACGCCGAAGCCGTCTCCAGAGGAGATCGAGATCCGCCGGCTCGAGCGCATCTATCGCGCCGCGGCGACGCCGCCGACGCGGCCCGACCGGGACCAGCGCCGCACGCTGCGACGGCTGAAGCGCGGCGAGTAAGTGCGAATTCCGAGGCATAAGCTCGGATTTATCGGATTTCTCGCGTCCCTGACTGGCTAGTAGAATTCACGGGTGCGAATTCGCGCCATCGTAATGATCCTGGCGGGTGCCGTGTTCTTTGTGCTGCCCGCCACCCTCGACTTCTTCGCCGACTGGCTGTGGTTCGGCGAAGTCGGCTATCGCGCCGTGTATTCCACGGAAATCACCGCCCGCGCCAGCGCCGCCGCCGCGGCGTTCCTGGTGTCGATTGCCTGGCTGGCGACGCACGCGCGGCTGGCACTCGCCGCCATCCCGCCGTCGCCCATGACGTTCACGACGCGCGAAGGATTCACCGTCGCGCTGCCGACGCGGGACCAGGTCAGGCCACTGGTGATGCTGCTGGCCGCCATCGGCTCGTTCCTGCTCGCGTCGTTCATTTCCAGTCAGTGGATGACGGTGCTGGCGTGGTTGAACCAGGTGCCATTCGGGAAGAACGACCCGATCCTCGGTCACGACGCGGCCCTGTACGTCTTCACGCTGCCAGCCCTCGAGTTGCTGCGTGGCTTCCTCCTCGGCCTGGTCGTGCTCGCAGCCATTGGCGTCCTCGCGCTGTACTTCGCGGCCGGACAGGTGGCGCTGACGCCGTTCGGCCTGAAGATCGAGGATCGGCCTCGACGCCACCTGTCGTGGCTGGCCACGGCGTTCTTCCTGGTGCTCGCACTCGGCGCGTGGCTCAGCCGGCTGCAGGAAATCGTCGAGCCCTCTGGCATCATCCAGGGCGCGAGCTACGCCGACGTGCACGGCCGCATGCCGGCGGCGCTGGCGCTGGTCGTGGCAGCCCTGGTCGGAGCCGGCTTGTCCGCCGCGGCCGCGGTCGGCAGCTCCACCCGCCAGCTGATTGCCGGCGCCGCGGTCTACGTGCTGGTGCTGCTCGGCGGCGAAGCGTATGCGGGCATCCTGCAGCGCTTCTTCGTCACGCCGAACGAACAGGTCTACGAGACCCCGTTCATGGAATACAACATCGCCGCCACGCGGGAGGCGTTCGCACTCGATCGCGTCGAGGAACGCGAGCTGCCGGGCGATGCCACGCTGACGCGCCAGGACATCGAGAACAACCGCGCCACGCTCGACAATGTGCGCCTCTGGGACCACCAGCCGCTGCTCGAAACGTTCGGCCAGATCCAGGAAATCCGCACCTACTACGACTTCGTCGCGGTGGACAACGATCGCTACATGATCAACGGCCAGAACCGGCAGGTGATGCTGTCGGCGCGCGAGCTCAATCCCGCGGCGTTGCCGAACCGCACCTGGGTCAACGAGCGCCTGGTCTTCACGCATGGCCACGGCCTGACGCTCGGTCCCGTCAACCAGGTCACGACCGAAGGCCTGCCGGTCCTCTTCGTGCAGGACCTGCCGCCGGTCACCAGCGTTGACCTGCAGATCACCGAGCCGAGCATCTACTTCGGCGAACTCGCAAACGACTACGTGATCGTTCGCACGAAGGCGCAGGAGTTCCACTACCCGAAGGGCGAAGACAACGTCTACTCGCAATACAACGGCACCGGCGGCGTGCCGATCGGGTCGCTGTGGACCAAGCTGCTGTTCGCGGCACACTTCCGCAACTACCAGATCCTGCTCAGCGACGACATCACCAACGAAAGCCGCTTGATGTTCGATCGCCAGATCCGCCGGCGCGTCGCCAAGATCGCGCCGTTCCTGATCCTCGACGACGATCCGTATCCGGTCGTCAGTGACGGCCGGATCTTCTGGATCCAGGATGCCTACACCACCACCGAGCGCTATCCGTACGCGTCATCCGCGGCCGGCGTGAACTACATCCGCAACTCGGTGAAAGTTGTGGTCGATGCCTACCAGGGATCGGTCGAGTTCTACGCGGCCGAACCGAACGACCCGATCGCGCAGACCTACGCCAAGGTCTTTCCGACACTGATGAAGCCGCTGTCCGACATGCCGGCGGATCTGCGCAGCCACGTGCGCTATCCGGAAGGCATCTTCCAGATCCAGGCCTCGGTCTACGCGACCTATCACATGACCAATCCCGCAGTCTTCTACAACAAGGAAGATCAGTGGGAAGCTCCAGCGGTTGACAGCAGCGGCGAGAGCCGACGCATGGAGCCGTACTACACGATGATGAAGCTGCCGGGTGAAAAGGACGCAGAGTTCATCCAGATGCTGCCGTTCACCCCGCGGCGCCGCGACAACCTCGCGTCGTGGATGGTGGCGCGCAGCGACGGCGAGCAATACGGCAAGCTGCAGGTGTTCCAGTTCCCGAAGCAGACGCTGGTGTTCGGCCCTCAGCAGGTGGTGGCGCGTATCAACCAGGACCAGGTGATTTCGCCGCAGATCGCCCTCTGGAGCCAGCAGGGTTCGCAGGTGATGCAGGGCACGCTGATGGTGATCCCGATCGAGGAGTCGCTGATCTACGTCCGTCCGCTGTACCTGCGTGCCCAAGCCGGGCGCATCCCCGAGCTGACCCGCGTGATCGTCGCACACCAGAATCGCATCGTGATGGAACCGACGCTCGATCTCGCCCTGGCGCGATTGTTCGGCGCCAGCGAGCGTCAGCCCATGGTGCCTGCGAAGCCGGGAGCCGCAGGGACTGCAGGCGCGACCGCCGCGAGTACCACGGCCACGCCGACCACATCACCCGAGTGGGACCAACTGGCCGGTGAGGCGAGCGCGACCTACCAGCGCGCACTCGAAGCGCAGAAGGCCGGCTCGGGGCCAAATTCGGGTTACTACATCAACGGGGGGGGCGTTACCGGGTCGCGCTTCACGCACGGGCTATCGGCGCACGACGCGCACGTGGTGCACAATGTGCACGCTGTGCACGAACGCCCGACCAGGCTTCGTTCGCTTGATGTGTTCCGCGGCCTCACCGTCGCGGGCATGGTCATCGTCAATAACCCTGGCGACTGGAGCACGGTCTACTGGCCGCTGCTCCACGCCGAGTGGAATGGGTGGACGCCCACCGACCTCATCTTCCCGTTCTTTCTGTTCATCGTCGGAACCGCGATCGGCGTTGGCACGCGCCGAGCCGGCGTGGCGACCATCGTTCGCCGCGGCGCAATCATCTGGGGGCTGGGCCTGTTCCTGGCGGCTTTTCCCTACTTCAACCTGACAACCGTGCGCATTCCCGGCGTGCTGGCGCGCATCGCGTGGTGCTACGTCGCCGCGGCGCTGCTGGCCAGGGCGCTGGTCGCGCACGCCGAACGGCGCCGCCTCGTCCGGACGGTCATCGTCGTTCTGCTTGCCGGCTACTGGATCCTGCTGATTGCGGTGCCGTTCCCAGGCGGCAACGCGGGCGATCTCACCGCGGAGGGCAACATCGGCGCCTGGCTGGATCGGGAGATCTTCGGACGTCACCTGTGGCGACAGGGCAACTGGGATCCGGAAGGACTGCTGAGCACGGTGCCAGCCGTGGCCACCACGTTGATTGGGGTGATCGCCGGATGGTTTATCAGCGAGACGCGTTCACCTCGCCAACTCGTCCGCGGCCTTCTGGCGTGGGGCCTGTTCGGCATCGCCATTGGCCTGCTCGCCAGCATGTGGCTGCCGATCAACAAGGGCCTCTGGACCAGTACCTACGTGCTCTTCAGCGGCGGGGTTGCGGCGGCGTGCCTGGCCGTGTGTTACTGGCTCTGCGACACCAACGACTCGCCGACCATCGCGACGCTCACCGAGCCGTTCGTCGCGCTTGGACGCAATGCGATCTTGTTGTTCGTGTTGTCGGGCCTGATTGCAAAGACCCTGATCTACGTGAAGTGGCCGGAACCGCCGGCCTCGTTAGGGGCGTGGATTTACCGATCTGCCTTTGCGCCGCTCGCGCCACCGCACATCGCGTCGCTGCTGTTTGCGATCGCCAACCTGGCGGCACTCTACTCGCTGCTGGCGTGGATGCACCGGCGCCGCATCTATTTGACGGCCTGATGCAGTCATCAGTCGACAGTCGGCAGTGAAGAGTTGCCGGTCAACAGTCAACAGTCCAGCTAGCAGTCAACAGTCCAGTTGGCAGTCAACAGTCCAGTTGGCAGTCAACAGTCCAATTAGCAGTCGAGAGCTCGAGTGCGCAGCTACTGCGATGTGCGGCTGCGGTTCCGGTCGCTGTTTCTGAACCGACTGCCCGGGACTTAAGCGCAGTTTGGCGGAAATGACGACGGCGTTGGCATTGCAGCAGCAAGCACTCATGAAGGAACCGTCACCTGCTCGCAAACGAACAATGGCCCTTCACGCCCGCGCCATTCGCTTCAGCACCAACGTGAATCAGACGTACCCGAACGCACCGATGACCTACCCGAGTGAGGTTGTCTGGAGACAGCTCGTTCGAAGCGCGGATAGTGTTTCGAACAATCTGGCCGAGGCCGGCAATGGCTCGTCGGATGCTGACTTCCTAAACAAGATGCGTCTTGCCCTAAGAGAGGGGAAGGAGTCGAAGGCGTGCCTCACGAAGATACTCAACGGCCCGCTCGCAAACGCTTCGCGGGCTCACGAACTGCGCCTCGACAACGAGGCTGACCAGCTCTGCGCGATCTTCTCGTCCATCATCACGAACATGAGCATTCGGTTGGCTGAAGAAGCTCGTCGCACTCGGAGAAAGTGACGTCCGACTGAAGACTGAACTGAAGACTGTCGACTGAAAACTCTTCACTGCCGATTGTCGACTGCTGACTGTGCGTCATCCTCCCCGCGTATGCATCTCCAGGTGCGGATCGCGCTTCAACGCGGTGAGGGGAATCAGCGGTGAGCGCTCGCGCATGTCGAGGCGGTTTTCCGCACCTCGATCGGTGCGCGCATGCCAGACGCTTGTAATCAGCTCGCGGAGAGCCTCGTCGTTGACGCCGCCCCGCAGCGGGCCCCGAAGGTCGACGCCGCGCGCCGCATACAAACAGAGATACCAGAGGCCGTCGGCGGTGAGCCGGCTGCGGTCACACGACTTGCAGAACGGCGCCGTCGTCGACGCGATGATGCCGAACACCGTGCCGTCCGGCAGCCGGTAGCGGTCCGCGGGAGCGGACGAATTCTCCTGTAGCGCTTCGACCGGCCCGAAGTGTGCGGCCACGGTCTCGAGGATGTCCTTCCTGGAGACGACCTGCGTCATCGACCAGTTGGTCGCACCGCCCACGTCCATGTACTCGATGAAGCGAAGCTCGGCGCCGCGAACCTTCGCAAACTCCAGCAGCGGAATGACCTCGTCGTCGTTGACGCCGCGAATCAGTACCGTGTCGAGCTTGAATCCGGGAAACACGTCCGCCGCGACATCGATGCCCGCCATGACGCGTGGCAGTTCGTCGAAGCGGGCGAGCTTTATGAAGCGGTCTCGCTGCAACGTGTCGAGGCTGATCGTCAGCCTGCCAAGTCCGGCACGCTTGAGGTCCTGGGCCGCATCGGCGAGCAGGACCGCGTTGGTCGTCATCGCGAGGTCGCGAATCGCCGTCTTGCCGGCAAGCCGCTCGATCAGCATCGGCAGATCACGGCGCAGCAGCGGCTCGCCACCGGTCAGCCGCACCTTCTCGACACCGAGATGCAGAAATTGGTCGACCAGCCGGTCGATCTCTTCGAATTGCAGGATGTCTTCGCGAGGCAGCCAGAGATAATCGGCCTCCGGCATGCAGTACTGACAGCGCAGATTGCAGCGGTCAGTGACTGACAGGCGAAGGTTGGCTAAAGGCCTCTGGTGAACGTCGAAAACAGTCATCAGTCGACAGTCGGCAGTGAAGAGTTGTCAGTCAAGAGTCGGCAGTCCAGTCGAGAGTCTCGAGTCTAATCGACAGCCTGCACGAAAGGAGTGAGCGGCGACGGCTGGGAGCTTGTCGACTGAACCGCCGACTGTTGACCGAACACTCTTCACTGCCGATTGTCGACTGTTGCCTGACTCAGCAGTGCGTGTCGAACGCCTTTGTGAGCTCCGCGGCAATCATGTCGGCCGTGCGGCCTTCGATCTCGCGGCGCTCCATCATGTAGACCAGCTTGCCGTCTTTCATGATGGCAATCGACGGCGACGAGGGCGGATACGGCGCGAAGTGGTCGCGAGCGGTCTGGGTGGCCTCGACATCCGCTCCGGCGAACACCGTTCCGAGGTGATCGGGGCGCTTGCCCTTCGACAGCGCGAGCGCAATGCCGGGGCGGGCCTTTCCTGCCGCGCAGCCACACACGGAATTCACGACGATCATCGTGGTGCCCGCCTGCTTCACCGCGGCGTCAACTGCGTCAGGGGTCTTGAGATCCTCGAATCCGAGGCGGGACAACTCCGCGCGCATCGGCGCGATGAACGGTTCGGGATAACGTTGCACGATCATTTCCACTCCTGTTGGTTGCCGCCCGGCTACGTGTGCAGCAGGCGCTCGATCTCGGCCTGAACGCGGCCGTATTCAACGCCAAGGGCATCGACAAGCGACCCAATGGCGCCGGTGTCGCCGGCCCGGCTCTTTTCGTCGAGTTCCTTGCACACCGCGAACATCGCATTGGCGCCGATGTTGCCGGCGCTCCCCTTCAGCGAGTGCGCCGAGCGGTGTACTTCTTGGATGTTGCCTGCCGCCCAGGCGTTTCGCCACTTTTCGAGGCGCGGCGGCACCTCGACCATGAACAACTGCAGCACCTCGGTCAACACGTCCGGTTCGCCGGGGGCGCTGAGGCTGCGGAGAACGTCGAGCACCGCCTGGTCGAGTACGTCCGACATCAGCGGCGACGCTGCCGCTCTTGCGAGGCCCTGGCATCTTCCAGCGCTTCCAGCTCAGGCCGAACGAAACGCTCGTAGCAGTTCGGGCAATAGCTGTGCGTGAACGACACGTTGGAGTGCTGGTGAAGTAGGTTTCCACCTTCTCCCAGTAGTTCTGGTCGTTGCGAATCGATTTGCAGTACGCGCACATCGGCAACAACGTCTGCAAGGCCTTGACGTTGGCCAACGCGTCCTCGAGGCTGCGCACGCGGTCGGCAAGCGCGGTCTGCAGTTGCACGACGCGTGTGCCGACGTTGACCCGCGCCAGCAACTCGTCTTCATTGGCCGGCTTGGTCACATAGTCGTCGGCGCCCGCGCGCAGCCCCTGCACGATGTCGGCAGACGAGTCGCGCGAGGTGAGGAGGATGACGTAGGTCGGCGTCGAACTCTCGCGCGCCCGCAGGCGTTGCACGATTTCGGGCCCTTGCAATCCAGGCATCTCCCAGTCCAGCAGAGCAATGGCCGGGGGATCGTCGGTGCTGAGGTGCTGCCAGGCCTGTTCGCCATCCGGAGCAAACAGCACCGGATAGCCCGCCTTCTTGAGCATCGCGCCGACGACGGTGCGCGACACCGGCTCGTCATCCGCGACGAGGACCTGCCAAGGGACCATCGCCAGATGTTATCCCTTTGGTAAGCTACCCGCCATGCGAATTGCGACCCTCCTCGTCCTGCTGTCGTCGGTGGTCATGACGGCCACGAGCGCCTCCGCCCAGACCACGGCGTTTGTCGGCGGCCGCGTGCTCGACGGCACGGGCAAGGTGATCGACAACGGCACCGTGATCGTGACCGGCGCCAGGATCACGGCCGTCGGCCCGGCATCCACTCCCGTGCCTGCCGGCGCCACCCGGGTCGACCTCAAGGGCAAGACCATCCTGCCCGGACTGATCAATGCCCACGGGCACGTCCCCGCGACCACGGGCCTGCGCACCGACCCAGCGTCCTATACCCGAGACAATCTGCTGCGTCAGCTGCGGACTTACGCGATGTACGGGGTCACCACCGTCTTCAGTCTCGGCGATGATCAGGCCGAGGGCTTCACGCTGCGCGATCAGAACGCATCGGCCGTGGACCGGGCGCGCATCTTCGTGGCCGGTGCAGTCATCGGCGGCAACACCGCCGAAGAAGCCCGGGCGGCAACGGCCAAGGTCGTGGCGACAAAGCCGGACATCCTGAAGATCCGTGTCGACGACAACCTTGGCTCGACCCGGAAGATGCCGGAAGCCGCATGGCGCGCAGTGGTTGCCGACAGCGACGCGGCCGAGCTCCCTCTCGCGGTGCACATTTATTACCTCGCCGATGCAAAGGCCACGCTCGAAGCGGGCGCCGACTTGATCGCGCATAGCGTGCGCGATGTACCGGTCGACGAGCAGTTCATCAACGCGCTCAAGGCTCGCAACGTCTGCTACTCACCGACACTGACGCGCGAGATTTCCACTTTTATTTACGACTCCACACCACCATGGGTCGACGATCCGTTCTTCCTCAAGGGCGCCGAGAAAGGCGTGCCCGAGCAACTGAAGGACCCGAAGCGCCAGGAACAGATTCGCAACAGCCCTGCCTGGAAGTCCGGCCAGCAATACAAGGCCGGTCTCGAAGTGGCCAAGCGGAACCTCAAGACGCTCGTGGATCGTGGCGTCCGCATCGCGATGGGCACGGACACGGGTCCACCTGCGCGCTTCCAGGGGTTCTTCGAGCATCTCGAACTCGAGATGATGATCGAGTCCGGCATGACACCCATGCAGGTGATCGTGTCCGCCACCGGCGACGCGGCCCGCTGCCACGGACGTCAGGGCCAGCTCGGCTCGCTGGTCGCCGGTGCCGCGGCGGATCTGCTGATCGTCAACGGCAATCCGCTCGACAACATTCGCAACCTGCGGAACATCGACTCGGTCTGGATCAACGGCAAGAATGGCTACTAGACGCCTACAACAGCTTCTTTGCGAAGACGATCGAGGCCAGGACCTGGTCGTCCCAGAAGTTGACGACATATCCCTTGCGCGTCATGAACGCGGCACGCAGGGTGATGTCCGGTGTCAGCCGGAATCCCACCGCCGTCTCAAACCAGTGATATGACGAGCGCTGACGAACGTCGCCGGCGCCGCTCCACCGCGTCCACTGCTCGTCGACGCGGATCGCTCCAAACAATCTGGGCGTGATGGTCTGCGTCGCTTCCATCCAGCCGCCGTCAACCGTCGCGTCCTGCGCGGCCAGTTGCCGCTTGGTCCACAACCACTCGCCGGCCATGCGCGTGTGCCGAAACGCCCACTCCGCCTCGGCCTGGAACACCGTCGCACGGCGGTCGCCACCAGCCGGATCGCGCACTTCGGACTCGGCCGCGTAGCTGCCAGTGGCCTCGGCGACGCCAACCCGCAAACCGATATAGGGCGTGACACCAATGCCTGCGACCAGGTTGCGCATCCGTGGCGGCTTGTTGTCTCCAAAGAACGGGCGCACCCGGATCGGTGAACCGTCGACGATGGCCGCGCGCGCATCCCATTTCGCGCCGGACACCGTGATCTTCGCGCCAAGCGGATAGGCGGCGGCCAGCAGGAAGGTTGTCGGCGTGCCGGCCTCGATGCGCGGCGTCGGCAGGTAGAGCGTTGAGTGTTGAGACACAACCGGATTTCTGTTGGGCCGGTTTTCGAGCAGGCCCAGGCCGATCGGCGAAGTGAACTGCCCGGCGTCGACGCGCACGCCAATCGTGCCTGGCCGCTCGTAGCGCAACGCCAGTTCGTACATCTGCGTCCGCCACTCGCCGTCGAATGTGCGCCGGAAGACGACCGGCCGGACGCGCAGGTCCACCCCCTCGGCAAGGCGCACCGCGCCGAAAAGGTCCAACCACATCGTCGCCCGCCGGGTCACCTGGGACCCGCGATCGATGTCTGCCGCGGCAACCGCGTCGAGCGCCACTCGCGAGGTCTGCGCCGCGCACGGAAGCGCCACGAGCAACAGCACGCTTGTCGCCCAGACCCGCAGCCCCGTCACGGCGTGCGCTCCATCACCGGCAAGGTGAAGTTCATCGACAACGTGGCTCCAGGCTTGATCATGACGCGCGTGCGGCGCTCGCCCATCCGCTCGTGCCACGCGACGAGGGTGTGCTCGCCGGGCGGCACATCGTCAATCGCATAGGTCCCGTCCTGGGACGGCACCGTGAACCAGCCATGGTCGAACACCCGCACCACCGCGCTCATATGCGAATGAATTTCGCAGAACACTTTGACGATGCCGGCACGCGGAAACGTCTTCGACCGGCTGGTGCCTGAGGGATAGCGACCGAGATTGAACGACGCGCCACGCGACAACGAGAACACGTTGTGAAAGAACGGATCGTCGTTCGGAAACGCGACGCTCGACCCGCTGGTGACGGCCACCATGTGCGGCACGAACTGCTCGTCCTTCTGTGCGATCGACGCGGGCCTCGGCGCGGACTTCCCGCCAGGAATGTCGGCAAAGAAGATCACAACGCTCCGCAGTTCCGACTGCGGCTTCGGTCGCGGCCCGACGGAGCGGCGCTCGTAGGCCGACGCAGTGGAAGGCGCCGCCGACGCGAGCGTGAGCGTCACACTGCCGCTGACCCTGCCGGCGCTCTGGGCCTCGATGCCCTGGTGAGCAAACGCCGGCAGCAGCACCGCGATCGCCGCGAATGCGGCGCACACGGCTCGCCTCATGGTTGGCGCGCGGGCCCGTAGAGCGGACGTCCGGGCCGGGCCCCGGTCAGGCCTTTCGGATCGAGCACGGTCACGCCGTTCACCACCACGTAGTCGATGCCGGTCGGATACTGATGGGGCCGCTCATACGTCGCGGTGTCGGCAATCGTGTCCGGATTGAACACGACCAGATCGGCATGCTGGCCGTCACGCAGCAGCCCGCGATCGCGAATCCCCATCTGCGTGGCGGCGAGTCCCGTCATTCGGTGGACGGCTTCCTGCAGCGTCAGGACCTTCTCGTCGCGAGTGTATTTCCCCAGCACTCGCGGAAAGGTGCCATAGGACCGCGGATGCGGTGAGCCCTGCGCCAGCACGCCCTCCGAGCGTAGCGCGGCCGAATCGGTGCCGATCGACACAAAGGGCGCGCGCAGACCTGTCATCACGTCCGCTTCGCTCATCATGTGGTACAGCGCCCCAACGCGACCGCCGGTGTCGACCAGGAGGCTGAAATACACATCCCAGGGATCGGCCTTCCGCTCTGCGGCCAGTTGCGAAATGCGCTTGCCAATGATCGATTGGTCGAAATCTCTCGGCACGGACGCCACCTGGATGCCGTCGAACGTCGTGGCCATCAAAAGGTTCTCCCAGCCGTCGATCTTGGTTTCGATCTCCTGCCGGGCCCTGGCACGGGTCGCCGGATCCTTCAGCCGCTCGAGCATCTTCTCGCGGCCGCCTTCCTGCACCCACAGCGGCAGGGTCGCCGCCAGCCCGGTGCCGCCAGCTGTGTATGGATACATCGTCGCCGACACACGCACGCCCGCAGCGTTGGCGCGATTGATCGCGCTCACCGCCTCGCCCATCCGGCCCCAATTCGCCTTGGCGCCGACCTTGAGGTGATAGATCACCACGGGCAGTTGGGCATCGCGCCCAATCCCAATCGCTTCGTCGATCGCGTTGAACAGGTTGAAGCTCTCGCCGCGCACGTGCGAGATGTAAATGCCCTTGTGTCTGGCGGCAACCTTGGCCAACGCCACCAGTTCGTCGGTCTTGGCAAACGTGCCGGGGACGTAGATCAGCGCGCTCGACAGCCCGAACGCGCCGTCCTTCATTCCCTGATCGACGATCCCCTCCATGCGCGCGAGTTCGTCGGGGGTCGGGGCACGATTGTCCAGGCCGATCACCGTCCGGCGGACGGCGGTCGCCGGCACGAACGTGCCCATGTTGATGGTGGTGCCGCGGCTTCGCAGCTTCTCGAAATAGCCGCCGAACCCCTTCCAATCGAAGGTCAGCCCGTACGGCGCGAGGCCGTCGGCGTCGTCGGCTCCGGGCGTCCAGAAAGCCGGCGAACCGCCCTCGCCGATGATCTCGCTGGTGATGCCCTGCCGCAAATGGCTCTCCCCATTACCATCGGCCAGCAGCGTCGTGCCTGACTGGCCCTGCACGTCGATGAAGCCAGGGGCCACGATGCGCCCCGTGGCATCGATCTCGCGACCGGCGGTGGCACCCGACAAATCGCCGATCCGCGTAATGCGGTCGCCGATCACGCCGACGTCAACACGTTGCGGCGGTTGACCGGTGCCGTCCAGCACCTGTCCGCCGCGGACGATGAGGTCGAAGCGCTGCGCCGGTGAGGGCGCGCAGGCATGCAGAAAACAGATACCGGCCAGAGCGGCAATGTGGACTCGTTTCATCTCGGCGCAACTATAATCGTTGGATTAATTCACGCCCAAATTCCGCCTCCGCCTTCCTGCACCACCCCACAAGATCGCACGGCCTGTTTTCGGCGGCCGACTATGCACAGATGCGTGCATTCTTCTCGGCCCGGCCGCATCTTGCGGCCACGCCGCTCGTCGCGATGCCGGACGCGGCACGCGCGCTCGGCCTGGGATCACTCGCCGCCAAGGACGAGTCCGGCCGCTTCGGCCTGAACGCGTTCAAGCTGCTCGGGGCGCGATTCGCGATCGAGACATTAATGGCCGAGGGCGCGCTCTCAAAAGGCGCCACGTTGGTGTGTGCCAGCGAGGGTAATCACGGCCGCGCCGTGGCGCGAGCCGCCCGCGACGCCGGCTGCGCCGCGCGCGTCTACATGGCGCATGACGCCGCACAAGCCCGCGTCGACGCCATCAGCGGCGAAGGCGCCACGGTCATCCGCGTCAGCGGGTCGTACGACGATGCGGTGCGGATCCTCCAGGTAGAGGCCGAGACCAATCACTGGACGATCATTTCCGACACCGCGTGGCCAGGCTACGAGCGCATTCCGTTCCTCATCATGCTGGGCTACACGCGCCTGCTCGATGAGGTTCACGACGCTCATGAGGTTCAGGGGTCATCGTTCACGCACCTGTTTGTGCAGGGCGGCGTTGGCGGACTGCTGTGCGCCATGGCGAGCTGGTGCGCCTTTCACCGTCCCGATATCAAAGTGATTGGCGTCGAACCGACCACAGCTGCCTGCCTGCAGGCCTCGGCGCGCGCCGGCCGTCCGACCGCCGTCGAGGGCACGCTCAATACCACGATGGCCGGCTTAAAAAACCGCGAGGTTTCCCCGCCGGCCTTCGCGTCGCTCCTCCCGAACGTTGATGCGTTCCTCGCCATCGACGACCACTGGACGTTTGACGCCATGCGCGCGCTGCACGGCGTGGGCATCCAGGCAGGAGCGTCGGGCGGTGCGGCACTCGGTGGCGCACTGGCCCTCTGCCGTGATCAGGCCCTGCTCCCTTCGCGTGACACGCTTACTCTCGGTCCGCAGGCGCGCGCGGTCGCCATCGTGAGCGAGGGCGTCACTGACCCGGCCTTGTGGACCCGCGTGATCGCGGGCACGACGGATTCGTAGTGATCAGCACACGCTTCCAGAGCGCGGCCGTCGCGTTGCTCTTCATTGCGCTCACCGTCTTCATGACCTGGCCCCAGGCCGGGCACCTCGGCAGCTGGGTCTACGACAACGATGAGCGGTTTGCTCGGGCCAGAGGAGTACGGGATATGACCGCAGCCCTGCTCGCCCGCCCGGATATCGAGGCTGTGGCTCAGATTGAGGAGCCACGGGGCGCCGACGCCGTGTTCCGGCTGCGGAGGTAGGCGTCCCACGTCCGAACAGCCCAAGTTTCGGCCGGGCGGAACCTTTCGCTCATAACTCTCGTTGAATCAATATGTTGTGCCGACAGGGCGACGTGGCACAAGGCTTGGATAGTGCAGAAGCCAGTAGTCAGAATTTAGTGCCATCGTTTTGGGTGGCAATCAACGTCTAACTAGGGCAACTAGAAAAATGGACATTCAGCGTCCCGCATCGGTCGCGCAAGCGAAGAAACGCAAGCAGATCATGCTTGGCGTCGTCGGCATCCTCGTGATTGGTCTCGTCTCGGTCGTCCTCGCCCGGCTGAAGCCGGCGGCGCCGACGGTCGAGCGTGCCACCGTCTGGGTCGATACCGTCAAGCGCGGCCCCATGGTCCGGCAGGTCCGCGGCTTGGGGACGCTGGTGCCGGTCGACGAAGCGCGCCGCTGGGTCCCAGCCTCGACGCGCGGCCGTGTCGAACGCATCGTGCTGCGACCCGGCGTGCAGGTGACCCCAGACACGGTGGTCCTGGAACTGAGCGATCCGCAGGTGCAACAGGCGCTGACCGACGCGGAGCAGGCGCTCAAGTCGGCGGAAGCCGATTATGCCAGCCTCAAGGCGCGGCTCGATGCCGAAATGCTCAATCAGCGCGCGCAGGCGGCGATTGTGAACGCTGACTTCCTGAACGCGCAGACCGAACGGGAAATGAACGAGGGCCTGGCGAAAGACGGATTGGTCTCGAACCTGGTGCTCAAGCAGACGCAGGTGCGCGCCAAGTCGCTGTCGGACCGCGATCAGTTCGAGAAGGATCGCGTCAAGGTCACGCAGGCCAGCCAGACCGCACAATTACAGTCAGCGCAAGCCACGATCGATCAGCGCCGCTCGACCTACAACCTGCGCCGCCAGGAAGTCGACCAGTTGCGCGTGCGCGCGGGCATGACCGGCGTGCTCGAACAGGTCCCGGTTGAAGTGGGCTCGCAGGTACAGCCCGGCACGAACCTGGTG
>JAYQOO010000029.1:0-33712 GCA_038144855.1 Acidimicrobiia bacterium | reverse complement strand
GCGACCAGGTCCGCGACGGCTGGAAGATGCCGGCCGGCGCGATGTATTGCGACGTCGTTGGCGCCGTCACCGTTGGCCACCACTCAAGCCGGCTGTCGCCGAGCACGCGCTCAGAGGCCGCGCGCTGCGCGGTGAAGACCTTGATGTCGGGGCGGTTGGGCAGCCATTCGCTGTCAGGTCCCTCGGCGGGAATCTCAAAGGCCGGCTCACCGCTGACATCCACCGGACCACCGGCCGAGAGCAGCACGCCAAGCGCCTCCTGCGCGCGGCGGACGTTCAGCAACAGCCCTTCAAGCTGCACTTCGGTCGCCGACAGCAGCTGACTCGATCGCAGTTCGTTGAGGCGGCTCCCGACACCGCCTTCACGACGCCGGGTGTTGTAGTCCAATTGGCCGCGCGCGGTTTCGAGCGCGGTGCGGTTCACATCGACCAGGCGCTTCTGGGCGATGACCGCCAGATACGCGGAGGCCGTGGCCACCGCGATCTGACGCCGCGTTTCTGTCACCGACAGACGCGCGATCTCCACCTGGTCCATCGCCTGCGCGCGCGCCGCCCATTGCGCCGCCGCCAGCACCGGCATCGACGCATTGACGCTGAACGACCATTGGTTCTGAGGCTGAACGGTCTGCTCGCCGAAGGACCGGCCGCTGTCGAGCGTCGTGTTGTTCACGGCGCCGTTCACGCGCGGCCTGACGGCCGCCCGCGCCTGGTCGAGCAGCGATTCCGATCGCAGGATGTTGGTCGCCGCAATCGCCACGGTCGGATTCTTCTCCACCGCGCGCGCAATCGCCTGATCGAACGCCACGGTCTCGATCGGCTGCTGCGCAAACGCTGGCGCTGCCAGGCTCAAACCAATGGCAAGCACGACACCTGTCACGACCGGCGCTGTCGCACCCATCGCACCATTCGCACCACTGGCACCCTCTTCATCCCGATCGCGATGCGCGCGTCCGGGCGCGATCGAGCGAATGACCACGTAGAGCACGGGAATGAAGAAGATCGACAGGAACGTTGAGGCCAGCATGCCGCCGGCCACTGCGGTGCCGACGGAGTTCCGTGATGCCGCACCGGCGCCCGTCGCCAGCGCCAGCGGCAGCACGCCGAGGATGAAGGCGAACGACGTCATCAGGATCGGACGCAGGCGGATGCGCGCCGACTCGAGGGCGGCGTCGAAGATCGACAGGCCGCGTTCGCGCAACTGCTCGGCAAACTCCACGATCAGGATCGAGTTCTTCGCGGCGAGCCCGACGAGCAGCACCAGGCCGACCTGGCAGAACACGTCGTTGTTGAAGCCGCGCAGCAACTGCGCCGACAAGGCGCCGAACACGGCCAGCGGCACGCCGAGCAGGATGATGAACGGCAGGATGAACGATTCGTACTGGGCGGCGAGCACGAGGTAGACCAGCAGCAGGCTCAGTCCGAAGATCAAGCCGGCCTGCTGACCCGAGCGCCGTTCCTCGAGCGACTGGCCGGCCCAGGCAAAGTCGAACCCCGGCGGCAGGTTCTGCCGCGCAAGCTCTTCCATCGCCTGCAGCGTCTGGCCCGAGCTCTGGCCCGGCGCCGGGTTGCCGGAGATCTCCGCCGAGCGGAACAGGTTGAAGTGGCTGATCACCTGCGGCGCGGTGGTCTCGCGCAGCCGCACGACGCTGTCGAGCGGGATCATGTCGCCGTTGGCGGCGCGCGCATAGAGCTGCTTGAGGCTGGCCGGACTGGCGCGGAAACGCTGGTCGGCCTGCACGTAGACGCGGTAGGCGCGGTTGTTGAAGTCGAAGTCGTTGACGTACTGCGACCCGAGAAACACCTGCAGCGCGTCGGTGACTTCGCGCAGCGGCAGGCCGAGGCTGCGGGCCTTGTCACGATCGATGTCGACGATCAGCTGCGGGTCGTCGGCGCGGAACTGGCTGAAGGCGCCCATCACCTTGCCGCTCTGGTTGGCGGCGCCCATCATGCCGGCCGTGGCGCCGGCCAGCGTGCTGATGTCGGCGGCGCCGGTCTGGTCGAGCACTTCGAACTGGAAGCCGCCGAACGTGCCCAGCCCCTGGATCGACGGCGGCGGAAAGGCGGCAACGATCGCGCCGGGAATCATGAACAGCGGCCCACTCAGCCGGCCGACCACCGCGGCCAGCGACTGGTCCGCCCCCTTGCGCTCGTCGTAATCCTTGAGCCGCACGAAGATCATCCCGTTGTTCGGCGCCGCGCCCGAAAAGCTGAAGCCCATCACCGCGAAGGCCGCCGCCACATCCTTGTCGGCGTAGATGATCTGCTCGGCCTTCTTGGCAATCTCGGTCGTGTAATGGAGCGACGCGCCGGACGGCGCCTGCACGATGCACATGAAGTAGCCTTCGTCCTCTTGCGGGACGAAGGACGACGGCACTGCCTGGAACACCGACCAGGTCGCGAACAGACCGCCGGCAAACAGCAGGATCATCACCAGCCGCAGGCGCAGCGCGCCGCGCAGCAGCGCCACGTAGCCGCGCGTGCCGGCGTCGACGGCACGGTTGAACAGCGCGAAGAAGCCGCCGTGGGCGTGACTTTCCTTGTCGAGCAGCAAGGCCGCCAGCGCCGGCGCCAGCGTGACGGCGTTGAACACCGACAGCACCACGGCGAAGGCAATGGTCAGCGAAAACTGCTGGTAGAGGCGCCCGGTCACGCCCGGGAAGAACGCCACCGGCACGAACACCGCGACCAGCACGATGCCAATCACCACCACCGCGCTGAACACTTCGCGCATCGCGTCCACCGCGGCACGCCTCGCGCTCTTCTTGTATTCGCTCATGTGGCGCTCGATGTTCTCGATCACCACGATCGCGGCGTCGACGACGATGCCGGTGGCCAGCACGATGCCAAACAGCGTCAGCACGTTGATCGAGAAGTCGAACAGTTTGATGAACGCGAACGTGCCGATCAGCGACACCGGGATGGTGATCGCCGGAATGATGGTGCTGCGCCAATTCTGCAGGAACAGGAACATCACGAGAATGACGAGGCCGATCGCTTCGAGCAGCGTCCACAGCACCTCGACGATCGATTCGCGGACCACCACGACGTTGTCGAAGGCCACCTGCCACTCGAGCCCCGGCGGGAAGTTCTGCTTCAGCCGCTCCATCTCGGTGACGATGCCCTGGAACACCTCGATGGCGTTGGCCGAGGGCAGCAGCGAGATGCCGACGCCCTGCGCCTCGAGGCCGAGGAAGCGCAGGTTCGAGGCGTAGGTCTCGGCGCCGAGTTCAACGCGGCCGACGTCCTTGATGCGCACCAGCGCGCCGTCCCGCCCGGCCTTGACGACGACGTCCTCGAACTGCGGCGCTTCGGACAGCCGCCCCATGGCGCGGACGCTGATCGTGAATTGCTGGTCGGCCGGCGCCGGCGCATCTCCCAGCGCGCCAGCCGCGACCTGCACGTTCTGCTCGCGCAGCGCGCCGAGCACGTCGGCGGCGGTAATGTTGCGGCTGGCGAGCTTGCTCGGATCGAGCCACAACCGCATCGCGAACTTGCGTTCGCCGAAGACAATGACGTCGCCCACGCCCGGCACGCGCTTGATCGCATCGCGGATGTAGAGGTCGATGTAGTTGCTGATGAACAGGCTCGAATAGCGGTTGTCCTTGGAGAAGAACCCGAGGCCGCCGATGAAGCCGGTGGCGACCTTCGTCACCGCAATGCCGTTCTGGCGCACCTCCGCCGGCATGCGCCCCAGCGCCTGATTGACGCGGTTCTGCACATCGACCGCCGCCAGGTCCTGGTCGCGGTCGACGTCGAAGGTGACGGTGATGGTCGCAAACCCGCTGTTGGTGCTCGACGAGGTGATGTAGGTCATCCCCTCGACGCCGTTGATGGCCTGTTCGAGCGGCGTCGTCACCCCGCTCTCCACTGCCTGCGCATTGGCGCCGGTGTAGAACGCCGTGACGGTGACCGCCGGCGGCGCGAGGTCTGGATAGCGGGCAATCGGCAGGGTCGGAATCGACACCGCGCCCGCGAGAATGATCAAGAGCGAGCAGACCGTCGACAGGACCGGTCTGCGGATAAATACGTCAGCCATCATGGGAAGAAACCTTCTGAGCTTTCCGTGCCTGCGGTGGCTACTTCTGAGCCGCGGGTGGCGCCGGCGGCGCCGGCATCACCGGCGCGCCGTCACGAATCTTCTGCAGGCCGCCAACGATCAACTGCTCGCCCGGCTGCAATCCGCCCAGCACCACGTACTCGTTGCCAATGATCTCGCCGAGTTGCACGGGCTTCTGCTTGGCGCTCGCGCCCTGGGCGCCCTTGTCGACCACGAAGGCGAAGTACTGCGCATTGACGCGCGTCACTGCGGTCACCGGGACCGTCAGGCCGGGAGCCGTGGCCCACACCACGCGGGCGCGCACGAACTGGTCCGCGCGGAACTGTCCGCGGCCGTCGACCAGCTGCGCCTTCGCCAACACGGACTGCGTCGCGGTATCCACGGTTGGCGACACGAACGTGATCTTGTTGGTGGCCAGCACCTGCCCGCGATCGTCGACCAGCCGAACGTCGAGGCCGGGCTTCAGATTCGGCGCCTGCTGCACTGGCACGTTGATGTAGAGCTCGAGCTGGTCGTTCTCATTGACCGTCGTCATCACCGTGCCGCGCGTGACACGATCACCCGCGTTCACGGGCACGTCACCAACGGTGCCCGCGCTCGGCGCGGTCACGCGGTAGTAATTGAGCTGGCTGCGCTGCTGGCGGACCTGCTCGTCGAGCGCCTTGAGCTGCGCCTCCGCCGCGCGCAACTGCGCTTCGAACTGCTCGACCTCGCGCTGGCTGATTGCGCCGGCGTTCAGGAGCGTCTTGTTGCGCGCGACCTGCTGGCGGGCGAATTCCACCTCGGATTCGCGCATCGGCCGCATCGACTCCATCGACGACAACGCCGCCTGTTCGGGCGCCGAGTCGATTTCAAACAACACGTCGCCGCGACTGACGTGCTGTCCCGATCGCACTGCGACGCGGGTCACGAAGCCTTCCACCTGCGGCTGGATCGTGGTCGAGCGCCGTGACTTCAGCGACGCCACGAATTCCGTCGACTGTTCGACGGGCTTCGACGCCAGCACCACCGCCTCGACCGGCATCGGCGGCATGCCGCCTCCGGGCGGTCCAGCGGGCGGCTGCGCACCGTTGCCGGCACCACAGGCGGCGGCAAACAGGGTCAAGCTCATCAGCGAATAAAAGGCGAAATACTGTCGCGCTGGCTGCGAAGAACGGACGGTGGTCATAGCGAAACTCATGAACGTGGATAGAACCTGGGGAGAGGAGTAGAAAAAGCGAATCCCTACTATACGTAGTTCTGCCAGCGACTGGCAAATCGGTTCCACCGCAGGAATACGGAGGAATATAGGTGAGATGCGAGATTCGTTAAGGGGTTTCAGCCGGGCCATGTATGCCAACTGGCTCTGGCACAAACCCATGCAGTTGCTGATCGATGCCGGCGAGGGGCTGCAACTGGCCATGGGCTCCAATGTCTTCTCGCCCTCGGTCCTGGCCATCACGCACGGACATTCCGACCATGTCCTTGGCCTTCCGGGGCTCGTCGCGGCGCGGCGCTTTGGTAAAGGCGCGGTCGACAAGCCGCTGACGATCCTCTACCCCGAACACGCCCGAGGGGTGCAGGCCGCCCGGGACCTGCTCGGTACCGCCTATGCGGGTGTGGTCTTCCCCTTGAACTGGATCCCGGCATCGCCTGGAACCTCGCACTCGTTGGGCAAGGGGAAGCAACTCGAAGCGTTCGCGGTGCGGCACACGGTACACGAACAGGCCCTCGGCTATCGCGTGGTCGAAACACGCAAGCGATTGAAACCGGAGTTTGCGGCGATGACGCAGGCGGAGATCGAAGCCGCCGCGCGCCAGGGTACTCGTGACGCCTTGCTCGAGGACACGCGTCACGTGCTGTTTGCGCACAGCGGCGATGCCATGCCGATCGACCCGGCACTGGTCACCGATGCCGACGTCCTGGTGCACGACGCGACGTTTCTGAACGAGCCCGATCGCCGGGAACCGATTCATGCCACCACCGAGGAAGCCATCGACGTCGCCCGGCGCGCCAACGTGAAGACGCTCGTCCTCTATCACTTGTCGATCCGCTACGAGCGTGCCACTGCCCTGCCGGCCCTGCGCGCGCAGCTTGCCGCGAGCGGGTTCCAGGGCGACTGCTGGCTGCTCGACGAGGATGAGTTCATATCGGTAGCCAGTAGCCAGTAGCCAGAAGTCAGAAGTCATAGAAGTTCTTCCGGCTACTGGCTACTGGCTACTGGCTACCGGCTACTGGCTACTGATATCCTTTGTATCTTGTCGACCCTCACGCAGAAGGACGTCCAGCGCATCGCGGATTTGGCCCGCCTCGAGCTCTCGCACGGGGAACTGGACCTGTTCACGCGCCAGCTCGGCGACATCCTCACCTACGTTGAACAGATTCGTTCGCTCGACACCACCGGTGTCGAACCAACGTCGCAGGTCCTGAATCGTCCGGTCGATCGCGACGACGCGCCGGGACCGACGCTCACGCGCCCGCAGTTGCTCGACAATGCCCCGGACGCGTCCATGGAAGCCGGCCTGTTCAAGGTGCCGCGAGTCATCGGATGAGCGCCGTCGCCGCCGTTGAACGGTCGCTCGCCCGAATCCAGGCGCTCGAACCCACGCTCTCCGCATTCAATACCGTGATGGCCGAACGCGCGCTCGAACGTGCGCGCGCGCTGGATGCGACCGCGCCCAAAGGGCCGCTGCACGGCGTACCGGTCGCCATCAAGGACAACATTTGCACCGCCGGGGTGCCGACCACCGCGTCCTCGAAGATTCTGGCGGGGTTCGTACCGCCCTACGACGCGACGGTTGTCGCACGCCTCGAACAGGCCGGCGCCATCATTGTCGGCAAGACCAACCTCGATGAATTCGCGATGGGCTCGTCAACCGAGAACTCGGCGCTCGGGCCATCGAAGAATCCATGGGACGTGGCGCGCACCCCTGGCGGGTCAAGCGGCGGGTCCGCGGTGGCTGTGGCCGCACGCATGGTGCCGATGGCCCTCGGTTCAGATACCGGGGGATCGATCCGTCAGCCTGCCGGCCTGTGCGGCATCGTCGGACTGAAGCCGACGTACGGCCGCGTCTCGCGCTACGGCCTGCTCGCCTTCGCATCGTCCCTCGACCAGATTGGTCCGTTCACGCACACCGTGAAGGACGCGGCAGACGTGCTGCAGGTTATCGCGGGATTCGACCGGCACGACTCCACGTCATCGTCGGAAGCGGTGCCGGATTTTGCCGGCGCCTTGACCGGTGACATCAAGGGCCTTCGCATCGGCGTGCCGCGCGCGTTTCTCGGGCACGGCGTCGACGCCGCGATCCTCGCCGCGTTCGAGGCCGCGCTGCAAGTCTGTGCGTCACGCGGCGCCACGATCATCGACATCGAACTGCCGCACGCCGGCTACGGGATTCCGATCTACTACCTGATCTGCACGGCCGAAGCGTCGAGCAACCTGGCCCGCTATGACGGCGTCCGCTACGGCTATCGCACGCCACTGCAGAAGGATGACACGCTGCAGAAGATGTACGAACGCACCCGAGACGAGGGCTTTGGCGCGGAGGTGAAGCGGCGCATCATGCTCGGCACCTACGTGCTGAGCGCGGGCTACTACGACGCCTACTACCTGAAGGCCCAGCAGGTCCGCACGCTCGTCCGGCAGGACTACGATCGCGCCTTCGAGCAGTGCGACGTGGTGGCGACGCCGACCACGCCGAACCCCGCGTTCCGCCTCGGCGAAAAGCTCAGCGACCCGGTTTCGATGTACCTCGAGGACATCTTCACCGTCAGCGCCAACCTCTCCGGACTGCCCGCCATCAGCCTCCCGTGCGGATTTGCCGGGAGCGGCGACTCGGCCGCAGGGACCCGATTGCCGATCGGCCTGCAGCTCACGGGACGGGCGTTTGACGAGGCGACGCTGCTTCGCGCCGGCGATGCGTTTCAGCGCGACACGCAGTACCACACGGAACAGCCGCCCGTCGGTTGATGGCCGTCGTCTTTTCGCTCTGCGCCGCCTACGTCTCGTATTGCCTCGTTTCGAACCCTGCGGGGCCGTTCACCACTCCTGACTCGTTCCACTACCTGAACACCTCGCCGATCGTCCCTCTCGGCTACCCGTTCTTCCTGAAAGTGTTCGGCGCGCGCGGGGCGATGCTCGCGCAGCCGCTGCTGTTTGGCAGCGCCCTCGCCTTCCTCGGGTCTGAGATCGTCCGCCTGACGCGCAGCACGCTGCTGGCGGTGATCGTGCTGGTTGGCTGCATGGCGCTCCCGCAAATCCGCGACTACCACGCCTCCATCCTGTCGGAATCGCTGTTCCTGACTCTGCTGATCGTGTTCCTGGGGTTCGCGGTCAGATTTGCCTATCACCCGACGTGGCACTTGATGGTGCTGGTCGCCACCACCGTCGGCCTTAGCGCGACGGTGCGCCGCACCGGCTTCGCGCTGGTGCCGGTCATGCTGGTGATGGTGCTGCTCGAACGCTACCGCCTCAAGGGTTCGCAGCCGGCCCTGTTCTTCGTCGCCGCGATCGCGCCGTTCCTGGTCGTGATCGGCGCGGAACAACTCGCCGCGCCGCTGGTGCACGCCGGCAAATCGTCGAGCCTGATGGGCCGGCACATGTTTGCCAAGGCGGCATTACTGGACGCGCCGCCGGCGCCGCCCTCGAGCGATCCCATTCGCTCGGCACTCGACGCGCATCTGCAGACCGACTACGCGCCGATCAGGCAGTTCCTGGCGTCGGCACCACGCGACATTCGCGGCGTGCTGTCGATGTACTACGAAACGTGCCTGCAAGGCGGCTGCGCGGACCGCTCACGCGCCTTGATGCCGGATGCCGGCGAGTCGGTCCAGACCGAGACCATGGGCCATGCGGCGACCTCGCGCATCTGGCGCGCGCCGGCCGCATTTCTCGATTTGTTGCTGATGAATTACCAGGCGCTGTGGACCGTCGAGCGGCTGCGGCATCCCGACCGCGCGCCTGAGCTGACGGCATTCGTGGCGGCGCACCGCCCCATGCCGTTCGAGAAGCTGGCGTTCTCGCTCGAGCCGGAGCACGTGATGGAATTTACCGCGTCGCCTCGGGTCCGCTATGCGCAGATCGCCATCAGCGCGCTCGCGTTCTGGACAGGGGCCATCGCCGTCGTTGGCCTGGCCGGCATCTTCTTCGCGTCGCGCGTGCCGCGGCCGCTGGCCATCGCCGCCGTGTCGGCACTGGCCGCCCATGGCGGGTTGCTGCTGACGGCGGGGCTCGCCGCCGGCTTCTCGCGTTTCACGCTCGGGTTATGGCCGGCCATTGTCACGGCCGCCGCGTTTGGCGCCTGGGCCTGCGTGTCGTCGGGCAGGCCTACTGCGCGGTGATGTTCGCGCGTCCCTTTCGCAACACAAACTTCTGAATCTTCCCGGTCGCAGTCTTCGGCAACTCCGTAACCGGCGTGAATTCGTGCGGCACCTTGAAGTGTGCCATGTTGGCGCGGCAGAACGCGCGCAGCGCGTCAGGCGTCGCGCTCTGCCCCGTCTTGAACACCACAAACGCGTGGGGCGCCTCGCCCCACTTTTCGTGCGGCATCCCGACGACGGCGACTTCCTGGATGGTGTCGTGGCGCAGCAACATCGCCTCCACCTCGACGGACGAAATGTTCTCGCCGCCGCTGATGATGACGTCCTTCAGCCGATCCGTGATCTGCACGTACCCATCTGGATGCACGACGGCGGCATCCCCGGTATGGAACCAGCCGTCCCCCATGCACTTTTCAGTTGCCTCGGGATCGTTGTAGTAGCCCTTCATCACGACGTTGCCGCGAGCGACGATTTCCCCGGGCGTCGTCCCATCTCTCGGAACGTCGCGCATCTGGTCATCGACGACGCGCAATTCTCCGGACGTGATCAGCTCGACGCCCTGGCGCGCCTTGACGCGCGCGCGATCACCAGCAGCCATCGCCGCATGTTCGGGCAGCGGCTCGCAGATGCTGATGGCCGGCGCGGTTTCGGTGAGCCCGTAGATCTGGATGACCGACCACCCGAGTTCGTCTTCGATGCGCTGGATCGTGACCGCGGCCGGCGGCGCGCCGGCGGTCATCACGCCGACGCCCTTCGGCGCGAGCGACTTGATCTCCGCCGCCGCGTTGGCGAGCATGATCAGCACGGTCGGCGCCGCGCACAGGCGGGTCGCGCCTTCGGCCGCCGCCGTCTGGAACACGGCGGTGGCGTCGAACTTCGGCAGGCAGATGTGTTTGGCGCCGGCGGCGGTCACCGTCCAGGTAAACGTCCAGCCGTTGGCGTGAAACATCGGCAACGTCCACAAGTAGGCATCGGCCGGTGTCAGCGGCCAGTGCGACAACATGCCGATGGTGTTCATCCACGCGTTGCGATGGGTGATCATCACGCCCTTCGGGCGCGATGTCGTGCCGCTGGTGTAGTTGATGGTCAGCAGATCCCGCTCGCCAATCGAGGGGCGCGCAAACTCGCCGCTGGCTTCGGCCAGCAGCCGCTCGTAGCTCTGCCAACCCGGCGCCTCGCCACCGTCCAACGCGATGAAGTGCGTGACGTCCTTGAGGTCCGCGCGGATCGCATCAACGGCCGCCATGTGGTCGGCGCCGGCACACACCACTTTCGCGCCGCTGTGCTGAATCAGGTAGCGGAAGTCATCGGCAACCAGGCGGAAGTTGATCGGCACGAGCACCGCGCCGATCTGCGGCACGGCATAGAACGACTCGAGCTGGGCGTGGGTATTGGGCGCGATGTAGGCCACCCGGTCGCCCTGCTTCACGCCGAGCCGCTGCAGGGCCGACGACCAGCGATCAACGCGCTCGCCAAATTCGGTGTAGGTCCAGCGTTGGCGCCCATCGACGACCGCCGTGCGTCCGCCGTGAAGCTTGCGCGCGCGACGAAGGAAATCGAGAGGGGTGAGCGGCACGTCCATGCCGCGGATTCTTGCCCAGTCCGCAGTCGACAGTCGAGCGTTAAGAGTTGTGAGTCAACAGCCTGCAGTCCTCAGCAACTGAAGGACTGTCAATTGGACTGAAAACTCTTGACCGAGAACTCTTCACTGCCGACTGTCGACTGAAGACTGGTCTTCCTCGTGAAAGCCCAGATGGCCAGGCCCAGCAGGATAAAGGGGATGGCCGGCACGACCAGCGCCAGCACGGCGGCGATGGCGCCGAGCACCGCCACGATCAGGCCGACCACCAGCAGAATCGGTAACAGGGCCGCGCCGGCGGCGAGCGTAAAGGCGCCCCCGAGCAGTCCGCCGATGATGCCAAAGGGAATCCACAGCAGCTTGAACAGCAGCCGGATCGGGAAAAAGACGGCCCAAAAGACGACCTTCAAGACCAGGAACGCCACGCCGACCACGGACAACACCGCCAGACCGGCAATGAAAAGCCCCGCAAGCGCGATAAGTTCCAGCATTTGAACGCATTGACGAGCATTTGGGGCCGCCGGTTCCCGGAATCCCTGTTCCCAGAGCCCCAATCCCTGGGTTAAGCTGAGAAGCTATGTCAGACGTTGAAATCCCGCAGGTTGACGCGGCTGCCGAACAGGCGCCCGCCGAAGAGGTTCCGGCCGTTCTCGAAATGGCCGTCCCAATCGAAAGTCGTTTTCTCTATGTGGACGTCTCCGCGCTGCGCGCCAAGCAGCTGCGCCGCGGTGCTCGTCCCCGTCTCGACCGGCTCGAGGAGAACGTCGTCGTCGCCAAGGCCGTGAAGGCCGAGCGCGTGGCGATGGAGGAAGTGCGCCAGAACCTCGTGCTGTGGGACCTGCCGGAATTCAAGGCGGTCGTCGACATTCGATAGGTCGCAAGCAGCAGGTCGCAAGACCCCTGCACGCTCGTACAAGAAAAATCCCGGCGGGACGATACCTCCCGCCGGGATTTTTTCTTGCTACGAGCTACTTGCGTCTACGCCGCGACTTCGACGTTGATCGTCCGCGGCCGCGACTCTTCCCTGAACGGCAGCGTCACGGTCAGCACGCCGTTCTTGTATTCCGCGCCGATCTTCGACGCGTCAACCGTTGACGGCAGCGAGAACGACCGGCTGAACGTGCCATAGGCCCGCTCCAGTCGATGGAACTGCTCCTGCTTCACGCCGTTGTCCGCGGCGGTGTTCTCGAACTTGCGCTCGCCCTTGAGGGTCAGCGTGTTGTTCTCGAACACCACCTGGATGTCCTCGCGCTTCATGTCCGGCAGTTCGGCCTTCAGCACGAGCTCCTGCTTGCTGTTCTCGAAGATGTCCACCGCCGGCACCCAGCGGCCGTTGGTCAGTAGGTCAGCGAACGGATCGAAACGAATAATCGACATGGCTACTTAGCCTCCGCAAATTCAGCATCAACGACCTCGCCGTCCTGCGCGGCGCCGGCCGGGTTCTCCTGCACGGGCGCACCCTGCGCCCGCATCTTGGCTTCCTGCTTTGCTTCCTGCTCCTTGCGATGCGCTTCGGCCTCCGCCTGGTTGCGCGACTCGATCTCTTCGCGCTGGCGCTTGTCCTCGGCCGCATTCGCTTCCGCTTCCTTCACCAGCCGCTCGACGTCGGCCTTGTCCAGGCCACTGGCGCCGCTGATGGTGATCTTCTGCTCCTTGCCCGTGGCCTTGTCGGTTGCCGTGACATTGACGATGCCGTTGGCATCGATGTCGAACGTCACTTCGATCTGCGGCAGGCCGCGCATTGCGGGTGGAATCCCGGTCAGCTGGAAGCGTCCGAGCGTGCGGTTGTCGCGGGCCAGCGAACGCTCGCCCTGCAGCACGTGCACCTCGACGCTCGGCTGGTTGTCGGTCGCGGTGGAGAAGATCTCGCTCTTCTTCGCCGGGATCGTGGTGTTGCGCGGGATCAGGACCGTGGTGACACCGCCGAGGGTTTCAAGCCCCAGCGACAACGGCGTCACGTCGAGCAACAGCACGTCCTTCACCTCGCCCGACAGGACGCCGCCCTGCACAGCGGCGCCGATCGCCACCACTTCGTCAGGATTCACGCCCTTGTTGGGCTCCTTGCCGAAGTAGTCCTTGACGACCTGCTGCACCCGCGGCATGCGGGTCGATCCGCCGACCAGCACGACCTCGTCGACGTCGGCCGGCTTGAGGCCCGCATCGGCAAGCGCCTGCTTGAGCGGCGCGATGGTGCGCTGCACGAGCGGCTCGACCAGCGACTCCAGCTTTGCGCGCGACAGCTTCACGGTCATGTGCTTCGGCCCCGAGGCGTCCGCCGTAATAAACGGCAGGTTGATCTCGGTTTCCATGACCGCTGACAGCTCGATCTTCGCTTTCTCGGCCGCTTCTTTCAGGCGCTGAAGGGCCATGCGGTCCTTGCCGAGATCGATGCCATCGGACTTCTTGAATTCGGCGATCAACCAGTCGACCACCACCTGGTCAAAGTCGTCGCCGCCCAGGTGCGTGTCGCCGTTGGTTGACTTCACTTCAACCACGCCGTCGCCCACTTCGAGCACCGAGATGTCGAAGGTGCCGCCGCCGAGGTCGAACACCGCGATCGTCTCGTTCTTCTTCTGGTCGAGACCATAGGCCAGCGCGGCCGCGGTCGGCTCGTTGACGATGCGCAGGACATTGAGGCCGGCGATCTGGCCGGCGTCCTTCGTGGCCTGGCGCTGCGCGTCGTTGAAGTACGCAGGCACCGTGATCACCGCGTCGCTGACCTTTTCACCGAGATAGTCCTCCGCCGCCTGCTTCAGCTTCTGCAGGACCATGGCCGAGATCTCCGGCGGCGAGTACTGCTTGCCGCGCGCCGAGATGCGCGCGTCGCCATTGCGGCCGGCACTCACCGTGTAGGGCACGCGCTTCGAGTCGTCGGTGACTTCATTGAACTGGCGGCCCATGAACCGCTTCACGGAGAACACGGTGTTTTCCGGGTTGGTCACCGCCTGGCGCTTCGCAACCTGGCCGACGAGCCGCTCGCCGTCCTTGCCAAAGCCGACGACCGACGGCGTGGTCCGCGCGCCTTCCTGGTTGACGATGACGGCCGGCTGGCCGTTTTCCATGACCGACACCACCGAGTTAGTCGTGCCCAGGTCGATTCCGATGACTCTTCCCTTACGCATCTCTGTTTCTCCTCCGCACCGTGCCCCGCCTCCGCGCCGAGGCGCCAAAGTGGGGCTGTTTTCAGTATCGCCACGATATGAGCGTTTGTCAAGCAGCTCATCTAAGTGTCTTACGCTCACATTACGTCGGCGGCAGCCGAAAGGTTTCGTCAGTCCTTGATCAGCGGGCCGATGCCGGGATTTCCAGAAGGCACGATGGCCTAAAATGTCGAAATGGCTGCCTTTTCGTCAGGTCCGGGCTCTTTGGATGAGCCGGCAGGCCTCGCCGAGGATGTCCATCGCCTTCTCGACGATCTCGCGAGAAAACGCCCGGATAAGCGGCAGCTTGTTGCCGGCGAATGCATGCCGGTGGTCGATGTCTTCGAGACCGACCGATCAGTGGAGATCGTCCTGGACCTGCCAGGGGTCTCAGCTGACGCCATCCGCATCCTCTTCAAGGCGGGCGTGCTGCTGATCGTTGGCGAAAAGGAACGGCCCGACATGTCGCGGCGCGGGCCCTCCAGTTTCCATCTCGTCGAACGGGACTTCGGGCGATTCGCCCGCGCAGTCCGGATCAACGCCGCCATCGATGGCGCGCAAGCCAGGGCCCGGCTCGTCAACGGCGAACTGCGAGTCGTGCTGCCACGCATCGTCGAGCGCCGCGGCGGCGGCGTGATGGTGCCGATCGATTCGACCGTGCCCCGCTGATGAAGCTGCTCTTCATCGGCGACATCGTGGCCCGTCCTGGGCGCGACCTGATCCGCAAACACGTCCGCGCGCTCGCCACGCACGTCGGAGCCGACCTGGTCATCGCCAACGGTGAAAATGCGGCGGGCGGCGTCGGCATCACGCGCGAGAACACGCTGGAGATCCTCGGCGCCGGCGTCGATGTCATCACCGGCGGCAACCACATCTTCGACAAGCGCGAAACCCTGGAATTCATCGGCAGCGAACCGCGGCTGATTCGTCCCGCCAACTACCCGGCCGGCACGCCTGGAGCCGGCGCGTACGTCGCCACCGCGAAGAACGGGATCAAGGTTGGCGTGGTCAACGTCATGGGCCGGATCTTCATGCTCGCGATGGACGATCCATTCGCCGCCGTCGAGCGAGAGGTCGCGGCCATCGCCGCATCCGGCGTGCGCGTGATCTTCGTCGACGTTCACGCCGAGACGACGTCAGAGAAGCTCGGCCTCTCCTACTTTCTCGACGGCAAAGTCACGGCCGTCGTCGGCACGCACACGCACGTGCAGACGGCCGATGAGCGCATCCTGGCCGGTGGCACGGCCTGCCTGACCGACGCCGGCATGACGGGGCCGCACGATGGCGTGATCGGCATGGATAAGGACGTGGTCATCGCGCGCTTCATCAATCACCTGCCGGCGCGATTTGAATCCGCCACCGGCGACGCCCGGCTCAACGGCGTCGTCGTGACGGCGGACCCCGAATCCGGCAAAGCCACCGCGATCGAGCGCGTGTCGCTGAGCGAAGCGCAACTGATCGACATCACGGACGCGGTGACGGCCGCGCGGGCATGAGCCGCCTGCCGTTCGACGACGACGCGCCCAAGGCGCCACCAGCCGCGCCATTACCCAAGTTCTCGGTACCGGCACGTGCGCCGGAAGCGCCGAAGCCTGCGGCGCCGACGCGAACCATTCTGAGCGTCAGCGAACTGAACGCCACCATCCGAGATCTGCTCGAGCATCAGCTCCACACCGTCTGGGTGGAAGGCGAAATTTCCAACGGCCGCGTCTGGAACACCGGCCACATGTACTTCACGCTGAAAGACAGCGCCTCGCAGGTCAAGGCGGTGATGTTCCGCTCGGCCTTGCGTTACCTGAAGTTCAAGCCGGAAGACGGGCTCAAGGTGGTGGCACGCGGCAAGGTCAGCGTCTATGATCCGAAGGGCGAATACCAGATCATCTGCGAGCACCTTGAGCCGAAGGGCCTCGGCTCGCTGCAGCAGGCGTTCGAGCAGCTCAAGAAGACGCTCGCCGCCGAAGGCCTGTTTGATCCGGCCCGCAAGCGCCCACTGCCGGCGCTGCCACGCCGGATCGGACTGGTAACGTCGATCGATGGCGCCGCGCTCCGCGACATGATCCGGGTGCTGCGCCGGCGCTATCCCAACGCCCACCTGGTCATCTCACCCACTCGCGTCCAGGGTGAAGGCGCCGGCCGCGAAGTCGCGCATGCGATCCGCAAGGTCGCGCGCGTCGAGGCGGTCGACGTGGTGATTGTCGCCCGCGGCGGCGGATCGCTCGAAGATTTGTGGGCGTTCAACGAGGAGGTGCTCGCGCGCGCGATCGTCGCCTCTCCCGTTCCGGTGATCTCGGGCGTCGGGCACGAGACCGACTTCACGATCTGCGATTTCGTCGCCGATCTGCGCGCCCCAACCCCGTCGGCCGCGGCCGAACTTGTGGTGCGGCGAAAAGATGAATTCTTTTCGCACATCGACCGCCTCACCGAACGGCTCGACGCCGCCATTCATCACCGCCTGCGCCGGATGGAGACGCGCCTGCATTCCCTTGAAGCGCGTCCTGGATACGCCGGATTTGAAGGACGCCTGGCGGTTCGCGGGCGCCACGTCGCCGAGCTGACGGCGGCGCTGCGTCAACGCATGACGGCCAGCGTGGCGCGTCGCTCGCGGCGCCACGAGCTGCTGCGGCGGTCGCTCGACCAGTTCGACCCGCGGCACCGTCTGGCCGCCGTCCGCACACGACTGGTGTCGCGCGACGCGCAGTTGGAGGCGGTGATTCGCCGCCGCGTCACCACCGCACAGAGCCGGATCGGCAGCCTGGCGGCGCGCCTTGAAGGATTGAGCCCGCTGGCGGTGCTCGGCCGCGGGTATTCGGTGACGTGGGACGCGTCGAGAACGCGTATCATTCGTGACGCGTCGTCAGTGAAGGCTGGCGACCACATCAGCGTCACGCTCGAGCGTGGACGCGTCGAAGCCACCGTCCGAACCACAGAACCCGAGAGCTGATAGCCGAAAGCCGATTGCTGAATGGATCCCACCATCAAGGACTTCGAGGCGGCCATCGCCGAGCTCGAAACCATCGTCAGGAAACTCGAGGAAGGCGACCTCGCGCTCGAGAAGTCGCTCGAATTGTACGAGCGCGGCGTGCAGCTGTCGCGCTTCTGTCACTCGCGGCTCGAGGCGGCCGAGCGGCGCATCGAGATCGTCAACGAACGCGGCGAATTGAAGCCGGCGCCGGCCGCGCTGAACCTGCCCGACGACGAAGACGAATGACCTTCGACCAGTGGCTCGACGGGCGCCGCGCCGACGTTGAGGGCGCACTCGACGCGTTTCTACCGAAACCGCCGGCCATCCCGGCCGTGATTGCCGACGCGATGCGCTACAGCCTGCTTGGCGGCGGCAAGCGCTTGCGCCCGCTTCTCGTGATTGCGGCCGCCGAAGGCGTGGCCTACGCGACCGGTTCCTCAGAAGCCGCAGCCCGTGATGCCGCGATGCCCGCGGCGTGCGCGCTTGAGATGATTCACACCTACTCGCTGATCCACGACGATCTGCCGTCGATGGATGACGACGACCTGCGGCGAGGACGTCCAACCTCACACGTCGTGCACGGTGAAGGCATGGCGATTCTCGCCGGCGACGGGCTGCAGGCCGAAGCGTTCCGACTGCTGTCGCGCGAGCCACAGGGCCATCACCCGGCATTGATGCAGCGCAAGCTGCGAGTACTGTCGTTGATTTCCGAAGCGTCAGGAGCCGCCGGCATGGTCGGTGGGCAGGCCATCGACCTGAGCGCGGCATCCGGCAAGACCAGGGCACAGTCGACGCTCACCCCCGATGCGCTGCGCGACATGCACGCGCGAAAGACCGGCGCCTTGATCCGCGCGTCGGTGACCGGCGGCGCCATCATGGGCGGCGCGACCGACCAGCTGTTTGCCTCGCTCGACCAATACGGCACGGAGATCGGCCTCGCCTTCCAGATCGTTGACGACATCCTCGACGAAGAGGGTTCAGCCGCCACGCTCGGCAAGACCGCCGGCAAGGACAAAGCCGCCGGCAAACCGACCTACCCCGCGTTCTTTGGTCTCGATCGCTCACGCGCGATGGCGGCGGAGTGCCACGACAGGGCCCGGCGCGCGCTCGACACGGCCGGCTTGCTCGACTCGCGCCTCGCCGACATCGCGAGCTGGATCATTGAGCGAAAGGCGTAGGGCGCAACAGCGCGGGAACCACGGATGAAGGCGCCTCGCAAACAGCGGCTCGACACGCTGCTGGTCGAGAAGGGACTGGTCGAGTCCCGCGAGAAGGCGCGGGCGCTGATCCTCGCGGGACAGGTTGACGTCGACGGCCACGGCGCGGCCAAGGCCGGCACCATGGTGCCGATCACCGCGGACATTCGCGTCATCGGCCCGGAGCATCCCTGGGTCAGCCGCGGCGGCATCAAACTGGCGGCCGCCCTTGACGCGTTTCGCATCGACGCGACGTCACGGATCGCATTCGACGTCGGGGCCTCCACCGGCGGGTTCACCGACGTCTGGCTGCAGCGCGGAGCCACTCACGTCATCGCGCTCGACGTCGGCCATAGCCAGTTGCACTGGAAGGTGCGCAGCGATCCACGCGTCACGGTGATCGAAAACACCAACGCCCGCCACCTCAAGCCCGGTGACCTTCCGGATCGCGGCCCGATCACCCTCGTCAGCATCGACGTCTCGTTCATCTCGCTGAAGCACATCTTCCCGGTGCTGCCGGCGCTGGTGGCGCGGCCGGCGACGATCGTCGCCCTCGTCAAGCCGCAGTTCGAGGCCGGGCGCAAGGATGTTGGCAAAGGCGGGCTCGTCACCGACCCGGCCGTGCACCAGCGGGTGATCGGCGAGGTCACCGCCGCAGCCGCTGAAGTAGGATTGGAGCGCGCCGGCCTGATCGACTCACCCATCACCGGCGCCCACGGGAACACGGAGTTCCTGATGCACCTGGTTGTGAGGTCGTAGTTCTTGAAGATTGGTATCACCGTCAAACCGGGCCTGACCGCCGCGCGCGATACGATCGTCGAGCTCGAGCAGCATCTGCGCGCCCGCGGCATCGACGCCGTCTGGACCACGGACGCCGCGGCCCTGTTCGCGTCAGGCACGCGCACGACGGTGGATCGATCGGCAATGCCCAGCCAGGTCGACCTCGCCATCGTGCTGGGCGGCGACGGGTCGCTCCTCGCGATGGCGAAAACCATTGCCGAGAGCGGTCGCGATATTCCGATCCTTGCCGTGAATTTCGGGTCGCTGGGATTTCTGACCGAGATCACGCGTCCAGAGATTCTGGATTCACTCGACGCGGTGCTCAACAATCGCGCCACGCACGACCTGCGCATGATGCTGCGCGCTGTGGGCACCCGCGGCGGCCAGGCCTTTGCCACGCACATGGCGCTCAACGACGTGGTGTTTTCACGCACCGCGCTGTCGCGCATGATCGACTTGTCGGTCTCGGTCGGCGACCAGATGGTCACCTCGATCAAGGCCGACGGATTGATCGTCGCCACGCCAACCGGATCGACCGCCTACAACCTCGCCGCCGGTGGCCCGATCGTGCACCCTGCGATGGACGCCCTGGTGCTGACGCCAATCGCCCCGCACACGCTGACCAACCGTCCGATCGTGATCCCCACCGAACGCGGGGTCCGCGTGCAATCGACCAGCACCAACGCCGGCGATGAAGTCTATGTGTCGATTGACGGCCAAACCGGCTTCGGCATGCAGCGCGGCGACGAGGTGTCGATCACCAAGTCGGATCGGCCGATGCGCCTGATCCGCGCGACGTCGCGCAGCTACTTCGAAGTGCTGCGACAGAAATTGAAATGGAATGAGCGCTGAGCTCAGCGCGGCCGTGCTGAACCGCGCTCGCCGGTTGCGGACGCCTGCTGCCGGCGCAGTTTCCTGAAGTACTCGACCTGCCAGGTAAAAACGTTCCTGTTGTGTTCGGCCAGCGTCGACGCAAACACGTGGGAGCCGTCGTTCTTGCTGACAAAATACAGGTAGTCGACTTCGGCTGGGTGCGCGGCGGCAGCCAGCGACGCCTGGCCCGGTGACGCAATCGGCCCGGGCGGCAGCCCCGGATACATGTAAGTGTTGTAGGGCGAATCGAACTCGCGGAGGTGCTGGCGCGTGAGGTTGCCGTTGTACTTGCCGGCTTTCTGCAGCGCGTAGATCACCGTCGGGTCGGCCTGCATCGGCATGCGGATGCGATACCGGTTGCGATACACCGCGGCCACGATCGGACGTTCCTCCGGCGTGCCGGTTTCCTTCTCGACAAGCGACGCCAGCGCGACGAACTGGCGAACCGTCAGCCCGCCGGCCTTCGCCGACGACAGCATCTCTGGCGTCAACCGGTCGCGAAATCCCTTGACCATCTGCGCGACCACTTCAGTGGCCGGGGTTTGGCGCGGCAACGAATAGGTCTCCGGGAACAAGTAGCCTTCCAGGTCGCGCGCGTCGGGATCGAGATCCGCAATCAGCGACGCATTGGCTGCGGCGGCCGTGAACGCCGCCGCGGTGCCGAAGCCTTTGTCCTCAAACACCTGCGCCATCTCGACGATGGTCAGGCCCTCGCGAAACGTCAGCAGCCGCGTATAGACATCCCCGCGTGCGATCTTCTCGATGACGTCGAGCGCGTGCATCGGCGTGTCGAAACGATACTCGCCCGCCTTCAAGGCGCGGGCGCGTCCACTCAGCATCAGCGCGGCGCGGAAGGTCCACGTGTCGCGCACGGCGCCGGCCGCCACGAGCCGTTCGCCAATGCGGCCCGGCCCCGAACCGCCGGGGATGTCGACAAACACTTCCGCCGCGTCGTAGCCGCGATACGGCTCGACCAATTTCGTGTAGCCCCACCACCCGCCCGCACCGACCAACACTGCCACGGTCAACACCAGCAGCACCAGTCGCTTGAGCCACTTCATGCGTCGGCACCGTCCACTGCGGCACGCGGCCGCGAGTCGAGATAGTCCTGGAGAATGACGGCTGCGGCCGCCGCGTCGAGCTTCGCCTTGCGCTTGCGCCAATCAGCCTCACGCCGGGCGAGCCGGGACTCTGCTTCATGGCTGGAGAGGCGTTCGTCCTGCAGGATGACCGGGATGTCGAGGCGTGACTTCAGCGCGGTCGCAAACGCTTGCACGATCGGCGTTTGATCGGTCGGCGATCCGTCGAGGCGGCGAGGCCAGCCCACGACCACCGCCTCGAGCCCGTCATCATCTGCCACCAGCGTCGTGATCTCGCGAATCATGACGCGCAGCGTCTCAGCCTCGGACGGGGGCCGCCGCACCAGACGCCAGGGCGACGCGAGCGTCGCCGTGGCATCGCTCAGCGCAAGCCCGATGCGCCGCGCGCCGTAGTCGATGCCCAGGACTCTCACTCGGCCAGTATAATTCGCGGCAACACGGTGACGAGGATGGCAGGGGTGACGGCGTGAACCGGATGATGGCTCTGCGGGTACTGGGCACAGCGTGCGCCATCGCGGCCGCCGTGTCGCTTCACGCGCAGTCAGACCCCAGGGCGCAGGCGGCACGCGCCGCAGCACGCATCAAGTCCCTCCAGGAAGAGTCCGATCGCCTGGCGGCCCAGGCCCGTACGGTCTTTGGCGACCTGCGTCGCCTCGAACTCGAACGCGAAATCAAGCAGGAGGAAGTCGCCAAGGCGGACGTGGAACTGGCGCGGGTCACCGCGGAGCGCGATCGCGCCGAGCAGGCCGTCGCGACACTGGAGGCGGTTCGCATCCGCCAGACCCCAGGCGTCAAGGAGCGGCTCGTCGAACTGTCCAAGCGTGGACGCGGCGGTTACGTGCAGTTGCTGCTGGCGTCTACCGATGTCCGCGCGATGGGGCGAATGGCGCGAGGGGTGGCGGCGGTGGCGGAACTCGATCGCGTGCGCCTCGACACCCATCGCAAGACACTCGCCGCCGAACGCGATGCCTTGAATGAGTTGGACCAGCAGCGCGATGCGGTGGAGCAAGCACAGCGAGACGCGACCCGCGCGCGCGCGCAGGTCGAAGCTGCGGTCGCCGCCCGCAACAGCCTGATCGACGATCTCGACCGGCGGCGCGACCTCGCGGCGCAGTATGTGGCCGAGCTCCAACGGGCGCAGAACGACATCGAGCGGACCATCGCGACCGCCGACGCCGGCTCCGCGGCCGTAGCGCTGCCGATCGCACCCTTTCGCGGCGACCTTGCCTGGCCCGTCACCGGCCGGATCACGTCACGATTCGGGCGCGCTCCGGCAGGCCGTTTCGGCACATCGATCGTCCGAAATGGCATAGAGGTGGCGGCGCAGGAAGGCGCGGTCGCCAGCGCCGTCCACGAAGGCACGGTCGCCTATGCGGCGCCGTTCACCGGCTTTGGCACGCTGGTGATCGTTGACCATGGCGGTTCGGCCTTCACCCTATATGGGCATTTGCTGGAGGCCCTGGTCAGCGCTGGGACGAACGTCAGCCGCGGAACGCCGTTGGGACGGGTGGGTCTCGCCCCCACCGGCGAAGCCGGACTGTATTTCGAGCTGCGCATCGACGGGCGTCCGGTCGACCCAGTACAATGGCTGTCGAGGCGTCGCGACTGATCGTCGGATCGTGGGCACGCGCCTCAAGAGCCATCTGGCAGCGTTGCTGTTGCCGCGCTCCGCGCGGCGGTTGGAGTAGGTCTAGATGAAAATTCGTGGCCGCGCACTGGTACTGGCCGTCTCCCTGCCCGTCATCGCGTTCGCCGTCGTCGGTGGGTTCATGAGCAAGGCGATGGCGCGCCAGGACAGCTACCAGTACTTGCGCATTTTCGAAGATGTCGTCTCCCTGATCCTGCAGAACTACGTCGAGGAAGTAAACGTCGACAAGGTGATGCACGGCGCGATGCACGGGTTGGCCGACGGACTCGACGCCGACAGTGCCTACCTCGACCCCGCTCAGGTGCGGGTGCTGGACAAGGGCGACAACGGTGGTGCCGGCCAGACCGGCCTCGAACTGACGCGCCAGTACTATCTGCGCGTCATTGCGGCGCGCGACGGCTCCCCCGCAGCGAAGGCCGGCCTGATGCCTGGTGACTACATCCGCGCCATCGACGGCCAGTCGACGCGCGACACCACGGTCTACGAAGGCCAGCGCCTGCTGCGCGGCCGGCCGGGAACCAAGGTGCATCTCACGGTGCTGCGCGGCAACGCCGTGGAGCCGCACGAACTCGATCTCGTGCGAGAAGACATCGGCGCCGCGCCGGTCAAGTCGCGCATCGCGGCGCCCGGCGTCGGCTACCTCCGCGTCGCGGAGTTCGGCAAGAGCACACCGGAGCAGATCAAGAACGAGATTGGCGCGGTCTCCAAGGCTGGTGCCAAGAGCGTGGTCATTGACCTGCGCGGCACCGCGTTTGGCGACGTCGATGCCGGCCTCGCCGCGGCCCGCCTGTTCGTGAAGAGCGGCGTGCTGGCGTATCGCCAGGACCGCGGCAAGGAGAAGGAAGCGGTGAACGCCGCGGCCGGTGACGGCTCGATCGCCATCACCACCGTGCTGCTCACCGACAACGGCACGTCGAGCGGGGCTGAAGTGTTCGCCGCCGCGCTGTCCGGCAACAAGCGCGCGCAGTTGATTGGTGAGCGCACGCTCGGCCGTGCGGCACGCCAGAAGCTGGTGCGCCTGCCCGATGGTAGCGGCTTGATGCTGACGCACCTCATCTACATGACGCCGGCCAGCGTGGCCATTCACGAGAAGGGGCTGATTCCGGACGTGGCCGTCGAGCAGCCGGACGTCGACTTCGGCCAACCGCCGGCCGCCAAGGATGCGACGCTCGAAAAAGCCATCGCGTCGCTGACCGTCAAAGCCGCCGCGTAGCGGGCACATGACACGAACGATCGCCATCACGGGCCTGGTCCTGCTGATGGCGGTCGCTGCCGCCGCGCAGTTTCGCGGCGGTTTCGGCGGACGCTTCCCACCCCGCCTTCCCAGGCAAGAGTCCTTCGACGGTGGCTATCACTTCTGCCGGGGCATGTACCGCAGCGGACGCCGTGACGGCAGCGGCAACGGGTGGACCACGGACTACCCGGATGCCGACATCAACTTCTCGATCCGCTTGTCGGAACTGACCAAAACGACCGTGAGCCGCCGGGCCGACAACGAGCCCAATCACCTTACGATTCCACTGACCGATCCGCTGCTGTTTCGCTGTCCGATCGTGATGATGACCGACGTCGGCGAGCTGTCGCTGAATGCGGAGGAAGCGATCGCCCTGCGTGCCTACCTGGAAAAGGGCGGCTTCCTCTGGGTCGATGACTTCTGGGGCTCGTGGGCGTGGGAGGCCTTCGCCGAGGAAATCGCCGCCGTGTTGCCGCCGGCCCTGTTCCCGATCCGCGACCTCGAGCCTGGCCATCCAATTTTCAGGGTGCTGTTTGAGGTCAAGGCACTGCCGCAGATCCCGTCGATCAACTCGTGGAGAGGGATGGGTGGCGGCACGTCCGAGCTTGGCGAAGACAGCGCCGACCCCCGCATCAGGGCCATCACCGACCGCGCCGGCCGCATGATGGTCCTGATCACGCACAACACCGACATCTCCGATGCGTGGGAGCGCGAGGCCGCCGATCCCGAGTTCTTCCTGCAGTTCTCCCCCAACGGATATGCCGTCGGGTTGAACGCCGTGCTTTACGCCATGACGCATTGACTCAGGTCTGCTATACTTTTCGTTCGGCCTTGGGCCGAAAATCGCAAGAGATAGGCGCGTAGCTCAGTTGGTTAGAGCGCCTCCCTGACACGGAGGAGGTCAGTGGTTCGAATCCACCCGCGCCTACCATTCGACCTGGCAAGCCACCACTCGTAGAGGTGGACATCCAGACGGCACAGCATCCAATGTCTCAAGTCACAATTACGCTACCGGACGGCTCGACCAAGCAGGTCGAGTCTGGCGCGCCCGTGAGAGCGGTCGCCGAGGCTATATCCCCGCGTCTGGCCGACGCGGCCATCGTCGCATACGTGGACGACGACATGGTGGACCTCACCTACCCGCTGACGCGGGATGCCAGGGTGCGGATCGTGACCAACAAGAATCCCGAGGCCCTCGAGGTGTATCGCCATTCAACGGCGCACCTGCTGGCCGCGGCCGTCACCGCCCTGTTCCCCAAGGTCCAGTGCGGTATCGGTCCACCGATCGAAGACGGCTTCTACTACGACTTCATCGTCGAACGCCCGTTCGTCCCCGAGGACCTCGAGGCGATCGAGAAGAAGATGCGCGAGCTGGCGTCGCAGGACTACATCTACGAACGCCAGATGTGGCCGCGCCAGGAAGCGATCGACTTTTTCACCAGGCGCGGTGAGCCGCTCAAGGTGCAACTGATCGAGGAAAAGACCGCCGGCCAGGCCGAAGTCTCGGTCTACACGATCAAGGACAAGGAGACATTCCTCGACTTCTGCGTCGGCCCGCACGTGCCGACCACCGGCCGTCTGAAGGCCTTCAAGCTGACGACGACCTCCAACGCCTACTGGAAGGGCGACGCCAAGAATGCGCCCATGCAGCGCGTGTACGGCACGGCCTTCTTCTCGCAGAAGGAGCTCGACGAGCACCTCGCGCGCATTGAAGAGGCGAAGAAGCGCGACCATCGCCGGCTCGGGCGCGAACTCGATCTCTTCCACATCCACCCGGTGTCCCCGGGCGCCGCCTTCTGGACCAAGCGCGGCACGACGCTCTACAACACGCTCGTCGACTTCTGCCAGGATCGCCAGAAGAAGGACTTCGAGGAGATCAAGACGCCGCTGCTCTATACCAAGGCGCTCTGGGAGCAGTCAGGGCACTGGGGCAAGTACAAGGAAAACATGTTCCTGGTCTTGAACAACGAGACCAACGAGCACGACATGAGCCTCAAGCCCATGAACTGCCCGTCGCATCACTTGTATTACGGCACGTCGAAGCGCTCGTATCGTGAATTGCCGCTGCGCTTCGTGACCTTCGACGTCCTGCACCGCAACGAGTTGTCGGGCGCGCTGGCCGGCCTGACGCGCGTCCGCCAGTTCGCCCAGGACGACTGCCACGTCTACCTGCGTGAGGACCAGATCGCCGATGAAGTGAAGTTCCTGATGGACTTCATCCTTGGCCACTACCGGACGTTCGGTCTCGAATCGAGCGTGAAGTTTGCGACGCGGCCGGCACAGCGCATCGGCGACGACGCGATGTGGGATCGCGCGGAGGGCGCGCTGAAAGCGGCGCTCGAATCCACGGGCATGCCCTATACCGTGAACGAAGGTGACGGCGCGTTCTATGGCCCGAAGATCGACTTCGCCGTCACCGACTCCCTCGGCCGCGCGTGGCAGCTGGGCACGATCCAGTTGGACTACGCCGCGCCGGAGCGCTTCGACCTCAATTACGTCGGCGAAGACAACGCCATGCACCGTCCGGTGGTCATCCACCGCGCGGTCTGTGGGTCCTTCGAGCGCTTCATCGCCATCCTCATCGAGCACTTTGCCGGCGCTTTCCCACTTTGGCTGGCGCCGATGCAGGTGATCGTGCTGCCGATTGCCGACCGTCACCTCGATTACGCCCGTGAAGTCGCCCAGGCGCTCGATACCGTCGGAATACGGACGGAGGTGGACGACCGCGTCGAAAAGATCAACTACAAGATCCGGGAAGCCCAGCTGCAGAAGATCCCCTACATGCTTGTTGTTGGGGATAAAGAAGTTAGTGACCGTTCGGTGGCTGTCCGAGCCCAGAAAAAAGGTGACGTGGGGCCCCGTCCGCTGGACCAGTTTGTGACCGACGCGCTTGCCGAGGTCCGGTCTAAAGCGTTATCCTAGTAATCTTTGTCGAAAGACTTTGGAGGAATAGCTTATCGCCTTCGATAGATCTCGCCCGCAACGTCGCGACGACCGGCTCCGCATCAATGAGCGCATCAGGGTCCGTGAAATCCGTGTAATCGACGACGCGGGGCAGCAGCTTGGCATCATGCCGCCGCCCCAGGCTCTCATCCTTGCCAGACAGAAAGGGCTCGACCTGGTCGAAATCTCGCCGACCGCGGTGCCGCCCGTCTGTCGAATCATGGACTACGGCAAGTATCAGTACCAGGAGCAGAAGCGCGCGCGCGAAGCGAAGCGTCACCAGAAGGTGATCGAGGTCAAGGAAATCAAGTTCCGTCCCAAGGTGGACGAGCATGATTACCAGTTCAAGAAGCACCACATCGAGCGCTTCATTGAAGACGGCGACAAGGTGAAGGCGACGATCTTCTTCCGCGGACGCGAAATGGCGCACCCGGAAATCGGTCACCGCATCTTGATGCGGCTGATCAAGGACCTCGAAGAGGTCGCGGTGGCAGAAACCATGCCCCGCCAGGAAGGCAACCAGATGCACACCATCTTGACCGGCAAGAAGGGTGGCGCACCGAAGCCGAAGGCCAAGGCCGACACGCCCGAGCCGGCGGCCAACGAGTCGTAGTTGTTGTAGGTAGAGCGGAAAGCTGAGAGCTGAATCATGGCGAAGAAGATGAAGTTGAAGACGCACAAAGGTGCGAGCAAGCGGTTCAAGAAGACCGGCACGGGCAAGATCACGCGCGCCGCGGCCTTCAAGCGCCACATCCTCACGGGCAAGACGACGAAGAGCAAGCGCCACAAGCGCGGCTCGAAGGTCGTGTTCGAAGGCGACGCTCGCAAAGTCGAGCTGATGCTCCCGTATAAATAGACCGTCGACAGTCAAGCGTCGACAGTTAAGTTAAGAGTTCGCGCCGTCGCGGCAAGCGTTACTGGGGCTTTTCCGCTGCGACATCAACAGGCGCTTCGCGTGGACGCATCGTTCACGCGCAAGTCCGGTGAATCACCGGCCCCCGGTCTCGCAGGAAGATCGCAATGCCTCGCGTTAAACGTGGCGTAGTCCGCCGTCAGAAGCGTAAGAAGCTTTCCAAGCTCACCAAGGGCTACTACCAGAACAAGTCGAAGCTCTACAAGTTCATGAAAGAGGCGTCCGAAAAAGCGGGCGTCTACGCCTACGCCGGGCGCAAGGACAAGAAGCGCGACTACCGCTCGCTCTGGATCATCCGTATCAACGCCGCGGCGCGTGAACACGGCATCTCCTACAGCAAGCTGATGCTCGGCCTGAAGAACGCCGGGATCAAGCTCGATCGCAAGAGTCTCGCGGAACTCGCCGCGACGACGCCGGCGGCGTTCGGCAAGATCGTCGAAAAGGCCAAGGCTGCGATCGCCTAAAGTAGCCAGTAGCCAGTAGCCAGTAGCCAGAAATACCGGGGCCTGGATACTGGCTACTGGATACCGGCTACTGTCATGCGCGCCATCGATCCCAGCATTACTCCAGAAGAAGCGCGCGCGGTGTTCCGCGCCGAGCTGGACGGTGTTCGTACTGACAGCGATCTGCAGGCCCTGCGCACCCGCTGGCTTGGCCGCAGCAACAGCTGGGTCACCGCCTTCATGGAGGCGCTCAAGACCGCCACGCCCGAACTGAAGAAGACCCTGGGCAAGGGCGCCAACGAACTCAAGAAGGAAGTCGAAGCCGCCATCGCCGAGCGCGATGCGCAGCTGGCCGCCACGCGGCGTCCCGCCAACGCGGTCGATATCACGTTGCCCGGCCGTCCGCCGCAACTCGGCTATCGGCATCCGCTCAGCCTGATCCGCGATGAAGTGATCGAGATCTTCACGCGCCTCGGCTATCAAGTGCTCGAAGGTCCCGAGATAGAGGACGATTACCACAACTTCGAAGCGCTCAACATGCCGGCCGAGCACCCTGCCCGCGACATGCAGGACACGCTCTACCTTGATACGCCACTCGCCTTCGGCGATCGCCCGCTGACGCTGCTGCGCACGCACACCAGCGCGATGCAGATCCGCCACATGGAGAAGAACGCGCCGCCGGTGCGCCTGGTGGCAATCGGGCCGGTGTATCGCAAGGACAATCTCGACCTCACGCACACGCCTATGTTCCACCAGGTCGAAGGCCTGGTCGTCGGCAAGGGCATCACGCTCGCCGATCTCAAGGGCACGCTGAGCGCGATGGCCGAAGCGCTGTTCGGCGCGGGCACGACCGTGCGCTTCCGTCCAAGCTTCTTCCCGTACACCGAGCCGAGCGCGGAAGTGGATATCCGCTGCATCAAGTGCAAGGGCGCGGGCTGCTCGATGTGCAAGAAGACCGGCTGGATCGAGATCCTCGGCAGCGGCATGGTCCACCCTGCCGTGTTCGAAAAGGTCGGCTACAGCGCCGATGAGGTGACCGGCTTTGCCTTCGGCATGGGCGTCGAGCGCGTGGCCCTGCTGAAGTGGGGCGTGGAAGATATCCGCCTGTTCTACGAAAACGATCTGCGCTTCCTGGAGCAGTTCGGGCAATGAAGGTCTCACTGTCCTGGGTGCGCGAGTTTGTCAACGTGACGGCGTCAGCCGAGGAGATCGGCACGCTGATGGGCGTTCGCGGCCTCGCGCTCGAAGGTCTCGAGACGCACGGCGACGATATCGTCATGGATTTCGACGTGACGGCGAATCGCCCCGACTGCATGAGCGTGGTCGGCATCGCGCGCGAGATCGCCACCGCATACGGATTGCCGCTGCTTGCCCCCTCTGGGAACGGTCCGGCTGAAGCCGGACGCCGCAATGCTGACCTCAAGGTCACCATCGAAGCCCCCGAGCTTTGCGGCCGCTATGTTGGCGCGATCGCGGACGTGACCGTCGGGCCGGCGCCGCAGTGGATGCAGGATCGCCTCACGATGTGCGGCGTGCGCCCGATCAGCAACATCGTCGATATCACCAACTACGTGCTGCTCGAACTCGGACAGCCAATGCACGCTTTCGATGCCGCGACGCTTCGCGGCGGCGAGATCCGCGTGCGCCGGGCCAAGGCCGGCGAGACCATCAAGACCCTCGACGGCAAGTCCCGCACGCTGTCGGACGACATGCTGGTGATCGCTGACGCGGAACGCGCCGAAGCGATCGGCGGCGTGATGGGCGGCGCGGAATCGGAAGTCAACCACGCGACGACGCAGATCGTGTTCGAAGCGGCGTGGTTCAAGCCCGGTTCGGTGCGTGCGACTAGCAAGAAACTCGGCCTCAAGACCGAAGCCTCGATGCGCTTCGAGCGCGGCATGGACATCACCGCACCCGCTCGTGCCATGGCGCGCGCCTGCGAACTGCTCGAGCAGATCGGCGGCGGCAAGGCGACCGGGGTCGTGACCGACGAGTATCCTGCCGGCTACCAGCCGAAGGCGATGCGCCTCGATCGGGCGCGCATCTCCGGCCTGCTCGGCATGGAAGTGCCGGATGCCGCGGTCGAGCGGATCCTGACCTCGCTTGGTTTCAGCGTGTCCGCATCAGGCGAGGGCTGGGACGTGGTCCCGCCGTCCTGGCGCGTCGACATGCATCGCCAGGTCGACCTGATCGAAGAGGTCGGCCGGCACTACGGCTTCGAGCACCTGCCGTCGACATTCCCCGGCGTCGAACAAGCTCCGCCGCCGTCCGATCCGCGCATCAAGCGCGATCGCCGCGCGCGCGCCGCCCTGCTGGCGTCGGGATTCTCGGAAGCCATTACCTTCGCGTTTATCGAAGCGAAGGCCGCAGAGCCATTCCAGGATGGACCGGCGGTGACGCTCGCCAATCCGCTGTCGGAGCTGTTCAGCGTGATGCGGCCGAGCCTGCTGCCCGGCATCGTCGACGCGCTGAGCCACAATCGCCGACACGGGCGCGCGGATATTCGCCTATTCGAGATCGGCACGCGCTTCTCGACGCATGGCGAGACTCGTGGCATCGGCTTCGGCTGGACCGGGCTTGCCACCGCCGATCACTGGAGCGGTGCCCGGCGATCGGTCGACTTCGCCGACATCAAGGGTGTGGTCGAACAGCTGGCGTCCGTCTTCCAGGTGGCGGTGAGCTTCACCGAGTCCACGCGCGGGCACCTTGTGCCCGGACGCGGCGCGGCGGTCGTGGTGAACGGTGAAGCGATCGGTGACTTCGGCCAACTCGCGCCCCAGATCGCTGACGCGCGGCAGTTGCCCGCCGGTGACGAGATCTACGTGGGTGAACTCAATCTCGATCGGTTGAGCGCGGCCTCACCGCTCGAGACGCTGCGCGCCAAGACGCTGCCGCGTTATCCATCGGTCGTGCGCGACATCTCCGTGCTCGTCAGCGACGCCTTGTCTGCTGAAACGGTTCGTGGCACCATTCGAACGGCCGCCCCTCTGACACTCGTGGGCGTCCGGGAATTTGATCGCTATCAGGGCAAAGGCGTCCCCGATGGCCAGGTAAGTTTGTCCTACCGGCTGACCTTCCAGTCACCCGAGCGGACGCTGACCGACGACGACGTGAACGCCGCGATGACGGCGATCATCACCTCGTTGAAACTGAATCACGGCGCCGAGCAGCGCTAGACACAGAAAGCACAGACAGCAGATGGCGACACCAGCAAAGTCCCCCGGCCTCGAATCCATCGATCGCCTTGAAGAGAAGATCAAGCTCCTGGTCAACACGATCGTGCGCATCAAGGGCGACCAGAGCCGGGTCGTCGAGGAGAACGTCAAGCTGAAGGCCGAGATCGAAGGCCTCAAGTCGCGCATCAACACCGCCGAGAGCGCCGGCGCCGAGGTCTCGACGCTTCGCGAAGAGCGCGACCTCATCAAGGCGCGCGTGACCGAGATGCTGAAGCAGCTCGACGGCCTGAGCCTCTAGTCCGTCACCGCCAAAGCCGAACACTGATGGCTGACCCTCGAGTCGTCCACGTCGAAGTCCACGGGCAGAAGTACCCGATCCGGACCCAGCTCGACCCCAAGTACGTCGAGGACCTGGCGCAGTTTGTCGAGGCACGGATGAACCTGGCCATGAAGAGTTCACCGTCGAGTGACGCCGTGGGCCTGGCGATCCTGACGGCCCTCAACATCACCGACGAATACTTCCGCGCACGTTCGGCCCTCACCAGCAACTCCGGCACCCTGACGGCCCGCGCCGAAGCCATCGAGCGCATCGTCGACCAGGCGCTCGCACTCGCCGAATAAGCCCGGCGCCGGCTCCCGCCGACGATCGGCACCTTTCCCGCGACTACGTTGAGCTGCGTTTGCTCGCGTAGTTCAATCTTCGCTTTTTGTTCCCTGTCAAGCTTGACCGGGGCCCGCCTGAAGCCTAAGATCGAAGCTCCTGCTTTGCTCGTGATGGTTTAGAGGCTCGTCTGAGCCGATGTTTTTAACCCAAGCGAGTTGCGACGGCCATGTGGTGTGCATGCCTCCGCGGAGAGGAAGCCTAAAGCGTGGTTTTTACAGCAGCTCCACCTTCTAACGAAGGTTCAGCGATCCTCGCCACACGGCAAAGCGGGGTTTCTACCTTCCTCCACGGCGCTCCGTTGTCGCGCCGTGAGGGGTGCTTAAGTCACCATCGTCGTCGATCGGCCCCCCATGAACGTTGCTGATCTCGGCGAACACGCTCTCTTGGCGAGAATTCTGGCCCGGCTGCCCCGCCGGTCATCGTCGGTCCTTGTCGGGCCGGGAGATGACGCGGCGGTGTTGGCGCCGGTCAGGAACGAGCGGATCGTCCTCACGACCGACGCTGTCGTCGAAGGGGTGCATTTCTCCCGCGCCTACTCCTCGCCCGCAGACATCGGGCACCGGGCGCTTGCGGTGAACCTTAGCGACCTCGCGGCCATGGGGGCAACCCCGCGGTGGGCGCTCTTGTCGCTGGTGCTGCCCGGCTCGTGGCCGGTGGCAGACGTCGAAGGACTCGTGGATGGCCTGGTGCAACTGGCCGGCCGCCATGCGGTGGATGTCGTAGGCGGCAACATCACGCGAACCGATGGCCCGATGGTCGTCGACGTGACGGCCGGCGGCGGGGCGATGCCGCGCCGGTGGCTGACACGAACAGGCGCAAAGGCCGGCGACGAAATCTGGCTCAGCGGCACCATCGGGGGCGCCTCGGCTGGGCTCGACATGCTGGCGGCTGGAGCACAGGGCGCGGCGATCGAAGAGCACCGGGCGCGCTGCGTGGCCCGTCATCGACGCCCTGAGCCGCGCGTGCGCTTGGGTATGGCCATGGCACGAGCCCGGGTGGCGCGCGCCGCGATGGATTTGAGTGATGGGCTGGCCGACGCGCTGCGGCAGATGAGCGCCGCAAGCCGCGTTGGGATTCAGATTGATCTTGCGAGCCTGCCAATCGACACCGGCGCTCGCGAGTGGTGGACCGGGCGGGGCGAAGACGCAGAACGCCGCGCGATTGCCGGCGGTGACGATTACGAGCTGGTGTTCGCGGTGCCGCCCAGGAGCGGCCGCGCGTTACGCGCGGTCGCGAAGCAGATCGCCGACCCGCCGCTGACGAAGATCGGCGTGTTTACAAAGGACCAGACCGCGCTGCTGATGCTGCGCGATGGGAAGCAAGAGGCAATACCGGATGGCTTCGAGCATTTTGCCTGATGGCTGGGTGGCCCGTTAACCTGACGACCCGTTTATGAGAATCGCTGATTCGTACTGGCGCAAGGCCGTTGCGACGTTGTCCGTCGCCGCGGTCTTCGTGTTGCTGTACGAAATCCAGACGCGCGATTCGAAATCGGAAGCCAGCGTACCCTCCGTGACAGAGACCGGCGTGCTGCCCCAGGCCGGCGCGCGCATGCAGTTCCAGGCCTCGGCCTACTGCAAGGGCGAGACAACCGCGTCTGGCGTCGGCGTTCGTACCGGCATTGCCGCCGCCGCTCCGGCGATCCTGCCGGTCGGCAGCGTCGTACGGCTCGAGCCTCCCAACCCGAAGTACAGCGGCGTCTGGCC
>JAYQOO010000028.1:29083-33794 GCA_038144855.1 Acidimicrobiia bacterium | reverse complement strand
CGTCCTCGCAGCGTCAACTCCTCGTCGAGGTGTTTGAGCGACGCCGACTCCGGCGCGACCACGGACGCGAGTCCCCCGGTCGCCACGACGACCGCGGCACCGCCCAGTTCCGCCTTCATCCGCCGCACGAGGCCTTCGACCATGTCGACGTAGCCCCAGAACAGGCCCGACTGCATCGCGCCAATCGTGTTGGTGCCGATCACCCGCGCCGGCTTCCGCACATCAATCCGCGGCAGCTTCGCGGTTCGCTGCACAAGCGCGTCGGCGGAGACTTGCGGTCCAGGACAGATGACCCCACCGAGATACTCGCCCTTCGCGGACACGGCATCAAAGGTCGTCGCCGTGCCGAAGTCGATCACGATGATCGGCAGGCCGGTGCCGTACGAGGCATGCGCGGCAATGGCGTTGACCACTCGATCGGCGCCGACTTCCGCCGGGTTGTCGATCAGGACGGGAATGCCGGCGTTCACCGCCGGCTCGAACAGCAGCGGCACACGCCCGAAATACTCGGACACCATTTTGACCATGGTGCCGGTCAGCGGCGGCACGACCGAAGCGATCACGATCCCTGAAATCTCCGAGTGCCGAATCTCGTGCCGGTTGCAGAGGTCGGTCAGCAGGATGCCGAGTTCGTCAGACGTCCGCTCGCGGATCGTCGTCAGCCGCCAGCTGTGCGCCAGCGTTTCGCCGCGAAACACCCCGATGACGATGTTCGTGTTGCCGACGTCGATCGCTAGCAGCATGCGGGTGCTCCGGTGCCGGGTATCAGGGTGCTTAGGTGCTCAGGTGCCACGTCAGTTCGCCGGCGATGATCCGCTCGATGCCTGCGGCCGTCTTCACAAGCAGCGCGCCGCCCTCGTCGACGCCCGCCGTCACTCCGGATCGGCCGTCCCGCTCAACGCGGGTGCCCGTCGCACACGGCGATCCCGCACGCCACGACCGCAGGATATCACCGGGACTGGCGTCGAGTTGGGCCAGCGCCTCGCACAGATGCGCCAGCACGCTCTGCAGCAGCGCCTCGCTATCCACGGCGCGGCCGAGCTCACCTTCGATGGACGCGGCCCGCGATGCCACATCCGCCGGATACGCGCTGGGCTTCACGTTGATACCGACGCCAATGATCACGGCCTGGGCCGGGGTCCCCACCGCCAGGCCTTCAGCGAGGATGCCTGCCAGCTTTCGCGTGCCGACGATCAGGTCGTTTGGCCACTTCAGCTCGGGGGCAAAGCCCGTCACGGCGGCGATGCCACTGCGCTCACCCACCCCCGCGGCCAGCGTGAGCAACGGAGACGGCAGTTCGCTCGCAACCGGGCGCACGATGAACGAAAAGTAGAGGCCGGCGCCCGGTGGTGACGCCCAGTGGGTGCCGCGGCGTCCGCGGCCGGCCGTCTGCTCGTCGGCGACGACCACCACGCCGTGGGCCGCCCCGCTCTGGGCGAGCGCCGCAGCCGCATCCATCGTGGACGGCAGCGACTGATGCCGGCGAATGTCGAGGCCTGCCCGCATCTACTCGGGTTCGAGTTCGAAGCTCAGGTCGGCAGACGGCGCGGAATGCGTCAGTGCACCGACCGACACGAAATCGGCGCCGGTCGTCGCAAGCTCGGGAATCCTCTCGAGCGTGACACCACCTGAAATCTCGATCCTTGCGCGGCCGGCGATCCGCTTCACGGCGTCGCGAATGTCGTAAGTCGTAAAGTTGTCGAGCAGAATCCGCGGCACACCCGCCTGCAGCGCCTCGTCGAGCTCCGACAGGTTCTCCACTTCGACTTCGACTGGCAGGGTGTGCGAGCCGGCCATCGCGCGTCGTGCAGCGGCCCCCACGCCACCGGCCAGGCGCTTGTGATTGTCCTTGATCAGGATGCCGTCATCGAGACGGTGACGATGATTCGTGCCGCCGCCGCACCGCACGGCGTATTTCTCGATCGCCCTGAAGCCGGGCGTGGTCTTTCTGGTGTCGAGAATGGTGATGCCGCCGCGCGCGGCATCCACGAACCTGGACGTCAGCGTGGCGATGCCGCAGAGCCGCTGGAGGAAGTTCAACGCGGTGCGCTCGGCCTCGAGCAGGCTGCGCGCATTGCCACGGACGGTCGCAACGACTTCGCCCTTCTGCACACGCGCCCCGTCACCCCACCGGACCTCGAATGCGACCGATGGATCGAGTTGGCGAAACGCCTCGGCGGCCACGTCGATTCCAGCAACCACGAGATCGGACTTCGCGACGATGGTGCCTGCGGCGCGCTGCCCCTGGGCGATTGTCGCGGCACTGGTCGCGTCGCCGTGACCGCGATCTTCGGCCAGCGCCTGCCGCACCAATTCGCGATAGGCGTCGGGCGACAGCGGCTCGACCATGCTCAGACCTCGGCTGCGGGCTTCAGCGTGATCTCGACCGCGGGCTCCGCACCACTACGCAGCACGAGCCCTTCGGTGCGTGACGCCGCCTTGAGATCGCGCTCCACCAGCCTGAGGCACGCAATGGCGTCCTCAGCCGCCTGGTAGACGACCTGCAGGACCGGCGTGCCGATCGACACTTTCTGATCGACCTTGCCCTTCCGGATCGCGTTCAACGCTTCGGTGACGTGAGTCACGGCCTGACGAGCCGATTCGTCAGTGCCCGACACGGCAACAATCTCGCCGCGAGTCGGCCAGGCCGCGCGGTGCACTGATCCACTATTCGTCCAGGACCACACCTCGTCGCACACAAACGAGAGGTATGGCGCAAGCAGGCGCAACATGACCGACAGTGCGAGGCGCATCGCGGTTGACGCCGACGCCGCGGCATCGGCTCCAAAATCGCCGTAGCGCCGTGACTTGGCCGCTTCGACGTAGTTGTCGCAGAAGTCCCAGAAGAACGACTCAATCTTTGCGAGCGCCTTCGCGTATTCGTAATTCTCCAGTTCGGCGGTCGCCTCGTCGACCAGCGCCGCCAGGTTCTGCAGCATGCCGCGATCGAGCGGCTCGGTGACCGCGCCGTCGGCCTGCTCACCCTGCAGGACGAACTTCGACACGTTGAGCACCTTCATCGCCAGCTTGCGGCCGATCTTCATCTGGCCCGGATCAAACGCCGTATCGACACCCGGGCCGCCGCGGGCGGCCCAATAGCGCACGCCATCGGAGCCGTGCTCCTGCAACAGCGCCATCGGCGTCACGACGTTGCCCTTCGACTTCGACATCTTCTTGCGATCCGGATCGAGCACCCAACCGGAGATCGACGCGTTGGTCCATGGCACCGAGTCGTTCTCGAAGTGCGCGCGCACCACGGACGAGAACAGCCACGTGCGGATGATGTCATGCGCCTGCGGACGCAGGTCCATCGGGAACGTGCGAGCAAACAGGTCATCGTCGCGATTCCACGCGGTCACTAGTTGCGGTGACACCGACGAGGTTGCCCACGTATCCATCACGTCGGGATCGCCAATGAAACCGCCAGGCTTGCCGCGCTGGTCGGCCGTGTAGCCCGGTGGCACATGGGTGGATGGATCGATCGGCAGCGACTTCTCATCCGCCAGGATCGCGTTGGCATAGTCGGTCGTGCCGTCGGCACGCACCGGGTACCACACCGGGAACGGCACGCCGAAGAAGCGCTGGCGGCTGATGCACCAGTCCCCGTTCAGGCCGTTGACCCAGTTTTCGTAGCGGGCGCGCATGTATTCCGGATGCCAGCTTATTTCCTGGCCGCGCTTGATGAACTGGTCGCGGAACTCAATGGTCTTGATGAACCACTGGCGGCTGGTCACGATCTCGAGCGGGCGATCGCCCTTCTCGTAGAACTTGACGTTGTGGGTGATCGGCTTGGGCTCGCCCTGCAGGTCGCCGCTCTCGCGCAGCAACTCGACGATCCTGGTCTGGGCCTTCTTGGCCGACAGGCCCTTCAGTTGATCGTACGCCGCCTGCGCCTTCGTCGCATCGGCTGATTCCCACCCAGGCTGACCGAACGTCACCGGGCCGAGGGCGCCGTTGACCTGGACGATCGCGCGCACCGGCAGCTTCAGCTCGCGCCACCAGATCACGTCGGTGGTGTCGCCGAACGTACAGATCATGGCGATGCCACTGCCTTTTTCAGGATCGGCAAGCGCGTGCGCCCTCACCGGCACCTTCACGCCAAACAACGGCGTGATCACCTCCGTGCCGAACAGCGGCTTGTAGCGTTCGTCGTCGGGGTGCGCCACGAGCGCCACGCACGCCGGAATCAGTTCAGGACGCGTGGTTTCGATCGCCACGACGCCGGAGCCATCGGCCTTGGCGAAATGGATCTTGTGGTACGCGCCAGGCTGCTCGCGATCTTCCAGTTCGGCCTGCGCCACGGCCGTGCGGAAATCGACATCCCACAGGGTCGGCGCTTCCACCTGGTAAGCGAGGTTCTTCTGAAACAGCCGCAGGAACATCGCCTGCGACACGCGCTGGGCGTCGGCGCCGATCGTGGCGTAGGTCATCGACCAGTCCACCGACAGGCCGAGATACCGCCACAAGTGTTCGAACGCCTTCTCGTCCTCGACCGTGAGCTTGGCGCACAGTTCGATGAAGTTCGGACGCGACACCGAAATCGGCTGTTTCTCCTGCTTCTCGGGTGGTGCGAAATTCGGCACGTAGGGCAACGACGGATCGCAGCGCACGCCGAAGAAGTTCTGCACGCGCCGTTCGGTCGGCAGACCGTTGTCGTCCCATCCCATCGGATAAAAGACGTTGCGACCGCGCATGCGCTGGAACCGGGCGA
>JAYQOO010000028.1:0-29073 GCA_038144855.1 Acidimicrobiia bacterium | reverse complement strand
CCGTTCGGTCGGCAGGCCGTTGTCGTCCCACCCCATCGGGTAGAACACCTCGCGCCCGCGCATGCGCTGGAAGCGCGCGATGATGTCGGTGTGCGTATACGAGAAGACGTGGCCGACGTGCAAGGAGCCGCTGACCGTTGGCGGCGGCGTGTCGATCGAATAGATCTGGTCGCGCGTCTTGGTGCGGTCGAATCGATACGTGCCGTCGCGCTCCCAGCGCGCGGACAGAGAGTCTTCGAGACCCTCGAGGGCCGGCTTCTCCGGTACAGGCATATCTCCCCATTATAGGGCGCGGAGAGGCGCCGGGCCGGGCGGCTACGCCTTGTTCCTGGACTTGATGCGTTCGATTTCGTCGCGCACCAGCCGCTCCGAGGTCTCGGAGACGACGCTCCGCACCGTGTCGCGCATCGTCGACGCCATGGCCTCTCGGAGCTGGTCGCCAAACCCGCTCGCGCTCAGACGGTCGGCGACGCGCGCCGCGATCTGGTCGAGCATGGCGTCGGTAATCTCCGGGGTCACGACCTGGATTTCAGGCGCGACGGACGCGACCGGCGGGTGCGGATGCTCCCCCTGCTCGAACGCCAGCAACGCGGCAAAGTCATCGGCGATCGGCGACTGCGGCTCGATCGCAGGTGCGGCCGGCACGGGTGCCACCGCGGGGAGCGGCGCGATCGCCGCAGGCGCCGGAGGCGCGGCAACGGCACGAACCGGCGGGGCGGATGGCACGGCCGCGATCGGTTGCGGCTGCGGCATTTCGACCACCGGCGCTGGCGCCGCGGTCACCACCGGCGCGGGCATGGCAACCGGCGCCGACATCGGCTCAGGTGCCGGTGCTGCGGCCTGCAGCTGCTTGAAGTCGTCGAGATTGAAGCTCAGGTCCGCAACGGAGCCCGCGGCGGTGGCGGGGGTCGCCGGCGGCAGGTCCATGTCGTGGAGACCCATTTCCGCCGCCAAATGCTGCTGTTCGACGGCGCGTTGCGCGCGGGACTTTTCGTCCTCGGCAAACCACGCATCATCCACTTCGTAAATCGGGTCGGCGGCCGGCTTGGCGATCTGCAGGTCCGGATCGCGCAAGTCCTCAGCGATCTCGCGCCGGCCGGCCCGGACGTCCGCTTGTGCGGCGCTCTCTCCGCCGCCAAACCATTCATCGTCGACCTCGAACACGGGGTTGCCCTGCGGCACGACCGCCGGACGCCGGTTCGGGGATCGGGGATCGATGGCGCCGCCAGATTGGCCGAGCGGACCGGAAGGATTGCGCTGCGTCTTCGGCTGGCGTCCCGAGATCTGGCGGTCGAGGCTGTCGAACGCCTCGTCGAGGGTATCGAGATAGTCGTCCGGGCGGGATGCCGGTTCCTCGACCGAGCGAGTGCTCGAGTCAAGGCCAGTACGGTCGCGTAACTGGTCCCACTGCGATGGCGCCGGCCTGGTTGACGTCACCGACGGCGGCGTCTGCGCGGGCGGCAGCTTACGCTCCGCCGGAGCACCTGGCGCCGTCACCAGCCGACCCGCAGGCGGCTTAGCCTCTGCCTTTAATCCGAGCAGTTGTTTGACTCGACCAATCACAACAGTTGGCTCTACCGGTTTCTCAAGCACTCCATTGGCGCCGCTCGACGTGAGCTCTGCCGCATCGACCGCCTCGAACGCGCCACTGAGCAACAACACCGGCACCTGCTGCAGTTCCGGCCGGCTGCGCATGAATCGCGCAAGCTCGTAGCCGCTGACATGAGGCAACGTGGTGCCGGCCAGGACGATATCGGGCCTCTCCACCGCCAGCCGTTCCATGGCCTGGCGGCCGTCTCCAACGGTGACGACGTTGATCGGTTCTTCGGCGAACGTCAACGCGATCACGCGCTGGACCGTGATGCTGTCGTCAGCCAGGAGCAGTGTGTGCATACCCCGGGCTATCGTGCCTTATCGGCCCGGCACGCGTCCGACAACAGTCTCAACCGCCAGGCGGCGGTTTCACCGGAATCGGTCATACCCGGGCCCGCGCGTTGGCGGCGATGAAGTCGATGATGTGCTGCATCGGCGTGCCGGGGATGAAAATCCCCTTGATGCCCATGGCGTTCAGCTTGGCAATGTCGATGTCCGGGATGATCCCGCCGATCACGACCTGCACGTCATCCAGGCCCTTCTCTTTGAGCAGTTCCATGACGCGCGGGCAGATGTGCATGTGCGCTCCTGACAGGATCGACAGCCCGATCACGTCAGCGTCCTCCTGCAACGCGGCAGACACGATCTGCTCGGGCGTCTGGCGCAGGCCGGTGTAGATCACCTCCATGCCCGCATCACGCAGGGCGCGCGCAATCACCTTCGCGCCACGATCGTGGCCGTCGAGACCTGGCTTGGCGATGACGACTCTGATTTTCTGACTCATTCTTTCCCTGTTGGCCCGTTCGCCTGTTGGCCCGTCGGCCTTATATGATCGGCACTTCCTCATACTCTCCCCAGACCTCCCGGAGAGCATCACACATTTCACCAACCGTCGCATAAGCGCGCACGCAGTCCATCAACAGCGGCATGGTGTTGGCCGTGCCCCTGGCACCGACCTTCAACGCCTCGAGCGTGCGCTGCACCGTGTCGTTGTCGCGCGTGCGCTTGAGGTCCGCGAGCCGCTCGAGCTGCAGCTCGGCTGCTGAATCATCGATGTAGAGGATCTCAAGCGGCTTCTCGTCAGTCTGTACGAAGTCGTTGACGCCAACGATCACTTGCTCGCGGCGTTCGACCGACTGCTGGAACTGGTATGACGCTTCCGCGATCTCCTTCTGCGGATAGCCGCGCTCGATCGCCTCGACCATGCCGCCCATGCGGTCGATGGTGTCCCAGTACTTGAGCGTACCCTCTTCCATGTCACGCGTCAGCTTCTCGACGAAATACGAGCCGCCAAGCGGATCGACGACGTTGGTGACACCGCTCTCGTGCGCGATGATCTGCTGGGTGCGCAGCGCAATCGTCGCCGCTTCCTTGGTAGGCAGCGCCAGGGCCTCGTCCAGCGAATTGGTGTGCAGCGAGTTGGTGCCGCCCAGCACCGCCGCCAGCGCCTGCAGCGCCGTGCGCACGACGTTGTTGTAAGGCTGCTGGGCGGTCAGCGACACTCCGGCGGTCTGCGTGTGGAAGCGCAGCGCCCACGAGCGCGGGTTCCTGGCACCGAACCGGTTCTTCATCGCCTCCGCCCACAGCTTGCGCGCGGCGCGATACTTGGCGATCTCCTCGAAGAAGTCGCTATGCGAGTTGAAGAAAAACGAAATGCGCGGCACGAAGTCATCGACGTCGAGGCCTGCGTCAACGCCGTACTGCACGTATTCGAGTCCGTCGCGCAGCGTGAACGCCAGCTCCTGCAACGACGTCGAACCCGCTTCGCGAATGTGGTAGCCGCTCACCGAGATCGTGTTCCACTTCGGCACCTCCTGCGAGCAGAAGGCAAAAATGTCGGTAATCAGCCGCATCGACTGGCGCGGCGGGAAGATGTATTCCTTCTGCGCGATGAACTCTTTGAGGATGTCGTTCTGGTTCGTGCCGGAGATCTTCTTCCAGTCCGCGCCATGCTGTTCGGCAACCACGAGGTACATCGCAAAAATCATCGGCGCCGGCGAGTTGATGGTCATCGACGTCGTGATCTTCGGATCGTCGAGCGGAATGCCCTCGAAGAGCCGCTCCATGTCCTTCAGCGACACGATGCTGACGCCGCACTTGCCCACCTCGCCAAGCGACAGCGGATGATCGGGGTCGCGCCCCATCAGTGTGGGCAGGTCGAACGCCACGCTCAGTCCGGTGCCGCCCGCCGCAATCAGGTCCTTGTAGCGCTGATTGGTTTCTTCCGGCGTGCCGAAGCCGGCAAACTGGCGCATCGTCCACAACTTGCCGCGGTATCCGGATGGATGAATGCCGCGCACGTACGGAAACTCGCCCGGGTTGGCGACGTCGGTCTCGTAGTTGATGCCGGCAACGTCTTCGGCGGTATACAGGCGCTCGATCGGCCGGCCCGAGATGGTCGTGAATGGGCCTTTACGCTCTGGAGACTTCTTAATCGTCGGCTCCAATACCTCGCGTTCCCACTTGGCCTTGCGCGTTTCTGCGCCGTCGATCACGCTCTTCATGTGCCTCTAATTATAAGACCTGCCACAAGTTTCGGCCCTATCTGTACGCGCAAAGGCATGTAATTCGATTTCACCGATTCATTCGCAAAACGCATTAAACAGATAGCAAATTGACATTTCATCGAAATGGTTGCTACTTTTGATCGTTTGCCTGCGCCGGATTTGGCGGCTCTGTAAGCCCTGCAGGATGCGGGGACCAACGAAATAGTTCAGCGAAAGGTGACGATGTCGGCACACGGAACGTTATTCGGCGGCATGCTCCAGGAGTTCGAAGGCGCAGCTCGCATTCTCAATCTCGAGCCAGGCATCTGGCGGATGCTCACGCATCCCAAGCGCCAGATCATCGTGTCCTGCCCCGTGCAGATGGACAACGGCGAGATCAAGGTTTTCACCGGATATCGCGTTCAGTACAACGTCACCCTGGGTCCGGCAAAGGGCGGCATCCGCTACCACCCCGACGTCACGCTCGATGAAGTCACGACCCTGGCCGCCTGGATGACCTGGAAGTGCGCCGTGGCCCAGCTGCCGTTCGGCGGCGGCAAGGGCGGCGTGATCTGCGACCCCACCAAGATGTCGAAGCGCGAGCTCGAGGCGCTGACGCGTCGCTACACCGCGGAGATCATCGACGCCATCGGTCCCGACAAGGACGTGCCGGCCCCCGACGTCAACACCAACGAACAGGTGATGGCGTGGTTCTCGGACACCTACTCGATGCACGTCGGCCACACCTCCACCTCGGTCGTGACCGGCAAGCCCGTTGAGATGGGCGGCTCACTCGGCCGCCGCGAAGCCACCGGACGCGGCGCGATGATCGTCGCGCGCGAAGCGGCCAAGCACCTGGGCTTCTCGCTCAAGGGCTCGCGCGTGGCGGTGCAGGGATTCGGCAACGTCGGCTCGATCGGCGCCGAACTGATGCAGCGCGAGGGCGCGAAGATCGTCGGCGTCACCGACTGGAAGGGCGGCGTCCAGAACGACAAGGGACTCGATATTCCAGCCCTGCAGAAGTGGGTGGCCGAACACAAGACCGTGGCCGGCTTCCCCGGCGGCGAGCCGCTCGGCGCGAAGGAGGTCTTCAAGCTCGACGTCGACATCCTGGTGCCGGCCGCGCTGGAAAAGCAGATCACCGAAGAGAACGTCGCCGACATCAAGGCCAAGCTCATCGTCGAAGGCGCCAACGGCCCCACGACGCCTGAGGCGCACAAGATCCTGCACGAGCGAGGCGTCTTCGTCGTGCCCGACATCCTGGCCAACGCCGGCGGCGTCACCGTGTCGTACTTCGAATGGGTTCAGGATCGTCACGGCTACTTCTGGGCCGAAAACGAAGTGAACGATCGGCTCGAAGCCAAGATGTGCCAGGCCTTCAGCGTGGTCCTCGAGACCGCCAAGCAGTACAAGGTCGACATGCGCGCGGCCGCCTACATCGTCGCGATCAATCGCGTGGCGACGGTGACCAAGCTGCGCGGCATGTACGCGTAATCAGGACCCAAGGCGGAAGGCCACAAGCTCGGTAACGGGTTTGTGGCCTTCGCTATTTGCGGTGATCTCGATCAAGTACTGCCCGGCCGCGTAACTGGCCAACGGCAGATCGATCGAGTGCGTCTGCCCGTCCGCCGTCACCGCGATGTCCGACATCTTCGTGCCCTGCTGGTTCAGCAGCGTGGCGGTCACGGTCGTGGGCGCATTGGCCGGCGCGTAGGCGTCAATGCGAACCAGCAACCGGTCGATGCGGCGGAACTCGCGCGTCGCGCTCGGCGCCGGCGGCGTGCCGGACGTCAGCGCCGTGAACTCGCGCGCGTTGCGCGCAAACCAGATGCGTGGCGTGCTCAGGACCACATCCGGCGCCCCTGGATCGGGAATCGTCAGTTCGCGCGTCTCGGTATCGAGCGTGCCGGTGCCGTCGCCCTCGATCGTCATGCGCACGTCGATCTTCCCTGGCGGGACATCGAAGCGAATGATGCCGCCGTTACCGGGAGCTGCGAGTTCGGCGGGGACACGGCCACGATAGATCACGTCGCCCGAGGCTGACGTTGCCAGCACCGTCACCCGCCGCGGCTCATCACGCTTGACGCCCGGCGTCGGTGGGAGCGGCTCCCACAGGAACGTCATGCGGCCGGCGCCATCCGGACCACGATCGCTGCCGAACCAACTGCGGATGTAGCGGCGATTGGTCAGCGGCGCGATCGCCGTCAACGCCTTGGTCACTTCCGCGGGCGGACCGGGCTTCGGCCCCGCGACGGCGCGCTTGACCTCTTCGTCGGTAAACGCCCAGAAGCCCTTGCGCGCGCGAACCTGCAGGCCGGGCCGCCTGACCCGCACGCGCAGTTCGTGGAACTTGCCGTCCGTCGCCGCCTGCGACGTATACCCCACCAGGTAATAGGCGCTCGAATCGCGAACGATCTGCTTCATGCCCTCGGCAAGATCGTTGCGGTTGACGATCGCGCGGCCGTCGGTGTTGCCGGCAAGGTCGCGCAGCGTATCCAGCGACTGACTCAGGAATTGCTGGCTGGTCTTGATCGAGATGTTCGCGGTGATGTCGAACGCGCCGACCGCGAGGCCGCGTGGATCGATCGCGTAGATCGACGTGTTGTTGCGATTGCAGGCGTCCCACACGTCCTGCATCTCGCGGCTCATGTCGAGATCCGCCGAAAAGCGCGCGCGATCTTCGAGCGGGTTGTTGTCGGCGGCAAACGGATCGCGAGTGATGTCGCCGGCACCGGCCATGGCGCCGGGCAGGTTGCTGCGCATCTGCGGCGGCAGCATCGAGTTATAGCCTTCGCTGATCAGGATCAGCGACTTGCGCTCCTCGCGCAGCGATCCCAGCTTGGTGCAGATCCCGCGCAGCGCCGTAAACGTCACCTGGCGGCGGATCATCTCGATGGCGTCCGGGGTCAGCTTGTAGACGTAGTTCTGCTCGATCGCGTTGACGGGCTCGTATTTGTACTTGCGGCCCTCGAACCGCTCGACGGCGTTGATCACGCCCTGGTGATTGCGCGTCACCACGGCCGCGTCGATCGGCGTCAGCGGATACATCACGCCGGCAAGGGCGCGCGGCCCCAGCTGGCTGGAGATTAAATCCACGACCGGCTTCTTCATCGACATGCTGGTCTCTTTCAGGACGTGGTAGTCGTCCAGGAAGAACATGAAGATGCGCGAGTTCTCGTCGGCGGCCGCCGTCTCTTCGTCGTTGCGCGTGCGGATGGAGCGCTGGGTGTAGCCGGGCTGCGTGACGGTGTCGATCTTGACCAGCCGGAAGGTCTCCGGCTTCTGCGGCTTGCCGTCCTCTTCGATCTGAAAGTCTTCAAGCTTCAGGTCGGTGACCGGGTTGCCCTGCCGGTCGGTCACGATCACGTCGACGCGGACGGTGTTGATGCCGGCCCTGAAGACAGGCTGCTGGTCAGGTGGCGCCGGCGGCTGTTGGGCCGGCGGCGGCTGGGCGGGAGACTGCTGCGCCGTGACACCGGCAAGCATTGCCAACGCCGTGGCGGCGGAACCGAGGAACGCGCGAATCAGCCTCATGCCCATACGATTCGTGTCGATGATAACATTGACGTTTTCCGCCAGTATTTAGCCTGTATTACGCCTTTTACGCCTGAGATCGAGGAACGATGAACCAGACGATTGCCGCGATGCCCGCCCTGACGCGCCTCGCCGAAGACGAAGTGATTTTCCGCGACAGCGTCTACGAATTTGCCGACAAGGAAATCCGTCCGCTCGCGCGCGAAATGGACGAACACGCCAAGTTCAACCCCGGCCTGCTCAAGAAGCTGTTCGAAATGGGCCTGCTGAGCGTGGAAGTCCCGGAAAGCTACGGCGGCGCCGGCGGCACGTTCTTCCACTCGGTGCTGGCAGTCGAGTCCCTGTCGCGGGTCGACCCCTCGGTCGGCGTGCTCGTCGACGTGCAGAACACGCTCGTCATCAACGCCGTGATGCGGTGGGGCACCGAAGAGATCAAGCGCAAGTACTTGCCGAAGTTCGCGACCAACATGATCGGCGCCTACTGCCTCTCGGAAGCCGGCTCGGGCAGCGATGCGTTCGCCATGGCCACTCGTGCGACCGAGAAGGGCGACGGCTACGCGATCAACGGCCGCAAGCTGTGGATCACCAACGGCAACGAAGCCGACATGTTCATCGTTTTCGCCAATGTGAATCCCGATGCCGGCTATCGCGGCATCACCGCGTTCATCGTCGACCGCGGCACGCCGGGCTTTACCGTCGGCAAAAAGGAAGACAAGCTCGGCATTCGCGCCAGCAGCACCTGCGAGTTGCTGTTCGAGGACTGCGTCGTACCGAAGTCACAGATCCTCGGCGAAGTTGGCAAGGGCTACAAGGTCGCGATCGAAACGCTGAACGAAGGCCGCATCGGCATCGGCGCGCAGATGCTCGGCCTCGCGCAGGGCGCGCTCGATCACACCATCGCCTACGTCAAGGAGCGCAAGCAGTTCGGCAAGCCGATCGCCGACTTCCAGGGCGTGCAGTTCCAGATCGCCCGCATGGCGCTCGACGTCGAGACCACTCGCCTGCTCGTCTACAACAGTGCGCGCCTGCGCGACGCCGGCCAGCCGTTCCTCACGGAAGCGGCAATGTGCAAGATCCACTCGTCGGAGGTCGCCGAACGTGTGGCCTCCATGGCCATCAACCTCTACGGCGGCAACGGCTTTGTGAAGGAATACCCGGTCGAGAAGCTGTATCGCGACGCGAAGATCGGCCAGATCTACGAGGGCACGAGCAACATGCAGCTCGGCACGATCGCGAAAAATCTGCTGGGATAAGACCAGTCCGGCTGAAGCCGGACGCCGCAAGAGTTCCAAACGGCGCCTGCGACACCGCTTGCATTTGTGCGGGTTGTTCCCTACCGAAGAATGACCTGCAAGGTTCGAGCGTCTCTGGAGAGGCGCTCGAGCAACCCGCCCTTCGCATACCCCCACGGACCTTCCACCTTGACCGCCGCATCAACGGCGCGCGCGGCAGCGTTGGCCGCGAAGATGTGGGCGCGGGTGACGGCCGCGTCGGCGTCCTCCTGCCGATCAAGCCTTTGGGCTGCGTCGTAGGTCAGCATGCGGGCGGCAGCCATTTCGGTGGCACCGTCGGCAAACGTCCAGTGTGGCGCGTACTCGTCGGGGCCCGGCTTCACGCCAGCTTTCTTCATCGAGGCAACGGCATGTTCGATGGCAGCCCTGCCAACGCCAAGGGAAATCGCCGCCGCGGCGAGCCGTGCCTTCGCCTTGACCGCGGCGCCGGCCGCTTCCGCCCGCGTCATCAGCGACTCGCTGCTGCGTAACCCTGCCAACGGCATCGGCGTCGCCACATCCGACTCGGCGCCATCGAGCGCCGATGACAGACCCACGTGCGCACCCAGGCCGGCGCTGACGGCAGCGAGTTCTTCGAGCACGATCGCCGCATTCAGAGCGCCGTCTCTAAACACCCCGGTCAACGCATGCGTCCTGAGCGCCTGCGACACGTCTTCAGCGATCGCCCCGAGACTGTCGATGGCGTGCGCAACCGATTCGCCAATTGAGGCCGCCGCCGCGCGCGTGCGATCGGCCAGGGCTTGCTGCTGTGGGGTGAAATCAAAGGTCATGGGGCCCTTCTCGAAACCATAAGTCTAGCACCACAGCCACATTAGATGCGGTGATACTCGACAGGGATCCTCGAAAGCCTGGCCTATTACCGGGAGAAGTCGGCGAAAAACGGGCGGAGACGCTCGGCGGTTTTGGGCAATTCCTCAGGTAGCACGCGCACTTCCCCAACCACCGTCATGAAGTTGGTATCGCCGTTCCAGCGCGGCACCAGGTGGACGTGCAGGTGATCGACGATCCCGGCGCCGGCCGGCCGCCCGAGATTGATCCCGATGTTGATCCCCTGGGGCGAATAGGCCGCCGTCAGCACGCGCTCTGACAGCTGCGTGAGCTTCGCGATCTCACCCAATTCGGCATCCTCGAGCAAGGCGAGCTGGGCGACATGGCGATGCGGCACCACCATCAGGTGGCCGCCGTTGTAGGGAAACTTGTTGAGGATGACGAAGGCGCGCTGGCCTTCGTGCATGATCAGTTGCCGTCCGTCGTCAATGCTTCTGGCGATGCAGAAGACGCAGCCGGCAGGCTCTTCCGCCCTAGTCACGTAGGAGTGCCTCCATGGTGACCATATGCGCTCCATGAGTGGGCGGCTAGAGCGAGGCCGCGCCGTCGGTGGGAGTCTCGGGCGCGCCGTCGATCGGCTCACCGGTCTCCTTGTTGATCAGGTCCTTCAGTTCCTTGCCGGGCTTGAAGTACGGCACGCGCTTGGGCGGCACGTCCACCTTGTCGCCGGTCTTGGGGTTGCGGCCCTTGCGGGGTTCGCGCTTGCGAAGGCGGAAGCTGCCGAAGCCACGCAGTTCGATCTTCTCGCCACGCTTGAGGGCCTCAATGATGCTCTCAAAGACCGTGTCGACAATCACCTCAGAGTGCTTCTTCGTGAGGTCCGAAACCCGCGAGACTTCTTCTACCAGTTCCGCCTTCGTCATAATTATTAAGAACCGCTGTATAGGGGCGGACGCCTGTCCGCCCCTTGTCTACCTGTTATTTCAGGTGCTTGAGGTGATCGCCAAGCGTCGCGCCGCCGTCGCCCTGCGCCGACGAGTACGACTCCCAGTCGGTCCGGATATCGGCATCCTTCAGCGCACGAATGCTGAGGCCGATCTTCCGCTCCGCCGAGCTGAGCTTGATGATCTTCATCTGGTACGACTTCTCGACTTCCAGCTCGATCTTCTCCCCGCCCTGCGAATCATCGAACTCGCTGACGTGGATGAGCCCCTCGATGCCTTCGTCCAGTTCCACGAAGGCGCCGAAGTTGGTCATGCGGACCACCTTGCCTTCGATGGTGTCACCGGCCTTGTGGCGCGAGAAGAAGTCTTCCCAGATATCGGTCGCAAGCTGCTTCAAGCCCAGTGACAGGCGCTGGTTCTCGGCGTCGATGCTGAGGACCATCGCTTCAACCACGTCGCCCTTCTTCAGGACTTCGCTCGGGTGCTTGACGCGCTTGCTCCAGGACATGTCCGAGATGTGGATCAGGCCGTCGATGTCGTCTTCGACTTCGACGAACGCACCGAACTCGGTCAGGTTGCGGACCTTGCCCTTGATGCGGGTGCCGACCGGGTACTTCTCGGCCAGTTCGTGCCACGGGTTGCTCTCGACCTGCTTGAGGCCGAGCGAAATGCGACGGGCCGCCGGGTCGACACCCAGCACCTGCGCTTCAACCGCGTCACCAACGTTGAGGATCTTCGACGGGTGCTTGACGCGCTTGCTCCACGACATCTCGCTGACGTGGATCAGGCCTTCGACGCCCGGTTCGAGCTCGATGAAGGCGCCGTAATCGGTCAGGCTCACGACCTTGCCGCTGACGCGGACACCGGCCGGGAAGCGATCCATCACGGTCGTCCACGGATCGGCCATCAATTGCTTGTGGCCGAGCGACACGCGCTCGGTCGCCTGGTCGTACTTCAGGACGACGACATCGATCTCATCGTTGACCTTGAAGAGTTCGGAAGGGTGCCCGACGCGGCCCCACGACATGTCCGTGATGTGTAGCAGGCCGTCGATGCCGCCGAGGTCGATGAACGCACCGTAGTCGGTGATGTTCTTGACCACGCCGCGGAGGACCTTGCCCTCGGCGAGAGTTTCGAGCGTCGACTTCTTCTTCTCGGCGTTCTCCTCTTCGAGCAGAACCTTGCGCGAGAGCACGATGTTGCCGCGCTTCTTGTTGACCTTGATGACGCGCATGCGGAGCTCCTGCCCCTTCAGCGCATCGAGATTGCGGACCGGACGAACGTCGATCTGGCTGCCGGGCAGGAACGCGCGGACGCCGATGTCCACCGCGAGACCGCCCTTGATGCGTTCGACGACGCGACCGATCACGACCTTGCGTTCGGCAAAGGCGCGCTCGACCTCGTCCCAAATCTTCATCTTCTCGGCCTTTTCGCGCGACAGCACGATGTGGCCTTCGCGGTCTTCCGTGCGCTCGAGCAGCACGTCAACCACGTCTCCCTCGCGAACAATGACTTGGCCGGTCTCGTCGAGGAACTCGTCGACCTGGATCACGCCCTCTGACTTGTAGCCAACGTCGATCACGACCTCGTTAGCCGTCACGCGGAGGACGGTGCCCTTGACGACTTCACCTTCCGCGAGGTTGCGGAAGCTGTTATCGTAAAGGTCCAACAGGCGGGCATATTCCGTCGGGTCGGTGTCTTCGTCCTGACCCCAAGGTGAGATAGTCTTCACCACCTGTTTGTTCCCGGTACGAGCCGGGGTGGCCGGCGAACCCGCTGCTGCGGAGTCGGTGGCCGGTTTTTGTTCGTCTTGCGAAATTGCCATTTGCGAAAGGTGTCCTTTACTCTCAGATTTGTTACGGTGGGCACGGTCGTGGGCCGATTGACTGGACCATCCGCGTACCGCGTAACTGATAGAGATTACGCTACTTAGCTCGATGCTGTCAAGGAACGCTGCAGCTCCGGAGGAACGAACTGATGGCCCGCAAGAAGCCCGCAAAGAAGGCCAAGAACAAGGCCGCCGCCAAGCCAGCCGCCAAGAAAACGGCCAAGAAATCAAAGAAGCCGGCGCGCAAGAAGGTCGCAAAGAAGGCCGCAAAGAAGGCCGCGCCGACGGCGAAGAAGAAAGCCGCGAAGCCTGCCAAGCGGGCTGTCGTCAAGAAGGCTGCCCCCAAGAAAGCCTCCCCTAAGAAGGCCACCGCCAAGAAGGCAGCCCCGAAAGCCGCGCCGAAGGCAGCGAAGCCTGCTGTACAGAGCGCGCCGAAGCAACCGAGGAAGGCGAACCTGGACCGTCCGCGCAAGACAGTCGCCGACATCCACGGCATCCCGTCCAGCCTCGACATGGACCGCAGCGCCTCGGCCGTCAAGTCCGGCCGCGCCGAACTGCAGGACAAGCTGTCGAAGAGCACCAGCGGCGGTGCCGCGCTTACCGCCGGCGACGTCGATGCGGACTGGCAGTCAGCGGAAGCGGTGGGCGACGAAGCACCGGGTGGCGACAATCCCACGCCAGACCAGGACGTGGCTGACGAGATCGGTCGCGCGCTTGGCGTCGAATATGACGATGACGAGGAACTACAGGGCGGCGACGAGATAGCCGATCGCGACCGTCATCGCTGGGAACTCGATCCCGATTCGAAGGACGATTTCGACGACGAATAAACGACGCGTGAGGAGGGGGAGACAGGCGCCCAGGCGGTGCTCCCCTCGCCCTCCTCAGTGCTCACCCTGGCAGGCCGATCGACACGTACTTCACGTCGAGAAATTCATCCAGGCCCCACGGGCCACCTTCCCGGCCGATCCCTGAAAACTTCACGCCCCCAAACGGCGCATGCGGAACTGCCGGCACGCCGTCGTTGACGCCGACGATGCCGTATTCGAGCTGCTCGGCGATCCTGAAAGCGCGACCGAGATCGCGCGTCCAGACGTAGGCCGCCAGGCCGTACGGCGTGGCGTTGGCGGCGCGGATGATCTCAGCTTCATCGGTGAAGCCGACGATCGGCGCGACCGGGCCGAACGTCTCCTCTTCCAGGATGCGCATTCCCGGGCGGACGCCGGGCCGCAGCGTCGGTTCAACGAACCGGCCGTGGCGGCGCTTGCCGCCAACCACCGCGTTGGCCCCCTTGCTGATGGCGTCGTCGACGTGAGCGGCAACCTTGTCGACGCCCTGCTGGTCGACGAGGGGCCCCACCTGTGTCTGATCGCTCATCGGATCACCGACGCGCAGGCTCCGCACGCCCTCCGCCATCTTCTCGGCGAACGCTGACTGGATGCGGTCGTGCACGTAAATGCGATTGGCGCAGACGCACGTCTGGCCGGCATTGCGGAACTTCGACAGCATGACCTGCTGCACCGCCGCCGGGATATCCGCATCGTCGCAAATGATGAACGGTGCGTGGCCGCCGAGTTCGAGCGAGACGCGCTTCATGGTCTTCGCGGCCTTCTCGTACAGCTTGACGCCGATTTCGGTTGAACCGGTGAACGTCAGCTTGCGCACTCGCGCATCAGCGAAGAACACCTCCGATACCGCAGCAGGATCGGCCGTCGTCAGCACCTGGAAAACATCCCCAGGGCCGCCGGCCTTGACCCACAACTGTTCGAGACGCATGGCCGTCAAGGGCGACTGCTCTGCCGGCTTCAACACGACGGTGCACCCGGCGGCAAGCGCCGGCGCCACTTTCCTCGTCACCATCGCCGCCGGGAAGTTCCAGGGCGTGACGGCGTAGACCGGCCCGACCGGCTGGCGCATCGCCAGCATGCGCTTGCTGTTCGAGTGCGTGGGAATGATTTCGCCGTACGCGCGCTTGGCCTCTTCCGCGTACCACTCCACGAACGCCGCGGCATACTTCACTTCGCCACGGGACTCGGAAATGGGTTTCCCCATCTCCTGCGTCATCATCTGCGCGAGCGTCGACTCATCCGCCACGATCAGCTCGTACCACTTCCGCAGCACCGCGGATCGCTCGAACGCGGTCTTCGCCTTCCACGCGGCAAACGCCGACACGGAACGCTCTAGTGCCAGCTTGGCATCTTCAACGGAACGATCGGGCGCGCGATCAAGCACGCTGGCGGTTGCCGGATTGACGACATCAAAGGTTTTCATTCATCAATCTCCACAGTTGCGCAATGTGCTCACGCTCGGTGAGTTCCGCGCCGATCGAGATACGCACCATCCAGCGGCCGTTCAGAATCGCCGGCGTCACATACGCCTCGCCTGACTGGTTCAGCCGCCCCGCCCACTCGAGCGTGTACTTGTCGAGCGCCTCACCCGACAGGCCGTCGGGCTCATGACGCACGCACAGCGTCTGCAGCACGACCGGCGCCAGCACCTTCCACCCCGGCGCGCCCGCGATCTGCTGCTCAAGCCACTTCGCGTTTGCCATGTCGCGGCGCAGGCGCGCCTGCAGCCCCTCGACGCCCTGCTCACGAATCAGGAACCAGAGCTTGAGCGCACGGAAGCGGCGACCGAGCGGCAGCCCCCAATCGCGGTAGTTCTTGACGCGGCCATCGGCGGCAGACTGCAGGTAGCTCGGATTGGTGGACATCACGCGCACCAGGTGTTCGGGATCACGCACGAAGTACAGCGTGCAGTCGAAGACGGCGCCGAGCCACTTATGCGGATTGACGACGATCGAGTCCGCGCCCTCAATACCGTCCCACATCCAGCGGCACTCCGGCAGGATCATCGCGGATCCGGCCATCGCCGCGTCGACATGCAACCAGAGTCCGTGCGCGCGCGCGACCGTTGCCAGCGCGCCGATGGGATCGAGCGCCGTCGTCGTTGTCGTGCCGGTCGTCGCCACGACCGCGCACGGGACGCGCCCGCCACTGAGGTCCTCCTGCACCATCTGCTCGAGCGCTTCGGCGCGCATCGCGTTGGCGTCATCCTGCGGAACCAGGCGCACGTTGTGCTTGCCGAACCCCGCAAGCACCGCCGCCTTCTCAACCGAGCTATGGCTGTGCGCCGAGCAATAGACGACCAGAGGTGACGGCTGATCCTGCAGGCCGCCGGCGGCGAGACTGTATTTCGTGGCGCGCTCGCGCGCGCAGAGCAAGGCCACAAGCGTGCTGGTCGACGCGGTGTCGTTGATCACGCCGCTCCAGCCAGTGGACAGACCGAGCATCTGGCGCAGCCACTCGACCGTCACCTCTTCCACTTCGGTCAGGGCCGGACTTGACTGCCAGGCCAGCCCCACAACCGCAAGACCGGTGCTGACGTAGTCGCCCAGCACGCTCGACAGCGCACCGGCCGAAGGGAAATAGCCGAAGAAGCGCGGATGCTGCCAGTTGGTGATGCCGGGCAGGACAACCGTGTCGAGGTCTTCGAGGATGGCGTCGAAGGGCTCGGGCTGTTGCGGCGGCGTCGCCGGGAGCTGCGCCTTGATGGCACCCGGCTCCGTCTTCGCCATGACCGGCAGGGACCCGACCCTGGCGCGATAGTCCGCCACCCAGTCAACGATGCGATAACCCGCCTTGCGGAACTCGTCGCTGTTCATGCAGCTATCGGCCTTCGGACAGCGGGTGCAGCTTCTCGAAGATCAACATCATCACGTGATGCACCACGGCCTCGATCGGCATGTCGGTGGTATCGATGAAAATGGCGTCGGCCGCCTTCGTCAACGGCGCCACCGGACGCGTGCTGTCGGACCGATCGCGCGCCGCCATGTCGCTCTGCACATTGGTCAGGCCGGCCTGGCTGCCGGTATGAGCCGAATCGCCGGCACGCCGCCGAGCCCGCTCTTCGGCCGACGCATCGATATAGATCTTCAGGTCCGCCGCTGGAAAGACGACGGTGCCGATGTCGCGACCCTCCATCACCACGCCGCCTTCGGCGCCCATCGCGCGTTGCTGCGCCACGAGCACGTCACGCACCTGCGGCAGGCGAGCGACCGACGCTGCCGCCTTGTCCATCTCCGGCGTCCGGATGGCCCGCGTCACATCGTGACCGTCGATCGTGATCTTGCCGTCGGCCTGCTGATAGACCGCCCCGGCCGCCAGCGCCGCAACCAGCGGCTCGCTGTCGAGCGCCACGCCTTCCTCAATGGCCTTCCAGCCAACCGCGCGGTACATGGCGCCGGTGTCGACGTGCTTGTAGCCGAGGCGTTCCGAAATGGCTCGAGAGAGCGTTCCCTTGCCGGCCCCGGAGGGGCCGTCGATGGCAATGACCAGGCGCTTCACAAGAGGTTCAGTGTACCATCCGAACGTGCCTCTGACGCGCCGCAGCAAGGCGGCGATCCTCCTGGTTCTCGTCGCCAGCCTGTTCTACTTCGTGGCGCTTCCCTACCTGGACGCGCTGGGCTTCATCATTCGCGCCGCCGACATGCCCGGCACGCCGGCCACCGTTGCCGCGTGGCGCACGCAGGCGGTCACGCGCGATGCGGAGATCAGCGTGCCAACACGATCGGGCAACGTGCCGGCGCGGTTCTTCCGGCCCGCCCGACAGACCCGCCGCACCGTCGTGCTGATTCCAGGCGTGCATCGCGACGGCATCAACGAGTCACGGCTCATGGGACTTGCCGAAGACCTGGCCGCCACCGGCTTTGGCGTCCTGACCGTCGCCGCACCGGACCTGCAACGCTTCAAGATCACCGAAGCGGTGACCGATGTCATCGAAGATGCGGTGCGCTGGACGAGCGACCAGGCGCAATTTCGCACCGATGGCAGGATCGGCGTCATCGGCATCAGCTTCTCCGGAGGGCTGTCGATTGTCGCCGCCGGCCGTGAGTCGATCCGCGATCGCGTCGCGTTTGTGATGTCGTTCGGCGGACACGGCGACTTGTCGCGCGCGCTGCACTACCTCACATCAGGGGAAGTCCTCGGCGATCTCGACAGCGCCAAGCGCAGTTCCGAAGTGCTCGGCGCCGATCACGTTGGCGTCCACCCCCCTCACGACTACGGCCTGGCGGTGGTGCTGCTGAACCTTGCCGATCGCGTCGTGCCGGCCAATCAAGTCGGTCCGTTGTCGAAAGGCATCGACGGATTCCTGCTGGCATCCTCGCTGGCGGTCACCGAGCCCGCCAAGGCGATCCCGGTCTTCGAGGAGATGAAACGCTACCAGGAGACGCTGCCCGAGCCTTCGCGCACCTACATGCAGTATGTCAACGACCGCGCCGTCGACAAGCTCGGCCCGGTCCTGCTGCCGGTCGCGGATGGGCTCAAGGACTACCCGGGAATGCCGCTACTCTCACCTGAGCGCGCCACACCGCCCGTAGCGCCGGTGTTCCTGCTGCACGGCGTCGACGACAACGTCATTCCGTCCGTGGAGACGGTGCTGCTGGCCGAACACCTCAAGGGCAAGGCGCGCGTGCACGGCGTCTTGAGCGGCCTGATCACGCACGCCGAGGTCAATCGCTCTGCGAACTCGACCGAGGCCTGGCGACTCATCAACTTCTGGCGCGCCCTGTTCGCACAGTAGCGCGAGAGCCGAACCCATGCAGGAACGCCTACAGAAAATCCTCTCCGCCGCCGGCGTCGCGTCGCGCCGTGCCTCCGAGCAAATGATCCTCGAGGGCCGGGTGATGGTGAACGGCGAAACCGTGCGCGCACTCGGCACCAAGGCCGATCCCGCCAAGGACGCGATCAAGGTCGACGGCCGGCGCATAAAGACCGACGTCGTGCATCGCTACATCGTGGTTTACAAGCCGAAGGGCTACGTCACGACGCGCAAGGATCCGGAAGGCCGCCGCACGGTGATGGATCTGATCGGTGAGGGCGACTACATCTACCCGGTGGGCCGGCTGGACTACGACACCGAAGGACTGCTGCTGATGATGACCGACGGCGACCTGGCCGCGCGTCTCATGCATCCACGTCATGAAGTAGACAAGGTCTATGAGGTGATCGTGCTCGGGACGCCGGATGCGCGCGCCGTGGAAAAGCTGCGGAAAGGCGTCTACATCGAAGGCGGCCGGACCTCGCCGGCCGACGTAAATGTCGGCGGCACGGTCAAAAGCGCCAAGCCCACGACCAAGCTGACCATGACCATCCGGGAAGGCCGAAATCGCCAGATTCGGCGCATGTGCAGCGCGGTCGGCTTGCCGGTGCGTGATCTCAGGCGCGTGCAGATGGGTCCGATCTTGCTTGGCCGGCTCCGGCCGGGCCAATGGCGCGACCTCACGCCCGGCGAGGTCAAACGGCTGAAATCCGCGGTCTGACGCCCGGCCGGCGTGTTGCAATCATCGACAAAGTCGAGGGTTCTCTACGGGAAAATTTAGGTATGATTGCGCGGATCAGGCTGGGAAGGGTCTGATCGTCAGTCTGTATTTCCTTACGTTTTAGGAGCACAAACGCATGAAGCGCATTGCAATTCGGGTCGTGCCCGCACTGGTGCTGCTCGTCGCGGTCTACGCGTGGGTCGCGCCACTCGTGTCCGGTCAGGCCAGCCCGATGCCGAGCACGCGGAACGGCGAATGGCCGATGTATACCGCGGACCTCCGCGGTTCGAAGTACTCGCCGCTCGATCAGATCAACGGCAGCAACTTCAGCAAGCTGGAAGTCGCGTGGCGCCTGAAGACCGACAACTTCGGTCCGCGTCCCGAAACCAAGCTCGAAGGCACGCCCATCATGGTCAAGGGCACGCTTTACGCGACCGCGGGCACGCGCCGCGCGGTCGTGGCCCTCAACCCGGCCACGGGTGAGATCAAGTGGACCTACAGCATGGACGAAGGCGAACGCGCGACGCGCTGGGCGCCCCGCCAGTTGTCGGGCCGCGGACTCTCCTTCTGGACCGACGGCAAGGGTGATGATCGCGTTGTCTACGTGACGACCGGTTACCGCCTGGTCTCGCTCGATGCGAAGACCGGCCAGCCCAAGGCGGGCTTCGGCACCAACGGTGTCGTTGACCTCAAGCAGGGCATCATGATCAACGGCAAGCAGGCTGACCTCGAGAAGTCGGAGATCGGTCTCCACTCGACGCCGACCGTCGTCAACGATGTGATCATCGTCGGCTCGTCGATGTTCGAAGGCCTAGGCTACGAATACGCGACCAACGTGCAGGGCCAGGCCCGCGCGTTCGACGCCAAGACCGGCAAGCTGCTGTGGTCGTTCCACGGCATCCCGCGCCGCGGCGAGTTCGGCTTCGACACGTGGAAGAACGAGTCGGCCGGCTACACCGGCAACAACGGCGTCTGGACGCAGATCACGGTCGATCCGGAAGTCGGCATCGTCTACCTGCCGGTTGAGACGCCCACCATCGACGAATACGGCGGCAACCGCCCCGGCGACAACCTGTTTGCCGAGTCGCTGGTTGCGGTCGACCTGAAGACCGGTGTTCGCAAGTGGCACTTCCAGTTCGTGCATCACCCGCTGTGGGACCACGACATGTCGTCGGCCCCCCTGCTGATCGACACCACGATCGACGGCAAGCCGCGCAAGGTGGTGGCCGTGCCCTCGAAGCAGGGCTGGCTCTACTGCTTCGACCGCATCACCGGCCAGCCGATTTGGCCGATCGAGGAACGTCCGGTTCCGCAGACGACGATGAAGCACGAACAAACGTCGCCGACGCAGCCGTTCCCGACCAAGCCGGTGCCGTATGCGCGCACCTACATCGCGGAAAGCGACCTGATCGACTTCACGCCGGAACTGCGCAAGCAGGCCCTGGCCAACCTGAAGTTCTTCCGCTGGGAGCCGACCCCGTATGTGCCACCCACCGGTCCTGAGTCCAAGCTCCTCGGTTCGATCAACATCGGCAACACCGCCGGTGGCACGAACTGGCCGGGCGCCGGCTTCGACGTTGAAACCGGCATCTTCTATTCGCAGGCCGGCATGACCAACGTGACGGTCGGCCACTACGATGAAGAGGAATTCAGCAAGGTCTCGCCCGAGAACAAGGGCAACCGCACGCCGCGTTGGGAAGCCGAGCCGAACTACGGCATGCCCCGCCCCGCGCCGGCCCCTGGCCAGGCCGCGGCTCCGGCCGTGCAGTTCCCCGGTGGCGAAGGCCGCCGCAAGCTGGCCGAAGGCCTCGAGGGCCTGCCGATCGTCAAGCCGCCCTATGGCGTGCTCGCGGCGATCGACCTGAAGAACCCGGACAAGCTCCTGTTCCAGGTGCCCCACGGCGACACGCCGGACAACATCAAGAACCACCCGCTGCTGAAGGGCATGAACATTCCGAAGACCGGCCAGAGCGGCAGCGTTGGCGTGATGATCACCAAGAACTTCGTGGCGTCTGGCGACCCCGGCATCACCACGGTGAACGGTCAGCGCGGCGCGTCACTGCGCGCCTACGACAAGCAGACGGGCGCACAGCTGGGTGAAGTTCGCGTCCCGGCGCCGATCCTCGGCATGCCGATGACCTACTCGGTTAATGGCGTGCAGTACATCGTTGTGGGCGTCAGCGGCGGCAACTACACCGGCGAATACATCGCGTTCCGCCTGCCGGCCTCCGAGCGCGGCGGCAAGTAACAGCCGGCGATCTGGCTCAACCATTGAGGGGCGAATCCGAAAGGGTTCGCCCCTTTTCTTTTTGGTCTAGACTTTTCCCAGTGGGCGGCTCTCCCTCCTCGACGCTTGCGCGATACGGCATCGCCATCGCCGCCCTGGCAGCGGCTATTGCCGTTCGGATCGCGCTCAACCCCTGGCTTGGCGGCACGTTTCCGCTCGTCACCATGTCGACGGCGGTCGCGTTAGTCGTCTGGCGAGTCGGCGCCGGCCCCGCGCTGTTTACCGGCGTGGCGGGATGGGCCGTCGCCAATGTGATCTTCCGCGGCGGGCTTGGGTTCTTTGGCGGGATCACGATCAACGAATCGGTCGGCTTCCTGCTCTACATGATGGCGATCCTGCCGATCATTGCGATCGGCGTGCGGATGCGTGCCGCGAACCCGTCGATTGCGGAGCAACGCGAAGCCCTGTCGTCCAGCAACCAGCAGCTCGAGTCGAAGGTCGAAGCGCAGGCGTTGCTGGCCGCCATCGTGGCGTCGTCGTCGGACGCCATCATCAGCAAGACGCTCGACGGCATTATCACGTCGTGGAACAAAGGGGCCGAGCGCGTCTTCGGCTGGACCGCGCAGGAAGCGATCGGCCAGTCGATCCACCTGATCATCCCGCCCGAGTGGCGCGACCAGGAACGCGACATCCTCGAGCGGCTGCGGCGAGGCGAACGCATCGAGCACATCGATGTCGAGCGTGTGCGCAAGAACGGTTCACGTCTGCATCTGTCGGTGACAATCTCGCCGGTGGTCGACCGCCACGGCCATATCATCGGCGCCTCGAAGACCGCGCGCGACATCACCGATCGTAAGGCGTGGGAAGAAGGCCTGGTGCGCAGCACCGCGGCACAGCGGCTGCTGGTCGGCATCCACGACGCCACGCGCGGCCTGGAGGATCCGTCGATCGTCATGCGCGAAATCGTGATGCGGGTGGGACTGCACTTCGACGTCACCCGCTGCGCCTATGGCGAGGTCGACGCGGAGCACGACCAGATCACCATCACGAAGGGCTACACCCGCAACTTCCCCACCGTTGCCGGCCGCTACCCGCTCGACGCCTTCGGTCCGCTGATGGTCGGCGAGCTCAAGAACGGCCGCACCGCGATCATCGACGACGTGAGCACAGATCCGTTGACGGATCACACGGTGGCGCGCGAGACCTACGCACGCATGTCGATCGCCTCGCTGGTGTGCGTGCCGTCGATCCGCGGCGGCACGCTGATCGGGGTCCTGGTGATGTGCGACACCAAGCCGCGCAAGTGGGATCCGGAAGAAGCCCGCTTGCTCGAACAGGTCGCAGAACGCACTCGGTTCGCGGTGGAGAGCGCCCGCGCCACCCTGGCGCTGCGCAAGCATCGCGACGTGATGAAACTGGCGATGAGCACGGGCAAGATGGGCGCGTGGACGCGTGACCTGCTGCTCGATACCGTGTGGTGGAGCCCAGAGTTCGCGCAGATCGTCGGCATTTCGGACCGCGGTGCACGAACACTGCCATTGGAAAATGGGCCAGAATTGATAAATTGGCGTGCCCGGCGCTGACAATTGTGTAAGCGCCCGCACAACATTCTCAGCATCCAAGGTTTGATGACCCAACCCACGTATCCGGCGGCGCGCCAGGTCTCCGACGCGGTGCAGAAGCATTTCGCACGTCACATCGACGCCGCTCGCACGCGCGGCGCCGTGGGCATTGGCGAGGCGCCAACACCGGCAGCGGTGGCGTCGATCATTGACGCCGCTTTCTGGGCCAGCCTGCGACGGGAAGAAGGCCAGGCGCCGAAGATCTCCCTCGCCTTCCTCACGCCAGAGGAGGCACGCCATCCCCTGCTGTTCGCAGCGGAGTTACCCCTCGCGCCGGCCGTGCTGTCGAAAGTGGCTCCTGCCGTGGAACGGCCCGGCATCCATCTGGGCGTCCGCCGAAGGGACGATGGCTACTTCGTGTGGGGCACGACGCGGGAAGTGCCGGCGTTCTGCCTGGTCGTTGAGGTCGTGGCGTCCGGGCTGATCGTGGTCAAGCACCGCTCCGAGCCGTTCGGCAAGTTTGTCAACGTCGCGGTGCTCGAAGGGGATCAGATCAAGATGGTCGATGAGGGCATCGGTCGCATCATCCCCGACTGCCCCGGCATTGTGTCGTCGCTTGCTGGCGCGATCGATCGGCACTCGGCATCGGGCGTGACCACCGTGCTGATCCAGCTGGCCGCGTCGATGCGGCAGCACGGGCGCGGCGGGGCGCTGCTGGTCGTCCCAACCGGCGGCGATGCCTGGCGCGAATCAATCGTGTCGCCGATTACCTACGCTGTTGATCCGCCGTATTCGGAGCTGGCTAATTTAATGACACTCCGCAGCGCCGATCCGGACGACCTGAAGCGCGCGGTGGATGCGATTGCCGGGCTCACCGCCGTCGACGGCGCGACCGTGATCAACGACCGCTACGACCTGCTCGCCTTCGGCGCCAAGATCGCGCGACGCCGCGGCAGCACACAAGTCGAGCAGGTCAACGTCACCGAACCGGTTGAAGGCAGTTCGCCGACGCGCGCCACCCCGTCGCAACTCGGTGGCACGCGCCACCTGTCAGCGGCGCAGTTTGTGCACGATCAACGGGATTCGATGGCGCTGGTCGCGTCGCAGGATGGACGCTTCACCATCTTCAAGTGGTCGAAGCATGAAGAACTGGTCCACGCGCATCGCGTGGATGCGCTGCTTCTGTAAAAATGTAGCCAGTAGCCAGAAGCCGGTAGCCAGAGGCGCTCGTGGTGAGTTCAACTGGCTACTGGCAACTACTCGGGCTGATCCTCCGGAACGTCGCCCTCTTCGAGGGGCAACATTTCTTCCGGCACCGGGCGTTCCATCAAGACCGGCGGCGGCTCGAAGCCCAGTTGCTGCGCCATGTCCTCGATCTTCGGCAGGTCACCGAGGTCGTTGAGGCCGAAGCGGATCAGGAATTCCTTCGTCGTGCCGTACAGGAACGGGCGGCCGATCACATTCTTGCGGCCGACGATCTTGATCAAGTGGCGTTCGAGCAGCGTCGACAGCACGCCTGACGTGTTGACGCTGCGGATCTCACCGATCTCAGCCGCCGTCACCGGCTGCTTGTAGGCAATCACCGACAGCGTCTCGAGCGACGCCACCGACAGCTTGTTGGCGGATCGCTCGTGGAACAGGCGGCGCACCCATTCGTGGTACTCGGGCCGCGTCGTGATCTGCAGGCCGCCGGCCACTTCCGCAATGTGCATGCCGCCGCGGTCGGCGTAGTCGACCTTGAGTGCCTCAAGGGCCGCCTTGACGTCTTCCTTCGGCTCGTCGTTCAGCAGCTTGTAGAGCATGCGCGGCGTGATCGGGTCGGGCGACGCAAACATCAGCGCCTCGATCACCGCCTTGAGCTGCCCGAGTTCCATGCGCGGCTTCGGCTCTTCCACCGGCTCGGCCTCGGCCTGAGACTCGGGCGTGCCGGTCGCGTCTGACGCCCCGGCAGCGGCCGCGTACTCGGTCGTGTCCGCCGTGGCTTCCATCGCCGGCTCCTCGGCTGCGGGCTCCGCCGCCTCGATCACGTCCTCAGGCGCCTTCTCTTGTTCGTCGCTCATTTCTGCTCTTCCTCTGACTTCACGTCGCCTGATCCCTGCTCAACGGTCCCTGAGTCCTGTTGCGGGTGGTGCGCCTTGAACTCATCCTCGGGATCGTGAATGGGATGCGGCGCATCAGTGGGACGCGAGCGCTTGTAGACCCGAATCGCGCCCTGGCCGCCCTGCTGGAACACCCGGATCAGTTTCAGGCGGATCATTTCGAGCATCGCCAGGAACGTGACGATCATGTCCGACCGCGTGTAGGCGCCCTCGAACAGGTCCTCGAAGCCGCACGCCTCGGTCTCCGACAAGCGCTCGAGCAGCTGCTCGATGCGCGTCTCGATCGACAGCTCCTCTGGCGGGAGCGGCACAAACGGGGCTTCCCTCGCCCGCTCCAGCACCTGCTTGAACGCCGAGAGCAGGCTGAACAGGTCGACTTCGATCTCGGGCTCGTAGTCGTCGCCGGCAATCTCTTCGATGCGCGAATCCGGCCGCGCCCACTGGGCGTTGCGGAGCGTTTCGCGATCGTGCAGCAGTTCGGCGGCCGCCTTGAACTTCTGGTGCTCGAGCAGGCGACGCACCAGCGCGTCGCGCGGATCTTCTTCCTCGACCGGATCGCCCGTGGCCGTCTCGGGCCTGGGCAGCAGCAGCTTGCTCTTGATGTGGATCAGCGTCGCCGACATCACCAGGAACTCGCTGGCGATATCGAGATTCAGCTCCTGCATCAGGTCGAGATACTCGAGATATTGCTTCGTGATGACCGAGATCTGGATGTCATACACGTTCATCTTGTTCTTCTTGATCAGATGAACGAGCAGGTCGAGCGGGCCCTCGAAGGCCTCGACCTTGATCTTGATCGAGTCGAGCTGCGACTCGAAGATCTCTTCGGACTCGGTGGAGCCGGTCTCGGGCGTCGCCGGGGTCGCGGCCACATCGCCCGGCGCTGCCTGCTCGACCGGCGCGGCCGGTTCGACGGGCGTCACGTCCGGGGCGACGGCTTCAGTCTTGGTGTCTTCGGGAGTGTCCGCCATCAGTACTTCAGCTTCACGGCCTCGCGCACGCGCTCCATGGTGTGGTGCGCGACGGCCTGCGCCTTCTTCGAGCCCTCCATCAGCACGTCCCTGATGTAGCCCGGACGCGCAATGGCCTTCTCGCGACGCTCGCGGATCGGATCGAGCAGGTTGTTGATGGCCGCGGCCAGTTTCGTCTTGACCTCGACGTCGCCAACCTTGCCGGCGCGATACCGCGTCTTCAGGTCTTCGACTTCTTCAGTGTTCGGGTTGAAGGCGTCGTGGTACATGAACACCGGATTGCCTTCGACCGTGCCAGGAATGTCCGCGCGCACGCGCTTGGGGTCCGTGTACATCTGCCGGACCTTGTTCTGCACCGTCTTGGCGTCGTCCGACAGATCGATGGTGTTGTTGTAGCTCTTGCTCATCTTCCGGTTGTCGAGCCCGGGCAGGCGCGAGGTCGGCGTGAGCAACTGCTGCGGCTCAACCAGGTTGGCCGGATAGAAATTGTTGAAGCGGCGCACCACTTCGCGCGTCAGTTCGAGGTGCGGCACCTGGTCCTCGCCGACCGGCACCCAATGCGCGTCGTAGACGGCAATGTCGGCGGCCTGCAACAACGGATAGCCGAGAAAGCCGATGCTCGACAGATCACGATCCGCCAGCTGCTCGACCTGCTCCTTGTAGGTCGGCACGCGTTCGAGCCACGGGATCGGCGTCACCATCTGGAACAGCAGGTAGAGCTCGGCGTGTTCCGGCACGAGGGACTGAATGAAGAACGTGCTCTTCTCGGGATCGAGGCCGGCGCCGATCCAATCGGCGACGTTGTCGAATGTGTTCGCGACGATCTCGCTGGTATCGGCGTAGTGGGTCGTCAGCGCATGCCAGTCAACGACGCAGTGGTACGAGTCGTACTTGTCCTGAAGGGTGACCCAGTTCTGCAGGGCGCCGACGAGGTGCCCGAGGTGAAGTTTTCCGGTCGGGCGCATTCCCGACAACACGCGCTGCTTGGCCACTACACTCCCAGCAAATACAAAAGATAGTTGGCGACGGGACCCAGGAGCGTGCTGAGCACGCCGGTCAACATCAAAGCATACAGAATCATGAACCCGTACGGGCGAACTTGCTCGATCAGTCGCGCCAGCGGCGGCGGCGCCACGCCCAGCAGGACGTTGCCGCCATCAAGCGGCGGCACCGGAATCATGTTGAACACTGCCAGCAGCACGTTGACGTAGACGAACAGGTTGAGGATCTGGAACAACGGGCGCAGCACGGCGCGGGCGGCAATGTCGCCAGGCTCCGGCCCGGGAATCACCGCGAGGGCGATAGCGCCAATGGTCGCCAGCATCAGGTTGCTGGCGGGACCGGCCGCGGCAATTAGTGCGAAATCTCGCTTCGGGTGTTTGAGGTAACGGGGATCCACCGGCACCGGCTTGGCCCATCCGATCAGCGGAACGCCAGTCACGAACGCGATCAAAGGAAATAGCAACGTGCCGATCGGGTCGATGTGCACGGCTGGATTGATCGACAGCCGGCCGAGGAGCCGCGAGGTCGGGTCTCCAAGGCGATCGGCGGCAAATGCGTGCGCCGCCTCATGCACCGACAGCGACGCAATCAGGACGGTCAGGACGATCAGGATCTGGGTGAAGTCGATATTGCCCACGCGGAACCGAACATAAGAGCGTATCACGCCGAACCGGGCGGCCCAGGCGATCCCTCCGGTCGGCAGGCGCTCAGGGATTGGCCGCGAAATGCGCGATTACCGCATCGGCGACCTTACCGCCCACCACCCGCGCCAACTCCTCGCGCGACGCGCGCCGGACGCCGGCGAGACTGCCAAACGCGGTCAGCAACGTCTTGCGTCGCCGCAGCCCGATGCCGGGCACCACGTCAAGCTCGGACTGCAGGTCGCGTTTCTTGCGGGACTGGCGATGGAACGTGATGGCGAAGCGATGGGCTTCGTCGCGGATGCGCTGCAGGAGGCGCAAGGCCGCGCCATGCGGATCAAGCGCGAGCGGATCGTCGCTGTCGCGCGTGAAGACCAGCTCCTCCTTCTTGGCAAGCCCGACGGCGACGAGGTTCGACAGGCCAACCGACTCCAGCGCGGTGTAGGCGGCATTGAGCTGCCCCTTACCGCCGTCGATCACGATCAGGTCGGGAAACGGCCCACCGTTCTCGAGCACCCTGGCATAACGCCGGCGCACGACCTGCTCCATCGCGGCGAAGTCGTCGAGGAAACGGTCCTCCGGCTGGCCCGTCGGCCTGATGGCCTGTTGGCCTGCCTTGATCTTGAACTTGCGATACTCGGACGGCCTCATCCGGCCTTCTTCGCAGACCACCATCGAGGCGACGGTCTCGGAACCCTGGATCGTGGAGATGTCGAAGCAGTCAATCCGCCGCGGCAACTTCGGCAGCCGCAACGCCGCCTGCAGCAGTTCGAGGGCTTCATAGTTGGCGGTGGCGTTGGCGTCGAAACGCGTGCGATAGCCGAGCGACGCGTTGCGCGCCGCCAGCTCCATCATGCCCTTCTTGGTGCCGCGCTGCGGCACGGTGATGCGCACCTTGCGGCCGGCGCGCTGCTCGAGCCAGTCCTCCAGCAGCTGCGCCTCCGCAAGCGGCACCGACACATGGATCTCGGGCGGGGGCTCCTGGTCGGCATAGAACTGCTGAATCGCCGCTTCGATCACGTCGGCCTCGGAGCTGGTGCCCTCGCCGCCCTCGGCGCCTTCGGTGGCCCAGATGAATTCGACACGCTCGATCACCCGGCCGCCGCGTACCAGGAAGATCTGCACCACCGCGCCGCTGGCACCGGCCTTCACGCCGAACACGTCGCGATCACCAAGTTCGACCGACGCCATCTTCTGCTGGCGCTCACGCACGGCCTCGACCGTCCGCATCGAGTCGCGCAGTTGCGCCGCTTCTTCGTAGCGCTGATCGGCAGAGGCCTCGAGCATGCGCGCCCGCAGCTGGTCTGCCAGTTCCTGGTTGCGGCCCTCGAGGAACAACCGGGTGTCGGCGACCGCCACCGCGTAGCGCTCCGCGCTGCAGATCGAGGCCACGCACGGTGCCAGGCACCGCTTGATGTCGAACTCGAGGCACGGGCGGTGACGGTTGCCGGTGATGACCTCGTTGCAGGACCGCATGCCAAACACCTTGTGGGTCAGGTTCATCGTGCGGCGCGCGAACTTGGCCGGCAGGAACGGCCCGGCGTAGACGTTGCCGTCGCGTTCAACCGATCGCGCCACCAGCACGCGCGGAAACGGCTCGGTGGTCGTCAGCTGGAGGTAGGGGTAGTTCTTATCGTCACGAAGCAGGATGTTGTAGCGAGGCGCCCGCTGCTTGATGACGTTGTTCTCGAGCGCCAGCGCCTCGACGACCGAATCGGTGACGATCACCTCGATGCGCGTGGCCTCATCGAGCAGGGCGTCATGCCGCGGGCTCATCCCGTAGGCGCCGAGGTACGAGCGGGTC
>JAYQOO010000027.1:0-36074 GCA_038144855.1 Acidimicrobiia bacterium | reverse complement strand
CCGGCATCTTCTCCGGCTTCCATTTCACCTGCGCGTGACCGTCGGAGTTGTAGATGCACTTGTTGCTCTTGTGGTAGCAGTTGGCATCCCACGCGCCCTCGAACATCAGCATGTGCGCCGTCGTGATCGACGCATAGATCGCTTGATTGACGCGGAACAACTGAAACGACGCCGCGACGAAGACGATCAGGATCCACGTCAGCATCAACGTTTCCGTGACGGCGGTGCCGCGCTCGTGACTCAGCTTGTGTCGAAGTGTCGTCATACCCGCTCAGTGGACGATCTGGCGAAATGGATTAGGTAGGATGCGTCCGGCGCGCGCCAGCGCGTCCTGGATGGTCCCGGCCGTGAGGCTGTAGTCGCTGACCGGCACCATCTTGGCGCGATAGCGCGACTCGCCCTTTTGCATGTTGCCGCCGACGGCCTTGGCGACGGCGACGGCGGTCATCGCCGGCACCGCGTTTGGACCGAAGAAAGTGTCGAAGAACAGCGCCTTGGTCGGCTGCTTTTCCTTCACCCGCCAGACGAAGATATATGGCTGGCCGGGCTTGACCAGCTTGTAGCCTGACGGTCCTGGCATGTAGACCGTCGCCGCCATCGGCGGCAGCACCGTGGCACAGGGCCAACTTTCCATGCCCGAGCCGGCTTCGGACGTGGCCCATGGCGCCAAGCTGGCGACTTTGGCGGCCAGTTCGATCACGACCTGTGGCGGCGTTTCATTGCTGTAATCATGATCGCCGGTGTAGAGATCGTCGCCGCTCGTCATCGGCGCCGGCAGGATATTGCCGTCGGCCAGGGCCGCGACGCTGCCCTCTTCCGGTCCGGCAAATGTCGAGAAATCGAAATTGTCGCGGTCGCCCGGAAACAGGTCGTCGATGTTGTACAGGCTATGCCTGTAGGCTTCGCCGTAGGCCTTACCGGTGAAATTCGCCACCGAGCGGAGCATCCCGCTCTGTGCGTACCCGAACAACGCCACCGCCGCGAAGCTACTGTCGCACTCGCCGACCGTGAAGTTCAGGCTGACGGCGGAGGCATTCTTGTAGGCGTTCTGCACCATCCGGCTCCAGAACGCGTAGTGATTCAACTGCACCGCCTGCACCGTGGCGCCGGACCAGGCGCCGGCATCCGCGACCAACTGCAGCGCGACGCGTCGATTCACCAACTGTCCGACGTTGGCGACCAGGGCCACGAACATGGTGAGCGTGAACAGCATCGCCACGACCAGCACCGTGGTCTGGCCGGTTTCGGAGCGATGGCGGAAGGGCGGCGTCATTTGTTGTCGCCCTCTTCAGGAATTTCGGTATGGGGATGCTCGGCGGTCGGCGCAAAACCGATCGCCCGCACCGTGCCGAGACCGTCGCGGAAGATCGGATAGCCGAACGGCAGTGGATACTCGATGCGAACGCCGCTGCGCTGCTTGCTGCCGTAATGCGGGCCGAGCTGGTGCTCCTGGACCGAGACCTTTGAATCGTTGACGAAGGCGCCGCCCGCCCACCATTGCATGTCGCTCATCACCTGGCTGGCGGCGTTACCGGCGCTGCCGCCGACCAGCAAGGCCCGCGACGCGGTGAACGCGGCGTAGTTGGTCATCGACTTGGTGACCGCGAACATGCAGAGATGCACGAACCCGAAGATGAGCGTGAACAGGAAGCTCATCACGACCATGGTTTCGAGCGCCGCCGTGCCGGTCTGGCTACAGGCGACGCGACGGCGGGTGGACACGTCGCCTACCTCTTGATGTTTTCCCCGACGATCGCCTCCTTGACCTTCTTGACCCACTCCTGCGCCGAGACCTTCACTTCATCCCAATAGAAGGTCACGAACACCAACACGATCACCGCCGCCATCAGGCCAACGATCATCAGATATTCGGTGGGTGTCTGGCCGCGCTCGTCCTCGCGGAGATTGGTGAGTCGCCGCCCGATCTCGCGGGCGCGGGTGGCGGTCGCCACCTGGCGGTACAACAAGCGGTCGGAAAGGGAACCGGGTGTAGGCATGCATCTCTCCTTCGCGAAAATAACCGTCAGCCGGCAGATCCGACAAACACCAACATATGACTGACCAGGCTGGCCACCGCGGTCGCAAAGCTGGGAACGATCATCGCGGTCAAGCCGATGATGATGGCGGTGATGATGCCAAGAATCATCGCGGTCTCGGTGAACGCCTGTCCGGCCTCCGACCTGCGAACACGCTGCGTCACGGCGCCGTGGTCCGCAAGGCGATTCCAATCGCTCGCAAAACTGATTTGAGTGTCGGCGGAAACGAATCGAGGAAGAGAATGGCGACAGCCGTCAGCACGCCCGCAACCATCAGCCATTCGGTCGTCGTCTGCCCTTCTTGTCCGCGAAGCCACCCCTTCATCAGCGCGCTACGGCAGCGGCAGGAGCTTAAACCTTTCTCCAGGCACCGTCAATAGTTAAGTGCCTCGGAAATGCGCTCGCGCACGAGGCGGACGGGACGCAGCAACCCGAGCACATTACTGCGATCGTCCGACCAATCTTGATCAGCCGGACGTGGGATGACGCGCAACCAGTTTCGATGGTGGCAGTGCCGCGGCTGACAGCCGCGGAACCCTGACCCACCGCGACGGAAAGATCGCCGCCGCCTCGTCCATGGTTTCGCCTGACGCCGTGTAGGCCTTCAAGCCAAGCGCCTGCGCCGCGCCTCCGATCGCCGGTGCGAGATCGAGATAGCGATTGGAGACATGAAACAGCACTTCGCCGTCACCGCGTAGCTTGCGAGTATAGAGCGACAAGGCTTCTCGCGTCAGCAGGTGCAGCGGCACCGAATCAGACGCAAACGCATCGACGATGATCAAATCGTATGAGGCATCGGGCGCTTCGCTCATGCGAAGACGTCCGTCGCCGACGACCAGCAGCGGCGATCCGTGCGATTCAGTCCAATGCGTGAACAGCGCCGGATCCTGAGCGACCTGCGCGATCGCTGGATCGATTTCGTAAACGGTCCAGCGGCTGTCTGGCTCGGCGTAACGCAGGATCACGCCGGCGCCAAGCCCGATTAGCGCGACGCGATCGAGCCGGCCCGGCCGCGAGTGCATCAGCTCGGCAAGCGGCGAGGTTGGACCGTAGTAGCTGAGCGGATCCTGCTGATGGCCGGCACGCAGCGATTGCAGCCCGTGCAGCGTGTTGCCGTGAAACAGCACGCGCGTCTGCGTCTCAGGCACGTCGCGCACGGAGTAGGTGCCGTAAAAAGTACGGCCGCGCAACCGGACACCGTGTGGATTCACCGCCTGCTCCACGATCACACCCGCCAGCGCGATGGTCATCAACACCGTGAAGACGCGCGGGCGATGCCACAACATCGCCGCGGCCAGGGCCGATGCCAGCGTCAGGGTCCGCGCCGCGTCAGTGGCGCTGTGCGTCGCGATCACGTAAGCGATCACCGACGCGCCGATCACCACTAATCCAGCAACCACCGGCCGCGTGACCCGCAGTTGCGACGTGAAACCGACCCGACGCGGCGACAGCCAGAGCGTGGCCAGCACGGCCAGCGGATATTCGATCCGCATCGTGAAGATCAGCGGCGCAATCAGCACCGCGACGCAGCCGCCGGTGGCGCCGCCGAGCGCCATCAACAGGTAAAACTCCGGCACTCTTGCTGGCCTGGGTCGTTTCTGGACGAGAGCGCCATGACATAGCAGCGATGCGCACCACAGCACGGCGAGGTGTACGCCGATCCAGCGCAGCCGGCTTAAGTCGTGGCCGAAGGTCAGCAACATCAGCACCGAGGACAGCGCCATGACCGGCCACGTCCAGCGTCCCGGCTGCCAGCCGCGCGAGAACACGCGGATGAACGACGCCAGATACACGGCCAGCGGCAGAATCCACAACAGCGGCACCGGTGCAATGTCGGTCGTGATCTGCGCCGTGACGGCGAGCAGCATCAGCGCCGGGACCAACGCGAGCAGGAGCCAGCGCAGACGGGTCCGCATCGTGATCGCGGGACCTGGATCGAGTGGCAGTGCCGCCGGCGACGTCGCATGCCGGCCGGCCAGCCCCGCTGCGGTGACGGCCAGCAGCCCGATCAACAGCACTGCGGCGGCGCTCCATGCGCGCGCCTGTTGCGGCAACGTCAGCAACGGTTCAACGACCAGCGGATAGGCGCACAGACCGAGCAGGCTGCCGGCGTTGCTGGCAGCGAACAACGGATACGGATCGAGACTGGGCCACGCGCGCGCATACGCAGACTGCAGCAGTGGCGACGTGGCGGTGAGCGCGATCAGCAGCAGTCCAACCTGGCCGGCGAGCTGCTGCAAGGTCCACAACGTCGGCGGCGCCCCCGAGGGTGGCCCACCGCCGGCGGTGAACGGCCACGACCACCAGGCCAGCGCGAGCAGGGAGACGTGCAGCGCTAACGCCACGCGCAACGGCAGTCGCCGCGCCGCGTACGCCGCCGCATACCCGGCGACCAGCGCCAGTTGAAAGAACAAAGAACAGCGAGCAGACAATCCAGACTTCGGCACTGCCGCCCAACACCGGCAGGAGCCGCTTCGAGACATGCGGCTGGAGCACGAACACGAGAAACGCGTTCGCGAACAGCGTCGCCGCGACCACCGCGCGCATGACGCGCTCTCGATTCACGCGCACCGTGCGGGTACGGTAACGGCTTCGATCGCGCGCCGTCAAACACTCTGATATCGTCGGCGAGATGGTGATACTGCTGGTCGCTTCGCGCGTCATTTTCGGCGGCGCGTTGATCGCGCTGTTTTTCATCGACCTCAGGCAGCGGCGGCTGCCCAACATCATCACCATCCCGGGGACGGTGATTGGTTTCCTCTTCAGCCTGGTGACCCTGCCTGGATGGCGATCGTCGTTACTCGGGATTGTCATCGGCGGCGGGCTGCCGTTCGTGATCGCCGAGGCCTACTACCACATCCGCAAACAGGACGGCGTCGGCATGGGCGACGTGAAGATGCTGGCGATGATTGGCGCGTTCCTCGGCTGGCGCGAGCTGCTGTTTACCCTGCTGCTCGGATCGCTCCTCGGCACCTGCGTCGGCCTGCTGCAGATGCTGCGCGGCCGAGCTGATCTGCGCACGGCGCTGCCGTTCGGGACGATGCTCGCGGTTGCCGCGGCGGTGGTCGAGATGCTGGCGGCGATCGCCAGGCGCTGAGTCGCCAACCTGCGGCGCCTAGGGCGACATCCGCCGTTTGCGTGGCAAGGTCAGGGTTAGTGATCTCGACGCCCCGCGCACCAATCACGCCTCGGATTAACCGGTGGTCGTGGTCGATTCTTCGGTCTGGATCGATTTCCTGAACGGCGTCACCAACCCCGAAACGCAGTGGCTGGATCTGAATCTGGACCGAGAACGTATCGGCCTGACGACGCTGATCTTGACCGAGGTGCTGCAAGGGCTGCGCACCGAGCGTGAGGCGGTCGCCGTTCGAACCGAGCTTGTAAAATACGAAATCATCGAGGCGGTCGAGGTCGGCGTGGTGTTCGACGAGGCCGCCCACCATTGGCAGCTCTGGGCCAGGGGGCATACGGTGCGCAAGATGGTCGACCTGTTGATCGCCACCCAGTGCATCCGTGGCGGACATTCTTGGCTGCATCCGGACGCCGATTTCGATGTTTTTGAAAAGTATCTCGGACGCCGCGTCGTCCATCCGTGACGTCAGTCGGTGACGCCGATCGAGCGCAGATAGCGTTCGCTCTCCGGCTGCTGGCAATGGATCGCCCAGCCAGGCGGCGTGCCGTCGTGATCGCGATCCCTGATGTCTGCACGCGCACCACGCTCGATCAGCGTCCTGGCCGCGTTAAGGCTGCCCGCGGCGATCGCCTGATGCAGCGGCGTGGAATGCGCGTGCGCGCCGAGAGGGTTGAAACGATTCGGATCCTCGCCGGCGTCGATCAACATCCGGATCGAGGCCGGCTGGTCGTTGATCGCGGCCACCACCAGCGCGCGACGACGATCACGCGCCGCTGCGTTCGGCAGCAGGCGCATCGGCTCCTCGATGCGGCCTCGACATGGCCGAACACCAGCGCTGTTTCGATCGGCGACGTCCACAACCCCTCGCCTCTTGGATTCACGCATGCGCCACGAACGATCAAGAGGTGCACCAGCGGCAGCTCCACACCGGCCGTCTTGGGATGCGCAGTCGATACCAGCAGCGGCAGCGCGGTGCAGCGGCCGCCGTGACGTTATCGCAGAGAATTGCGTTGACTCCGTGGAGGTGCCGGTGGGTCGAGAAGAGGCGTATTCCGACAGATGCGTGGAGTGGGGCGCCCCTTCGTACAACTTCGTGCCGCGCTGGACAGTGCGAGTCCCGTCGTCGTTCAGACCGCGCGAGCCTTCGGCTTGCGCAAATCAGTGCGACTCCCGTCCAGGCCTTCTTTTACTCTTGACTGTTCAAGACTGAACAGCCGAGACCACCCCGCGCATCCTAGGATCGCGGCACGAAATCGCCACCCCGTCTGAATGCCGCGCGACATCCGCGACCGACATCGCCGATGCCCTCGCCGGGGCCTTGCCGGACGTCGACACGTTCGTGCTGGCGATGAACGACGCCGGTCAACGCCAGGCCTATCCGCCGCGCGTGCGGTTCGAGATCGCCCACCCTGCTCGCGCTCCTGTGGCTACAACTCGCGGACGCGATGAGCCAATCGGTTGAATATCGCAGGTGCGCCGGGTGTCCCAACTACATCACCATCCACCCGGATGCGCACCGCAAGCATAAGACGACGTGCTCAGACGCGTGTCGTCAGCGCGTCTGGCGGGCAGAGAAGCCGCGGCACAAACAAAAGAAACCGTGGTCAAAAGGTGGGACATCCCTAACTGAAGCTAATGTGCGGTTGCTTTGTGCGAGATGCTACAGGGGCGTGCGCAGGCCGCATGCGCGTCCCAGGCACCATCCTCGCGAGGCCTCGTACAGGCAGCACGCCCCGGTGAGGCCCCAGCCAACTGTCGACGTCCAGTTGTCACCGGCCGCCTGTGCGGCGAATCCGAGACAGACCACGCCGATTACGGCACGGACCAGGCGCCCGGCGATGCCGATGTTGGGTTGGAAGAAACTCCCTGACGTATTTTTCATGGTAGCGCTCCGGGGGCCATGTCTCCGATACGGTATGATCATATGCGTCTAGCACCCAAAATCGGATTTCTGATGACCCGACATGCCTGCCTTTCTCTCCCGTTTTCGCGTGTCCTGTTTGCATGTGCCCTGACGGTTGCAGCGCCAGCTTGGGCGCAGGAGCCTGACCCCGAGGGCTCGAAGGATCACCCGGCGTTTTCACGACTCCCCGGGTACTACATCACCAGCTATGACGAGCAGGAGTTCTCGGTGTTCGAGTTTACGCTCGACCCACCGCGGCGAGTGGAGGGGCATTATTGGAACATCCAGTACGCCGTCAATGAAGGGGCACGGAAGGCAGGCGCACTCCAGATCGGGCGCAACTACACGAGTCTCATCAAACAGCGGGCCGGCGCCGTGCTGACCGAAGACCTTGACTCGTCGGGCGGCACATCGGTGGCGCGTCTGCCCGTGAAGGGCGGTGGCTTGTTGTGGCTCGAGGTGCATGTCAACAACAGCGGCGAACTGTACTCGCTCACCATTGTCGAAGAGCAGGCGATGAAGCAGGAGGTGACCTTCACCGCCGACTCCCTCGCCGCCGCGCTGACAGCATCGGGTAGCGTCGCCATTCGTGACATCCTGTTCGACACGGGCAAGGCCACCATTCAGCCCTCGTCAGCGCACACCCTGGCGTTGATCGCCGAGATGTTGCAGGCCAATCCCGAGACGGTGCTCGAGATTCAGGGGCATACCGACAATGTCGGCACGCCTGCGTCAAATGTGGCGCTGTCTCGCGACCGTGCCACAGCCGTGAAGGCCGCATTGGTCAAGGCCGGCATCGCGGGTGAGCGATTGTCGACGAAGGGACTGGGCGATACCCAGCCGGTGGCGGATAACAGCACCGAAGACGGCCGCGCGCGGAATCGCCGCGTGGAACTGGTCAAGAAGTAACGGCGGATGACGAAATCAAGGAGAAGCTCGACCCGGCTCTCCGTCTACCTCGTCAAGCCAGCCACTACACCCAAATCGTCTGGCACTTTCTCGCCGTTAAGAACTCGAAGGAGAGTGCCGGCGCAATGCAGGCTCACTTCGCCCGGTTGAAGAAGTACCACGAAGAACTTCTCGGCTTCGCAGTGGACGTTGAAGGGGACGCCTCCGAAGAGTGAGCTCGTCTTATGGCCGATGTTCTTACGGTCGAAGAGCGAAGCGCGTGTATGCGCTCAGTGCCGTCATCGCCAGGCTGAAGGAGCCGGGGCGGCCATCACCCCTTCGAGCGCCCGCGCGGTTTCGATGTTGAACGGGCCGTGATGCAGCCAGCGCACGACACCGTTGCCATCAACCACCACCAGAAACGCATCGTCTTCGCTCGCGCCCGTGACGCCGAGCCGGCGCTTCCAGTCGCCGGTGTCTGAGTACACCGTGATGACGTGCTCGTGAAGGACTTGCGGCGTGTTCTTGCGCATCCCGCGGTCGATGAACCAGCGGCCGAGTTTTCCCATCCCGCCGATCATCGGCATCTCGAAAAAAGTCAGCTCCTGCCGGGCTGCCAACGTCTTCTTGAACCAGTCGCCCCATGGCTCGACCGCGCGCCGTGAGGCATAGGTAAAGCCCAGGATCAGCAGCGCAGTCTTGCCCGCCGACGCCGACGGCAGGACGACATCCTTGCCGGTGAGAAATGCGCCGCGCAACGGCGGCAGCACGTCGCCGACGCGCAGCGGTTCGGCGGGTGCGGCGTTCAGGTGCGCCGCCGCGATCGTCACGAGCAGACCTGCGGTCAGGCGAGAACGCCGAGCGGATTCAGCCATGCGTCAGTTCAGTGTATCCAGTCGGCGGCAGCGCGTCCAAATCAGGCTATGCCATCTGTTTTTGAGAATCGTCTTGGATCGTCCCCTGATCCTCATGCCCAGCCAGTCCCTTTTGTATTCCGCCTCGGTCAGAAAGGGACGCCCCTGCCGTTGAATCGCCCAGCGGTTCGTGAAGGAGGGCGCGTCAGGTAGTTCGGTGAGCGCCCTCATCTTTCTGGCTTGCTCCAGCACGCCCATCACACCTTTTCGGGGTGCCTCTTTTCTTGCTGCTCCTCTCAATCACGTTTGCGAGCCGGTGCGCCGCCGACTCGATCTGCGGGCCTGTAAACCCGCCAAAGCCCAGCAGCAGCCCCTGCCGTTTCGTGCCTTCGGCATACATCGGTGACACCGGTCGTGCGACGACACCGTGTTGGCGGGCTGCGGCCGCGACCGCGCGGTCGTCAGCGTCGTCGCGGAGCCAGACAATCATGTGCATGCCCTCATCGCACGGCTGCACACGTCCCAGGTTCGCCGGCAGCAACCGCTGCAGCAGCCCCACCAGGTGCGCGCGTTGATCTGCGTAGACCGTTCGCATTCTCCGGATGTGGCGATCGAGGTGCCCTTCGTCGATGAACGCCGCGAGCACATGCTGCTCAGCCGTGGGCGGATGTCGATCGATCAGGATGCGTGCGCCGAGGAACGGCTCGACCAGCGGATCAGGCACGATCGCATAGCCAAGGCGAAGCGATGGGAACAGCACCTTACTGAACGTGCCAAGGTAGACCACGTGTTCGCGAGCAAGTCCCTGCAGCGACGGGAACGGATGCCCGGCGTACCGCATTTCGGCGTCGTAATCGTCCTCGACGATCCACGTCCCATTTGTTTGCGCCCAGTCAAGCAGCGCAGTGCGGCGAGGCATGCTCATTGGCATGCCGAGTGGATACTGATGCGACGGCGTGACGAATGCGGCCGCCGCGTCGCGTGCGCGCGCACGGCCGGCGTCGACATCGAGTCCTTCGTTGTCGACCGCTACCCTGACCATCTGGCGGCCCATGCTGGCGAAGATTCCGGTGAGCGCCCGGTAGGCGGGATTTTCGATCCATGCCGAGTCGTGCGGGCCGACGAGCACGTGCGCGGCGAGATACAGGCCTTGCTGTGTACCGGACGTGATGATGACCTGGCGGGCGTCGCAGCGCACCGATCGCGATCGCCGCACGTACTCGGCAATTGCTGCGCGTAGCGCAACCGCCCCTTGCGGGTCGCCGTACCAAGCCGGCGCGGACCGGACCGCGGGCGCGAAGACGGTTGCCAATACGACGCCACGCCTCTCCGGGCGCCGTCGCGTTGGTGGGAACGGAGATCGCGAACGGCACGCTTGGCTGCGACGCAAACTGCTGCGCCACGCCGCTGAACGTGCGGCGCATGGATCGAGATCGGGCCGGGCTACCACTCCAAGAAGCGGCGCTTCTGTTCAGACCGCTGCCGGCTACTGGCCCACCGTCTAGGCGTCTAGGCTCCGGCCCACTCTTTTTTTCTTTTTCTTTTTCCTCTCTTTCTTCTTCGGAGAAAAGTAGAGAAATGCCTAGACGCTCCCCTCGTTGCGGCGCTGGCCGGTGCCAGCGCGGCAGGCGCCACGGGCGGGCTGGTGGGTGCCGGCATCCCCGAGATCGAGGCGAAGCGCTATGCGGGTCGTATTCGCGAGGGCGGCTACCTGCTGTCGGTGCACTGTGACGATCGCTCGTGGGCGAACCGCGCAGAAGAAATCCTCGAGGCGACCGGCGGCCGCAAGGTCGTGAAGACGCAAGAGGCAGCGCCGGACTATCGGCCCTGAAGGCTTTCGCAGGCTGTTTGCAGCGCAGCGGGCATGAACCGGAGCGCGGAATCGAGGCCCGGTTCTTCTTTATATTGAGTTATGAGTCTGCGCTAGGCAGTTTTGCCGTTGTCCATCGCGATGCGCAGGCTCTTCGGCCTCATGTCGGTCCAGGTGCGCTCCACCCACTCCAAGCAAGTGGCGCGGCTTCCGCGTGGTCCGGCGGGCTTCCAGCCTTCAGGAACATCCTTGAATGATGGCCACAAGGAGTACTGTTCTTCGTCGTTGACTACAACCAGGAAATCGCCATTCTCGTCATCAAAGGGATTCGCCATTACTTGTCTTTCTCCGGTCCTTGCGGTGTTCGGGGCTTTGCCGGTGCGGGCGCCTGTGACTGACCATGCGTCATCGGGGCCTCGCCCGGGGCTTCTTCAACTGTTCTCGGGCCCACCTCCTCGCCGTCGGGCTTGGCCGCACTCGCCGGCTTCGCCGGGCTACTGTTCTGTGCGGGTGAGGGCTTGGCGGCGGTCGTAGCTGGAGGTGACGCCGCATTGCGTGAGGGCAGCGCCGGTGGCGCGGTGCCGTCGAGGCCGCCGAGGATGATCGGCATGCCTTCAGTCCCGGCACCAATGACGACGACTTTCGCGTTCGACGACTTGGCCAGTTCGAGCGTGGCGTCGATGCCCTTCCATTTCAGGTAGCCTGGCGAAATCGTGGAGTTGATGGTTTCCTGAAAGCGACGGATACCTTCAGCCTCGATCGCCTTGCGGTCTGCCTCCTGCCGTTCGCGAGACAGGCGGTATTCGTATGCCTCCGACTGTTGCTTCTCGACGACCTTACGCTCGATTGCCGCGGCCACATCGTCGGGTAGCTGGACGCTTCGGATCAGCACGTCTTCGAGCATCAAGTAGCTTTCCCTGGCATCTTCGGGGTGGAACCGCACGATAAGCGCTCGCTTGGTCTCTTCGCGAATGCGTTCCTGGATTTCGAGGCGCTCCGGTGAATAGAGCGCGTCGGGTTTCTCTGCGGCGATTTCATGGCGCGCAAACGAGCCCACCAGAGGAACCAGCAGCGTATTGACATAGTCGGGCCCGATTTCTCGATGCAGCTTTCCGAGGTCGGCCTCGATGGGCTTCCAGCGAATGGTGATCTCGACCTTGATGGCGAGGCCGTCGTTGGTCAGGGCGTCGTAGTTGGCCGACACCTCCTGCAGCCGTAGGTTGTATCGGTAGACGCGGTCCCAGGGCCACTTCCAGTGAGTGCCTTCAGAGTACGGCCACAGTTCGTAGCCATCCTGCCCATCGGCTTCCTCATTAAGCGCGGTCGCTTCGCCGGTCTGGCTGGCGGAGATGCGCGACAGGAACGGTCGGCGTCCTGAGGCAACGGTCACCGTGCCGCCACCGAACCGCCGCCACAAGACGCCGGACTCACCAGGATTGATGGTGACGATGATATCGGGCAGCCAGTACAAGATCAGGGCTGCGACAATTAGGACGCTCAGGACAATCTTGATGACGTTGTCATAGACAAAGGCGCGCACGCGCCAGAATGCGTACGCCATCCAGTATTTAAGCCATCGCATCGCTGACGAACCTCCCTTCATCCATCTTGACCAGCCGGTCCGCGGTCTTGAAATACTTGTCGTCGTGGGTGACCGCGATTATCGTGCGCCCATCCCGACGCAGCGCCGGCAGAATCTCCTCGTAGAACTTCCGCCGGAAAGGCGGGTCTTGGTCGGCGGCCATTTCGTCGAACACGCAAATCGGCCGGTCTTCGATCATGCTGACCAAGAGTGCAAGCCGCTTGCGTTGTCCGCCCGACAGGTCCAGGGTCTCGAAGCGGCCGCCGGAGACTCTCGTCTTGCCCGTCAATTCCAGGTAAGCGATGGTGTGGTCAATTTCCTGTTGTTCCGTCTCAAAGAGTCCGTACAGCCTGTCAAACAGGTGGTAGTCCGTGAAGACTGTTGAGAAGAGGCTCCTATACGCCTCGGCAGATTCGGGGCGAATCACCTTGCCGTCGACCCGAATGACACCCTGGTGCGGGTGATACAACGCGGTCAGCAATTTCAGGAACGTTGACTTGCCGCTGCCATTGCCGCCGGCGATAAAGACCGTTTCGCCGGCCTTCAGTGTCAGGTTAATCGGCCCGACTGAGAAGGCGTCGCCATGCGCGGTGGCCTCGTAATGGAACACCACATCCTCGAAGCTGATCTCCGTGAATGCTGGCGCGGGCGCTTGGTGCTCGAAGGCGCCGCTGGATGCCTGATCGAGAGCGGCTTCGAGGGCGGCGATGTTGTCGACGGCGGAATCGGCCACCGCCAGGTGCGGCACAGTGCCCACCAAGGTCGTCATGGGGCCCATCAGAAACAGGACGGCGGCAGCGATATTGACGACGGGACCCGCGTGCGTCTGCGTTAAGCGCGGCACGAGAAACACGACGACGCCCAGTAAGGCGTAGAAGGAGATTTGCGCAAAAATGAATGTCTGCGCCACCTCCTGGTGCATTTTGCACTTGCGCGCCGTCGCGGCTCGCGAGATCGCTGTGAAATGGGTGAACAGATCGTCGCTACGGGCGCGGTTCATGCGCACTTCCTTGAACCCGTCGAGGAAGTTACGGAGCGACTCGAACAACTCGTTCTCCTGCCGGGACAAGTCGTGCATGGCGGCACTCATCTGCCGAGCTCGGCGGACGTGCAGCACCGACGTTGTCACCGCCACGGCTGTGGTCAGCACGAACGCCACCATCGACAGGTACGCCACGTACAGCGCCGTAAACACAATCAACACGACGGCTTGTGCCGACATGATGATCAAGGTGGCGGCCTGGGAGATGGCCTGCGTCTCCTTGGTCACGGCGGCAAAAATCACGGTCTGTCCGAGGCGCTCGACCGGGCGCAGGTCGCTGCGGCGCACCTTGTCCGCAATCCGGACGCGCACGCGATCGAGGATCTTCTCGATCTCGGCGGTCGCTGTCGAATAGAGGCGCCACTGGCTGACAGCGTAGATGGCCAGAATGACCAGGAATAACAATGCGTTGCGGCCATTGGCGGGCGGCGTGGCGGCCGACTGTCCTCCAGTAGACGCGGGAGACGCGGTACCCGCCGAGGCATTAATCAGGGCGAGTACTAGCGCGCTGCTGATACCGGCAAAAGCGGCAAGCGTGAGGAACCTGCGGAGGGAGACGGTGGACTCTTTCCGCAGCAGGTCGAGGAGCTTCATCCCTGAACGGGCCTGGCCGGTCGAGAAGGCGGCTGCGGCCGGCGTGAACCGGCAATGATGATCACCGCAACCAAAACCGGTGACGCAAAGAACGCAAGAACGAAGTTACCCCAGAACCCGAGGAGGCGGTGACGGCCAAACCAGGCACAAACGACACACACTGATAGGTAAATGACTAATGGGTCCACTCACTCCTCCGCGGCACCCGGGTGCCGAATCGAATCACGCGCCAATGCCGCTGAGCAGGGTTTGGGGCTTTAGGACGCTTTGCGCGCCTCGAAGTGGTCGGCGAGCCCTTTGCCAGTGACCGAGCGCGAGTAGGAGTCGAGCCCCACGGCCGTACAAACCAGCGGCGCGAACACGCCGCCGAGCAACGCGGTGGCTCCGAGTGCGATGGCAGCGTGCGTGGCGCCGCTCTTGATTTCGCCGCTCATGGCCTGGCTGACGCCCGGCAGGATGATGTCGCCGGCAAGGCGCGCACCGTTGGCAAACACTTCAGCGGGAGAAATACGAACATCGGACATGTCGAACTCCTCGGACACAGCGTGGTTGTTGGACTTGTGCGTTCAGGCTGGGAGGCAGGACTGCCACGATACCGACCGAACACACCCCAGTAATCTTACACCAGTCTGCCACCCTAAGAGGCTGCGGTGTTGGCACTTTAGTGCCGCTCGCGCCGTGAGAGGCCATAGATGCGCACATCCGCGACGAATCGCCACGCTATAATGTGCAGTCGCTTCATGCATAACGTTCTCGTCACCGGCGCTGCCGGATTCATTGGCTCACACGTCGCGCGCTACTTGCACGCGGCTGGTTACCGGGTGCTCGCCCTCGACGATCTTTCTGGGGGTTTTCAGGATCAAGTCCCTCTGGGGGTCACCTTCGTGGCTGGGTCGGTAACAGACCACGTGCTCGTTGACCGGTTGTTCCGCGACAACGCCTTCACGTATGTCTTTCACCTGGCGGCATACGCCGCCGAGGGACTGAGCCCGTTTATCCGCCGGTTTAACTACGAGACAAATCTGATTGGCAGCATGGCTGTACTCAACGCCGCCGTCAACGCCGCCGTCACCGTCAAATGCTTCGTCTTCGCGTCGTCAATCGCGGTCTACGGTCATGCGGCCGCGCCGATGCGCGAAGAGACCACGCCGGTACCGGCTGACCCGTATGGCATTTCGAAGTACGCGGTCGAACTCGACCTCGCGCAGGCGCACGAAATGTTCGGCCTGGACTACATCGTGTTCCGCCCGCACAACGTCTACGGTGAGCACCAGCACCTTGGCGATCCGTATCGCAACGTGGTGGGCATCTTCATGCGGCAATTGATGCATGGCGAACCGCTGACGATCTTCGGCGACGGCAGCCAGACGCGCGCGTTCAGCTACATCGACGACGTCGCGCCGATCATCGCCAGGAGCATCGAGCGTCCCGACTGCTACAACACCGTCTATAACATTGGCGGCGACCAGCCTTGCAGCGTCATGGAGCTGGCGCAAGCCGTAGGACGCGCGCTCGGTGTGACGCCAACCGTGCGGTGCCTGCCTGCGAGGTCCGAGGTGCTGCACGCCTTCGCGTCGCACGACAAGGTGCGACGCGTCTTCGGCGACATGGTCCTCAATGTGCCGCTGGACGAGGGCCTGTCGCGCATGGCCGCGTGGGCGAAGGCAACCGGCGCCAGGCCGAAGTCCCGCTTCAGCAACATTGAAATCGCCAAGGGCCTTCCGTCCCTGTGGACAGAACCCTGACGTCGCAACTACTGCGGTGGCGGCACGCCGCGCGTCAGTGAGAAGGCGATATTGACCGACAGTTGCACGTTCGTATTCTGCTTCCCGACAACCGGATCGTTGTCGTAAGACGCAAGCAGCTGGTTCTGCAGGCCGATGGTCGGCGTCAGCTGAACGTTCAGTTCCATTTCGTTGTGCATTCGGAAGTCACCGGCCGACGCGCCGTTCACGTAGGCGACGGCATGGCTGGACCACGACGTGCGGTCGTTCATCTTCCACCGCAGCTCCGGACTCAGGAAGAAGGTCAAGTATCGGCGCACGTTTGTTTGGTTCTCGTACGTCTCGCCCACTCCGCCTTCCACTGTCAGTCGAACGGTGGGCGCGTTGAAGAGGTGGGCGCCGACGCCGCCTACGACGGTCGCGAGCCCGTCGATTCCAGTGGACCTGTCGTGCTGGAGCCATACATGCGCCATTGGGTACAACGTAGCGGCTTTGGAACCTGCGCCGATCCACCGCACGGAGGAGTTCAGGTAACCAGTTCGCGTGGGGCTGCTTCCTTTGCTCAACTGCAACTGGCCGTTCAAGGTCGACTCGACCTCTACCCGTCGGAACTGCTTGAGCCAATCGAACGTCGCGTTCAGGGCGATTGTCTCGGCGTCACCGTGGTAAGCCTGGAAGCCGAACCCCGCGGTGACAGCGGTCCAAAGTGGCGTGGGCGCTGGCGTGGCGGCGGCGCCCGGCGCAGCAGCCTGAACCCCTGCACCGGTTCCCGGTGACGGCTGTTGAGCCAAGGCCGTGGGAGCGGCAGCGACGACGAAGATGACCACCCAGACGGCGACACGCACTTTTGACATTTACTTACTCCTGATGGAAGGACCGAATCATTATCTGGGTGCCCTTCGGGCTCATCGCACCTGAAGGGTTGCCCGCAGGCCCCCGTCCGCCATGAAGAGGGGCCACGCGGTGCGCTCCGGAGGAATGATAGGCGCTTCGAGTCGGAATCGCCGAGCAATGGTCGTGAGAATGAGCCTCAAGGTCACGTCGGACAGGATCCCTCCAATGCAGTTTCGAGGGCCCGCGCCAAATGGGAAGTACGCGCACGCCGGCAAGGCTCGCTCGAACTCCGTGGTCCAGCGCTCGGGCCGGAATTCGAGGGGCTGGTCGAAGTAGCGGCGGTCTCGCTGCAGTAGCCAGGACGAGACGAGAACACGGGAACCCGCAGGCACCCGCCAGGGCCCGACCGTATCGTCGACGGTGGCAAATCGCATCATCAGTCCGGCCGGGGGGCACAGGCGCAACGATTCTTTCACCACGCGCCCTGTGTATGGCAACGACGACATGGCCGGCACCCGGGCTCTAGCCACTGCCGCTTCCTCGGCAACCTTCGCATCGGCGCTGGGGGTCTCGGCCAGCAGCCTGAGGGTCTGCACCAGCGCCATGCCGACGGTCCGGTACGATGCCGCCATCATGCTGACAAGTTCGTGCCGCAATTGTTGCTCTGGGACACCGAGACGCAGGAACTCGGATGCGAAGTCGTTCTCACCTCGATCGTTCCGACGCTGCTCAGCCGCGCGGGACAGGATCGCGGCATCAAGCTGCGCGACGGCTTCGTCGTAGTTCTTGCGCTTGCCGCGCTGGATGAAGCCCGACACGCCATCAGGCAGCAGATCGATCGCGGTAGCGTAGAGCGCTCCCAGCCGTCGCGTGTCCTCCCCCTTCGTCCCGAAATGGACGCGGACCATGATCTGCAGCAGCAGGTCATGGAGGTTCTCGGTCAAGTTCACATGCGACGCCGGCGTCCACCGGCCGACGCATGCCTCGGTCTCCTCGACGATCAGGTCCGCGTAGGCCGTGACCAGCCGATCGGCGGTAAAGAGCGGGGCGAGACGCCTGCGCATGGCCTTGGCGCGCTCGCCGTTGGTGAGCTGCATGGATTCACCGAAGAACCGGCGTCCGGCCCGTGTGCCCTCGCTCTTGCGGTAGTTCTGGCTCCCGCGTAAGAGCACGTGGTGCACGAGCGACGGATGCGCGAACACGTAGGTGCGCGACCACGGCAGGCTCAGGCACACCGCGTCTCCGTGCTCGGCGGTCAACTGCTCCAGGGCGGGCAGCGGACTCTTCTGGAACGCGCGCACCGCACGCCAGACGGCCAGGCCTCGAGGCCCAGGGGGACGCGCGCCGATCACCGCAATCCTGCCTGTCTATTACCGATGGTGCACCACAGCTGTCGAGAGTATTTTATCGTCTTCATTCGAGGAGCACGGTGGGGGTGCCGGAGCCGCGAGACCATCTACCTACGCGGCAGGTTTGTTCTGCGAATTGTTCGAGGATATTTCCCTTTAGATGACCTCGTCAATTGTGGTACGTTCACCGAGCATCGTGCGGTGCGCGCGCAATGCAATCGAAAACATGGGCACGGGAGTATTTCTGAATGTGTCCGGCGGCGGGCATGTCATCGCGACATACGGGCTGGTCGGCGAATTAGTACGGCGAGGGGAGCGTGTCGTCTACTTCGAGGCTCCTCATTTCCAGGCTGACATCGAGGCGCTCGGGGCAGAGTTCCGACCCACGCCACCGTTCCGCCAGTATCCGGGGCCGCTGACCCACGATCGCTTTCATCACGAACTCGATCTCGCGCCGGTCATGACCTGGTGGGCGATGGAGTGGATCCCGCAGCTGCTGGAACCGATCCGTGCGATCAAGCCTGATTACATAGTCCACGACTCGCTGTCACTTCCTGGCAAGACCATCGCCCGGCTGCTGGGCATACCTGCGATCTGCTCGATCCATACGCCGGCGTTCAACTGGCGCATGGCGCTTCGGAGCGCCCGTTTCCGGCGCGACATGCCATCGATGTTTGTGAAATCGTTTCGCAGCCTTCAGGGTTTCCGCACGCTCGAGCGGGAGTTCCGGCGTATCTATGGCGGACCGCGCACGACGTTCATGGACACCCTGACAAACCGCGAGCCCGTCAACATCTGTCATACACCCCGCGAACTGCAACCGTTCGACGACGCGTTTGACGACAGCTATCACTTCATCGCGTCCGTACACACGCGGCCGACACAGGGACGCAGCACCTTTCCGATGGACCGGCTCCGCGAACCTCTGATTTATGTTGGCTTCGGCACCATCTGCGATCCCGGCCCCGCATTCTTCCGCACCTGTCTGGACGCCTTCCGTGGCCTCGATGCACAGGTGGTGATGATCCTGAGCGCGAGCACCAAGCGAGCCGACCTCGGCGATATTCCTCACAATGCACTCGTTTGGAGCCTGGCGGAAGATGGCATGGCTCCGCAACTCGAGATCCTTCCGCGGGCGTCGCTGTTTGTCATGAATGGCGGCATGGGTGGGGCCCGCGAGGCGGCATGGAACGGGGTGCCCATGCTCGCGATCCCAACCACGTTCGAAACCTTCACGATCTCTGAACGGATTGAGCAGCAGGGGGCCGCGATTAGTCTGCCGCTGACGGTATCCGCCGAGGATCTGCGCGCCGCCGCGCAGCGAGTGATGACGCAGCCTAGCTACCGCGCGAACAGCGCCCGCATTGGCGAGGCGTGCCGGAAGGCCGGAGGAGCGGTACGGGGCGCCGACCTGATTCTGGACCACGTCGCATCGTGGCGAGGCGCCGCCTGATTGCGACCAGAGGAGACCTGCCTTGAAAAGTGCTGCCGGGCCGAAACGCCTTCCTGTTGCAGAAATGCACGGCTTCGACGCCGCCGTCTTCGATCGAGATTACCGGGCAACTGACAAGCCTGTGGTGCTGCGAGGTGCCGCAGCGTCGTGGACGGCGACGCGTACGTGGTCGCCACGGATGTTTGCTGAACGTTTTGGCGACGTCGTTATCAAGCCCAGCGTCAACCTACCCAATACCGAAGTCCCGTACCAGGCGCGAGACGTGGATCATCGCCAAACCATGACGGTCCGGGAATTGGTGGCGCGTATGGACTCGGGCGATCGCTGTTACATCGATCAGGCGATCACGGGCATGTATCCTGGACTCGATCAGGAATACGATTTCCCATCTCTGCGGCCACAGAATATCCTCGCCGTGCTGGTGTGGATCGGCAGTCGCACACGTTCCGGCCTGCATTACGACTACACAGACAATCTGTTTGCCCAGGTGCACGGTACCAAGGTGGCGATCCTGGCGGCGCCTGAGGAAGCTCGCAACCTGCACGTGTTCAACGATTCCCACACGAAGAGTCAGGTTGCGCCCCAGCATCCAGACTTGATCGCGCATCCGCGGCTGGCCCGCGCGACGCTGTTCGAGACCGTACTCAATCCAGGCGACGTGCTGTTCCTGCCCCGGGGCTGGTGGCACTACTTCGCATCATCCGAGCGATCCATTTCGTTGTCGTGCTGGCATGGGACGCCACTCGGCCCCCTGCACGATCTTCGCGTCATGATGCGCGTGGGCCAAGTGGGACCTTGGCTCCGACTGGTGCGCGATTTCATCTGGAACGGCATCTTGCGCCGGCCGTACGCCAAGCGGCTTTACAGCCCGCCGCCGACCGGCCTGCTGCTCTACGACTTGCTCGTAGGTGCGCTCAAGCCGAAGCCGCGGCCCTGAGCAGCACCTCCGCCACCCGTTCGACGTCGGGGTCGCGGAGAATCGACACGTGGGTGCCCGGCAACTCCTCCACGATCACTCGGCCCGAGGTCAGCGATTGCCATCCTAGGCTGACGTCTCCCCGTGACTGTGACGCCAATTCGGTCGAGGCCACGACCAGGATGTCCGAACGCGTCCTGCCTGGCCGGTATTGCAGCACGGCCTTCATGTTGGCCTGATAGGCCTGCAGCAATCCACGCAATTGGTCACGTCCCGCACCCGCGGGCAACAGCTGGCGGTCGGTCATTCTCTGCAAGATGACATCGTAACGAGCCGACGGAGCGAGTGCCTCCAGTTCGTCAATGTCCAGCGCACATCCGTAGTGATCCTCGATCTGTTCGACGATGCGAGCCAACGCAGTCGCTTCATCCGGCATGACAAACGTCTCATCGGCCCAGGCTGGCACATCGATAATGGCCAGCATCGCGACGGATTCGTTGGCCGCTTCAAGCTGGCGCACCATTTCGTACGCAACCTTGCCGCCCATCGAATGGCCGCCGAGCAGGTACGGTCCGTGCGGCTGCACGCGGCGAATGGCTGACAGGTAGAGCGCGGCCATCGATTCGACGTCGGACAACGGATCTGCTGATCCATCGACGCCCTGCGACTGGATGCCGTACACCGCGCGCCGGGATCCAATGACGCGCGCGAGTTCAAGGTAGGCCATCACGTTACCGCCCGCCTGATGGACAAGGAAAAGCGGGGGTGCCGCGCCTGAGGCGTTCAAGGCAACGAGCGGCGAGAACACCGCTGGTCCCGTGCGGATGGCGCGTGCAAGGGCTTCCGCGGTCGGGTGTTCGAAAAGCCATGCCAGTGGCACGTCCTGACCGCACTCGGCACGGAGCGACGCGATCAACCGCAGTGCGAGCAGCGAGTGTCCGCCACACGCGAAGAAATCATCGGTCATTGACAGACGACGGCCAAGGGTGTCTTCGAACACTCGAAGCACTTGATATTCGTGTGCGTCACGAGGTGCTAGCTGCGGTGCCGGCACGGCGGCGTCGGCCGCCATTGCACGCAGCGCGGTACGGTCAACCTTTCCGTTCGGAGTGACCGGCAGGGCCGGTACGAAGATGATTCGCGATGGCACCATATACGCGGGCAGCCGATTGGCCACGGTCCTCCGGGCCGCCTCAGGATCCACCGTCGCTCCAGCGTCGTGAACGACATAGGCAATGATGCTGCCCTGGTCAGCCAGCGCCGCCATTCTCGCGACGCCGGGGATCTCGGCCAAGGCCGCTTCGATCTCGCCAAGCTCGACGCGAAATCCTCGAATCTTCACCTGCTGATCGGCTCGCCCGACGAATTCGAGCTGCCCGTCAGGCCGCCAACGCGCCCGATCGCCGGTCCGGTACATCCGGCTTCCTGAGGGTCCAAAGGGGTTCGGCACAAATCGTTCCGCGGTCGAAGCCGGCTGCCGCACGTATCCACGCGCCACACCAAGACCGCCGACATAAAGCTCGCCCACCGCCCCAATCGGGACCGGCGCCATCCGTTCGTCCAGCACCAGCACAATGGCATTAGAGATCGGAGTGCCAATTGGCGCGGGGTCGATTGCGGCCGGGAGTTCCGCGACAGTGCACCAGACACTCGCCTCGGTAGGACCGTACTCATTGAAGAGCCGCACACCAGCGACGCGGCGGTGATGCGCCTCCACGAGACCGTAGGGAACGGCCTCTCCAGCGACGACGACCCGCGCCAAGCTGGCTAAGCGCGAGGGCTCCGCGTGATCGAGGATGGCCTGGTACAGCAGGGGCACCAGCAGCATGTCCGTAATTTGTTCGCGGGCAATCAGTGCCGTGATCGCCTCGATGCTCTGCAATGTCTCGGCCGACGGGACGACCAGACGTCCGCCGCGCAGCAATGTGCCGAAGACGACCGCCACGGAGCTGTCGAAGGAGAACGAAGGCACAAGCAGGGCGTGTGGGGGGGGGCCGTAGTAGGCCATACGCGCACGTACCGATGCCACCGCAGAGGCGTGGCTCACTGCCACGGCCTTCGGAAGACCGGTCGATCCACTCGTGTAGATGATGTAGGCCGCCTGATCGCGGTGCTGCGGACGCGGTCGCCGGGCGCCCGCCTCGAAGGTCACGTCCTCATCGCGCAGGGTGAGCGCGGCGCGGCTATCCTGTCGCATGAAGGACAGCCGATCTTCTGGGTACGCCGGGTCCAGCGGCACGTACGCCCCACCGGCTTTGAGCACCGCCAGCATGGCAACCACCATCTGCAGCGAACGATCCATGCACAGGGCCACCACCGATTCGGGACCGACACCGAACTCGTCTGTCAGGCGGTTCGCGAACCCCTCGGACAGGGCATCGAGCGTTGTGTAGCTGAGGGTGCGCTCGCCGAACGTCACGGCTGGTGCATCAGGTGTCTGTGCCACTTGCGCGCGGAACAGGTCCACGAGCGAGCCCTTCGCAGAGACGGCGTCGCCAATGCTCCACGTCTCGACCAGACGCCGCTCGTGATCAGGAACAACGGCCAGCGCGGAGACGCGCGCTCCTGACGTCAGGTCGGCGCACGCCACCTGCAGCCGCTGTGCGAGCCGTTCTATCGAAGCCGGCTCGAACAGGTCGGAGTCGTATTCGAGCACTGCGTCGAACGCGTCAGGCGTTTCCTCCACCAGCAGCGTCAGGTCAAACTTGCTGACAACGGCACTGATCGGCTCGGGTCGGATGGCGAGGCCATTAAGACGCAATTCCTCGGGGGGCGTGTTCTGCAGGACGAGCATGGCCTGGAACAGCGGATGGCGCGACCGGTCACGTTCAGGCCGCAGGGCATCGACGACGGCTTCAAATGGTGCGTCCTGATGGGCCCACGCGTCGACGGCTGTCTGCTTGACTCGGGCAATGAGGTCGGCGACGTCCGGGTCACCAGACAGATCAAGGCGCATGACCACGGTATTGACGAAGAAGCCGATCAGCGGCTCGAGTTCCGCGTGCGTGCGATTCGCCACAGGAACGCCAATCGGCAGGTCGGCAGGCGCGCCACTTCTCCGCAACACGGCACCAAAAACCGCGAGAAGCGCCATGAAAAGAGTCGCATCGTGGCGTGCCGCTGCCGCGCGGAGCGGCGCGGCCGGCAAGGTGAAGCGGTGGGCCGCTCCGCGCCCTCGTGATTCGGCCGGGCGTGGACGATCTGGCGGCAACACGTCAGCCGGCATCATGCCTTCCAGCTGCCCGCGCCACCACTCGACATGGGTGTGAATCGGCAAGCGGCGCTGCCAAGCCGAAAAGTCGGCGTACTGGAGCGACAGCGGCGGCAGCTCGTCTCCGCGGTACAGCGCGCTAAGTTCGCGTGCCATCACGCCGAGTGACCAGCCGTCTGTGATGATGTGGTGCATCACTATCAACAGCACATGATCACGAGGACCCACCACGAGCAAACGGACGCGCAGGAGGGGTCCGGCCTCGAGATCAAACGGCGCCGTCGCCCAAGCGTTTACCCTCGTCTCGTCCCAGGGCTCTGTCTCGATCGTCTGCGGCGAGTGGCCGGACACTCGCTGGCCATGCTCGGAGAACGTGGTCCTGAGGATCTCGTGGCGTCCCATCAGCGCGTCAAGGGCCCGCTGCAGACGCGGTCGATCGAGCTCGCCCTCCAGTCGCAGCGAGGACGCCACGTTGTACATGGCCGTCCCCGGCTGCAGCCGGTCGAGGAACCAGAGCCGCTGCTGCGAGAATGACAGCGGCATGTATGGCTGCCGCGCGACGGGCTGCGGCGCGGGCACGGCTGCGGTCGCCGCGCCGGCGATCGCGCGCGCCATCATGTCTGGCGACGGATGGGTGAATACGGCTCGCAGGGGGAGCTCAACGCGGAATTCGGTCCGGATGCGCGACACAAGCCTGGTCGCCAGCAGCGAATGGCCGCCGCAGGCGAAAAAATCATCTTCGACGCCGACTCGCGACAGGCCGAGCACGTCACCCCAGATGCCGCAGAGTTGCGCCTCGATTGGCGTGCGTGGCGGCGTGAACTCGCGATCAGCCGAGACAGCGGCGGGCGCCGGCAACGCACGGCGATTCAGCTTGCCGTTTGCAGTCAGCGGCAATTTATCCAGCACGACAAACGCGGACGGCACCATGTACTCGGGCAGCCGCGAAGCCGCATGCCGGCGCAACGCGCGTTCATCGAGGCGACCGTCCACGGGCACAACATAGGCGACGAGGCGCTTGTCACCGCTCGCATCCTGTCGCACCAGTACGACCGCGTGGGCGACCGAGCCATGCTCCGACAACACTGATTCAATCTCTGGAAGCTCGATGCGGAAGCCGCGCAGCTTCACCTGGTCGTCAGCCCGGCCGGCGAATTCAAGATCGCCGTCGGCGAGCCGCCGCGCGAGGTCGCCCGAACGGTACAGGCGGCCAGGACGAAACGGATTGACCACCATGCGCGTGGACGTCAAGCCCGGCTGGCGGAAGTAACACCGCGCGACGCCGGCGCCCCCAACGTAGATCTCACCAATTGCGCCAATCGGAACCGGCACCAGCCTGGTATCGAGCACGTGCAGTTCGAGATCGGGAATGGGCACGCCGACGACGCTGCCGCGCCGCCGGGCGATATCCTCGGAAAGGATGCGCCGGTAGGTGACATGCACGGTTGTTTCCGTGATCCCGTACATGTTGATCATTTGCGGGGCAGCGTCGCCGTGCCGATCCATCCACGGCTCAAGCGTCGGCAAATCCAGCGCCTCGCCGGCAAAGATCACGTAGCGAAGGGTCAACGGTGACGCCAGACGCGCATCCGCTTCGATCAGTGGACGGAAGGCGGACGGCGTCTGGTTCAGCACCGTCACGCCTTCTCGACTCAGCAGCTGATGGAAGTCTTCCGGGGACCGCGCGACACCGTGGGGGACAATCACAAGCGTCCCGCCGTAGAGCAACGCGCCCCACATCTCCCACACCGAGAAGTCGAATGCATAGGAGTGGAAGAGCGTCCAAACGTCAGAGGGACCGAAGCCGAACCAATGTTCAGTGGCCAGCATCAGGCGCATGACTTCCGCGTGGGCCACGACCACCCCCTTTGGACGGCCGGTCGACCCACTCGTGTAAATCACGTAGGCCGCATTTGACGGCACCGTCTGCCGCGGCGGCGTGGCAGGAGGTGCCGCATTCCCTCGGGGCTGATCCATCAATACGAGCTGTGCCGAATGCGTCGGCAGCAAGGGCCCGATGGCCGTCGTGGTAACGATCACCCGCACCTGGCTGTGCTCGAGCATGTAGGCAAGGCGGTCGGAGGGGTAATCGGGATCCAGCGGGACGTACGCGCCTCCGGACTTCAGGATGCCGAGGACGCCAACCATCAGGTCGAGCGAGCGGTCGATCGACAGTCCAACCAGCGCGTCCGGACCCACACCAAGTGCCTGGAGATCAGCCGCAAGCGCGCTGGCACGCGCGTTGAGCTCTTTGTAGGAGAGGGACTGGCCGTCGCAGCGAAGTGCGGGGGAGTCTCCGAACGCGGCAGCGACGCGCGCAAACCGTTCGTGCAGGCATTCACCAACAGGCACCGGAACGGGCGCCTCGCCGATCAGGGCGCTCTGTTCCTCTGGGCCCAGCAGCGTGAGCGCGGCGATAGACTCATCAGGCGATGACGCCGCGGCGGCGAGCAGCGTCTGGAAATGCCTGGCCACTCGCTCGATTGTCTGCGCCTCGAACAGCGACGTATTGTAGGTGAACACGGCGCGCATGCCGTCGATGCTATCGTTCATGACCACTTCGAGGTCGAACCGCGAAGAGGAGGCCGTCGAGAGTGGCGTGGCCGTTACCCCGCCGAAAGGGCGGGCGTTGGCCGGAGCCGTCAGTAATGTAAAGGCGGTGCTGAACAGCGGATTGCGGCTCTGGTCCCTAGCCGGCTGCAGCCGCTCCACCAGCGTCTCGTATGGCACGTCCCCGTGCTCTACGGCACCCATCACCACGTCCTTGACGCGTGCAACGAATGCGCGAAACGAGGGGTCACCGCTCGCGTCAACGCGCAGCACGAGCATGTTGACAAAGAAGCCGATCAACGCCTGCGTCTCGCGGTCGTCGCGTTGCGCCACGGGTGCGCCGACGACCAGGTCCGTCTGGCGTGCGTATCGAGACAAGAGCACGTAGAACCCGGCAAGCAGCACGACGAACATCGTCGTGCCCTCGCGGCGCGCGAGCGTGACCAAGGCGGCGGCGACCGCGGGCGCAATGTGGACGACGTGGGCCGCGCCGTCATGCGTCCGTGCCGCCGGGCGCCTGAAGTCGACTGGGAGCTCGGTCGCCGGCAGGTCCGCAAGCACTCGCTCCCAGTACGCCAGCATGGACGCACCTGACGCTCCGGCGCTGCGCTCCTGCTGCCACCACGCGTAATCCGTGTACTGCACGGAGAGGGGCGGCAACGGCTCACCGTTGTACGAATGGTGCAGCTCGGCCATCAGCACATCGAGCGACCATGCGTCCGCGATGATATGGTGCAGCGTGAGCAGCAACGCGTGGTCATCGTCGGCCAACCGGATGACGCGCGCGCGATAGAGCGGTCCACGCGCGAGGTCAAACGGCGCCGTCCCGTCCTGTGCGGCCAACGCTGTCAGCGCGGTGTCACGATCAGGCCGGTGGCTCCAGTCTTCAATGATGACGGACTGAGGTGCGTGGGCGGACACTTCCTGCCAGGGCTCGCCGTCTCGATTGACGAAGGTCGTGCGGAACACGCCGTGGCGCTCGATGACGGCCTCGAACGCCCGTTGGAATCGCACCGGATCGAACGGGCCGGCGAGGCGAAAGGCCGTTGAGATGTTGTAGGCGGTCGATCGCTCGTCGAGTTCGTGCAGGAACCAAAGGCGCCGCTGCTGCAGGGATGCGGGCGCGTCAGGACGATTGCGCGGCTCAATCCGGTCGCGGGCGGGCGCCGCGTGGCCCTCAGCCGAGATCAACTCGTCGAGGAGGTCGAGATCGTCGGGATTGAAGTCTGGCGTCATGGTGTCTGTTCTTGGGTCTTGGTCTGCCGCGCGGCGCGCAGAGCAGCGCGCTCCTCAGGACTCATCGCCTGCAGGCGCCGGAGCGCCGCAGCGACTTGTTCGGTGCGACCCGGCGTCGTTTCGGTGGCGACGAGCGCAGACGCGAGCCGCTCGACGGTCGCAGACTCGAACACGCTGCGAAGCGGAACAGTCACCCGGAACGTCTGTCGCAGCGACGCCACAATCTGTCCGACGTGGAGCGAATGGCCACCCAGCGCGAAGAAGTCGTCGTGCACGCCGACCCGATCGACATTGAGGACCTGCCGCCACAGGTCGGCGAGCACTTCTTCGAGCGGCGTGCGAGGCGCGACATACACCGAGTCTGGTGACGGAACGGAGAGCTGGGCCAGCGCGCGGCGGTCGAGCTTGCCGTTCGGCGTGAGCGGCAATGCCGGCACGTCGGCGTAGTGGAACGGGACCATGTAGTCTGGCAGGACCTGGCGCAGGGCGGAAGCGAGGTCGGTGGCAAGCCGCTCCCGGCGGATGCCCTTCAGGACCAGGTACGCGGCCAAACGATGGCCGTCGACTAACGAGACGGCGGCGTCTCTCACGTCGGGATCTCTGCGCAGCACCGCTTCGATTTCGCCAAGCTCCACACGGAATCCGCGAATCTTCACCTGCGCATCGACGCGGCCAAGAAATTCGATGCGCCCGTCTTCTCTAAGCCGCACGCGATCGCCAGTGCGGTACGCGCGAGCACCAACGCCGGCCGGGCTGGGCACGAAGCGCTCTGCAGTCTGAGCGGGCTGCCCGAGGTAGCCACGCGCCACGCCGGCGCCGCCGATGAGCAGTTCGCCAGGCACGCCAGCCGGGACGGAGTCGAGACGATCGTCCACGATGGAAAGGCTGGTCGCAGCAATCGGCTCTCCAAGGAACCGCGCATCGTCGGCATGGGCTACACGGCCAACAGCTGACCAGATGGTGGTTTCCGTCGGACCATACATATTCCACAGCTCGCCGCCGCCACGCGTCAGTTCGGCGGCGAGATCGACCGGCATGGCCTCGCCGCCACACCACATGCGCAGGCCCGGCGTTGGTGCCCACTGTGCCGCCAGCAGAAGTCGCCAGGTGGCTGGAGTGGCCTGGAGCACCGTGGCGCGGGCGCTGTCGATCAGGCGCGCCAGCCGTTCGCCATCGGTCGCCTCCTCGGCGGTGGCAACCACGAGCGTGGCCCCGCTGAGCAGGGGCAGGAAGATTTCGAGCACTGAAATGTCGAACGAGATCGTCGTGATGGCCACGAGCACGTCGGTGTCGCGCATGCCGGGCCGCTGCGCGAATGAATGCAGGGCATTGGCAAGGGCGAAATGCGAAATCGACACGCCCTTGGGCCGCCCGGTGGATCCCGAGGTGTAGATCACGTAGGCGAGGTCGTCGGCACCCGCAGCCCCCGGGACCGATGATGACGGCGCCCTCGACGGACTGTCCTCAAACGCCAGAGACGTCAGCGTCACGCACGGCGCGGCGTCCTCGGTCATCGTGCGCAGGCGCTCTTCGGGGAACCGAAGGTCCAGCGGGAGGTATGCGGCGCCCGACTTCAGCACACCAAGCAGCGCAACAATCAGATCGGCGGACCGCTCCATGGCGACTGCCACGACTGACCCGCGGCCCGCTCCGGACGCCCGCAGACGCTCAGCCACGGCCTCGGCTCGCACATCGAGCTCGCGATAGGTCAGGGACGTCTTCCCGCAGACCACGGCAACCTTTTGCGGCGTGCGGGCGACCCGGTCGTTAAACCGGTCCACGACGAGGCGGACGTCTCCGCGACCAGCTGTATCGCCGATGACGGGCGTCTGCGCATGGCGGACGGTGCGGGCCCCCGCGGCCATGGCATTGGCGAGTTCGAGCGCATGGTCGAGGATGCCCTGGATGGCGGCGGGACTGAACCGCTGCGTCTGGTACACGACCTTGAGCCGCAAGCGGGGCCCCGGAGTCGCGAAGCACGTCAGCGGATAGTGCGTCCACTCGACGGAGTGCATGTCACGCACCGCGAAGTCGCGCAGCGGCGTCTGGGACAGCGACTCGCCTAGCGGGTAATTCTCGAAGACCAGGATGGTTTCAAAGAGCGCCGTGCTGCGGGGAACGCCGCTCCATCCATGCACATCTACAAGCCGTGACGACTCGTGTTGGCTCATCGCCGCCTGCCGGGCTTGCACGTGCCGGAGCAGCTCGGGCAGGGGCTCGACGCCGCCCGTGTCGATCCGCAGCGGCAGGGTGTTGATGAACAGGCCGACCATCTCATCAATGCCGTTCATCTCTGCTGGTCGGCCGCTGACCGTCACACCAAACACCACGTCACGCTGGCTGCTATACGCGCCGACCAGCAGCGCCCAGAGGGTCTGCACCACCGTGTTCAGCGTGACGCGCGCCCGTTGTGACAACTCGATAAGGGCGGCGGTTAGCTCCTCAGGCAACTCCCGCTCGAGCTCAGCGAACGCGGCGCCTGTCGGCTCGGGTTGCGTCGGCAGCGGCAACGCGATTTCGTTGGGCTGCACCACGCCTTTGAGGGCCTTACGCCAATAGGTTTCGGACGATGCACGATCACGGCGGTCCAGCAGGCGGATCGCCTCGGCGTAGACAGGCGCCGGGTGCAACCCACATGGCACCCCTTCAGTGATCTCTCGATACAGCGCGAGCACATCGCGCAGGACGAGCGGTATCGACCATCCGTCGAGGATCAGGTGATGGTGCGTCCACAGCAGCCGGCAGCGTCGCTCACCGGTGCGGACGACGGTCAGGCGCATCAACGGCGCGACGCCGAGGTCGAAGCCTCGCTCGCGATCGGTCCGAAGCAGGGTTTCCCATGACGGTTCCGGGACCTGACGCCAGTCGAGCCAGTCGATAGGGCACGACACGGATCGGGCGACCACTTGAACAGGCTCAGCGCCCTCCTGATGCGGAAATGCCACTCGAAGTGCGGCGTGCCTGGCCAGGGTACGATTCCAGGCCTCGGCGAATGCCTCCGGTTGCGGAACGCCGTCCAGTTCTGCCGTGAGCTGTTGCAGGTACACGCCCGTCCGATGCTCGTCCAGCGCGTGATAGAGAAAGCCACCCTGAAGCGGCGACAGAGGAAGCAGGTCTTCGATGCCCGACGCCAGGCGTCGATGAAGTGACTCGAGGAAGTCATTGGCGACGGCCTCAATGGCGTGGTCGTCAAAGCAAGCCGACGCATAAGACCACTCGACGGCCAGCCGCGTTCCTTCAATCCTCGCCGTGACGTCGATCAGGTACTGGCGTTCATTCTCGGGCGCGCGATCGAACCCCGCCGACTCGGGGGCTCCGGCAAAGCCGGTCCCAGGGGTCGCATCGTTCCGTCCGAGGTAATTGAAGCTCACCTGTCGTGGAGGCAGGTCGTGCTCAAGCCACGCGTAATCGAAGCCGCGCTTCGGAGGTACGACGCGACCAGCGGTCAGAGCCACGGGGAAGATGCTCGTGAACCAGCCGACCGTCCGCGATAAATCGACGTCCGCGAACAGGTCTTCTCGCCCATGACTCTCAACGTCGACCCACACCTCCTCTGTGCCCATCCAGGCACGCAGCGCATCGCCGAGCGCGCCGAGCAGGAGGTCTGCAGCTCGCGTCTGCAGCAGGTCCGTCGCATCGAACGTCACGTGCACCTGGCGCGCCTCTCCTTCGGTGTTGCTGCCCTCGCGGATCAACGGCAGGCTCGGAAGGGAACGGCCGCGCAACGGCGCCCATTCATCGGCGGAGGGTGCGTACGTCTGCAGGCGCTCGCTCCACGCCAACCAGGACGTGGTGGGCGCAGGCAGCGGCCGGCCCTCATACGCCGACTCGAGATCATCCAGCAGGATTCGCCAAGACACCGCGTCAACGACAAGGTGATGCGCGACGATGAGCAGCCGCCGGCAATCCGCAAAATACGCGGCCCGCACCACCGGCCCATCGGTAATGTTCAAGCCAGACTGGATGCGGTTTGCCGCCTCGCCGATATTGCCAGCGACCATACTGTCGCATGGAGCGTCGACCGGACCGTCGTCGTACCGTTGCCGCCACTCGCCCGCGGAGTCCGCAAACCGCAGGCGGAACGCGTCGTGATGGGCGGCCACTCGCTGGAACGCCGAGGCGAACCGTTCAAACGAAAAGTCATCCGGTACCGTCAGCAGCGTCGACTGGTTCCAGTGGTGCCGGTTGACCAGAGACGTCGCAAAGAAGCGTCGCTGGATCGGTGAGAGTGGGACGTCGCCTGTTGGGCGTGTCGCCTCTGGCAATGCACCCAGCCGCTGCATGCGGACGGCAATCGCCCTGATCGTCTGGTGTTGCAGGACCTCTCGAGGTGCAAGCAGCCATCCCCGGCCGCGCAGTCGCGCAACAATCTGGAGGCTGAGGATGGAGTCGCCACCAACATCGAAGAAGTTGTCGTCGACACCGGCGGCGTGTGCGCCAAGCACGGACTGCCATACGTCGGCCAACGCCGACTCGGCCGGTGACGACGGGGCCGCATACATGGCTCGGGCTACCGGGGCGGCATCTGGCGCCGGCAGCGCGCGGCGGTCGATCTTTCCACTCGGTGTCTGCGGCATGGCCGCCAGGTGCACGAATGCCGACGGCATCATTTCGGCGGGGAGGCGCGCCGCAACGACACTCCGGAGGTCGTCGGCGGGCGATCCAGTGTAGTACCCGACGAGGCGGTGATTAACGACGGCCGCCACGGCGCAGTCGACCGAGGGGTGCGCGGTCATGGCGGCTTCGACTTCACCAAGCTCGATTCGGTGTCCGCGGACCTTGACCTGATCGTCGGCTCGTCGCCGGAAGTCCAGCGTCCCATCTGGCATCCAGCGCGCGACATCGCCGGTGCGATACATGCGGGCGCCTGGCTCACGGCTGAACGGATCCGCGATAAAGCTCACCGCGGTCAGGGCGGGCCGGCGGTGATAACCGCGACCGAGGCCGGCGCCGCCAATGTAGAGATCGCCATCAGTTCCGACAGGCACGGGCTGGAACCGCCGATCGAGAACATATGCTCGCACGTTGTCGATGGGCCGGCCGATTGGCACCTGTTCGCCCACATCCGTGATCTCATGCGCCGTCGAGTCAATGGCGGCTTCCGTTGGACCATACAGATTCACCAGCGTGGCCTGTGGCAGGACTGTGCGGGCTCGACCCGCCAAGTCCGGCGTCAAGGCTTCGCCGCCGACGAACACACGACGCAGCGACCGGCACTCCCCGATGTCCTGCTCGTCCATCAACAGCGCCAACAGGGTTGGGACGAGTTGAATCGTGGTCAGCTGCTGCGCGCGGATGGTCTCAACGAGGTATCCGGGATCGCGGTGTCCGCCCGGTCGCGCGACATACACGGTTGCGCCGGCGATCAGAGGAGCCCAGAACTCCCACACCGATGCGTCAAAGCTGAACGGTGTCTTCTGGAAGACACGGTCGTGGCGACCCAGTGGATATGCGGCCTGCATCCACACCATGTGGTTCACGATCGCCCGATGTGAGATCAGCGCTCCCTTTGGCTTCCCCGTCGACCCAGAGGTGTACAGGGCATAGGCCACGTTCTCCGGGTGGATCGAGACGGAAGGCGGTGAATCGGGCCACCCAGCCGACACCGCGTCCATGTCGATGGAGTGCGTCAGATGCGGCACGCCGGGTTCCGCGATGACGTGCGCGACTCCGCTGTCCTCGAGCATCAATGCCAGCCGCTGCGGGGGATACTCGGGATCAATGGGCAGGTAGGCACCACCGGCCTTGAGGACCGCGAGCAATGCCACCACCCTGCGGGCGCTGGACCGCAGTGCGACGCCGACCAGGACATCGGGTCCCACGCCGCGATCGCGCAGCGCGTGAGCCAGACGATTCGAGCGGCGATGCAGCTCGTCGTAGGTCAGTTCACCATCTTCCGAGGCCACCGCAATGGCGTCGCTGGCAGGCGCGACCAGTTCGTGCAGCAGTCGGTGCGGTACCGCCACCGCCAGCGCCACCGTGCCAAGCTCGGCGAGCGGGCGGGCGGACCAGGGCGTTTCCGGCTCGGCGGACATCGTCTCAAGGATCTGTCCGTACGCGGTGGCGTATGCGGACATTTGCGCTGCGGTGAACTCACCATCGTCGTAGTCGAGCGCACCGTAAAGACGCGCCGGCTCTCCCGCCCAACTGAAGTTCACCGCCAGCGCGAAATTTGTCTCCTCGATTGACTCGGCCCCGAGGACTTCGACATCGCCGAATTCCCGGATCTGGTCGAACACGTGGAAGTGCACGAAGTTGAAGTCCGTCTCAAAGAGGGACACCCCGCCGCGCATCTTCTGCAGCTCGACCAGCGGGTAGCGTCGATGCGGCGACAGCCGCCGCTCCGTCCTGAAGGTCTCCAGCACCAAGTCTCGCCACGTGCCGCCTTTGAGGCGCAGGCGAAACGGGACAGTGTTGAGGAACAATCCAAGCACCCGTTCCCCCCCGTCGCGTTCAGGGCGGCCGTTGGTCACCAAGCCCGTAACGATGTCGTCCTGCCCGGTGAAGAGCGCGAGCGCGCGCACGTGCGCGGCAAGCAAAACCGATCGCAACGGTACGCCCGTGGCATCGGCGAATCGCTTCAATCGACCGGCGGTCTCTTTCGAGATGGCGAGCGGATGCCTGACGACGTGGCGCGATCCGCGTCTGCGGGGGAGCCGGGGCTGCGGCGACGCCTCGGCATCCTCCAGTTCGGCGGCCCAGAAGGCCCGCGCCTCCGGCGCGCCGGCGACGCGACGTTCGAGCGCGACGAAGTCTCTGAAAGTGGGTGCCGGTGGATCATCGAGCGGATCCAGCGCCCGTCCAAGCCGTCGCAGGTAATCACGGAACAGCTCCGCCAACAGGGTCGCAAGGCTCCATCCGTCAAGAATGGCGTGGTGGAACGCCACGTCGAAGCGGAAGGTGCCATCGCCGAATTCGTACACGTGCGTGCGCATGAGCGGCGCAGTGGTGTGATCGAACTCGCGCGCGCGGGCGATTGTGGTCCAGTCGTCGATGGACCGGTCCAGCGGGATGGCGGCCGCGCGATGAATCAGCAATAACGGCTCGACGTGATTGACGAGGTCCACGCTGGCGCGCAGGATGGGATGCCTGGCCGCCATCGCTCCGAGCGCCTCGGTGAGCCGCGCATGATCCAGCGGCGCGCGCAAGTGGTACGACATCACGTCGTGGTAGGACTCGCCGTGGAACAACATGCCCTGTTGCAGGCGGGTGAGCGGGTAGGCGTCTTCGACGTCTGACGGCAGGCATTCGCGAGTCGCCGGCAGCACCAGGCTGAAGGGTTCGGTCGCCTCGTCGTCACTAGCGTTGTTACTGCCAGCCGACAATCCGGCAATGGTCGGATGCTGGAACAGATCCTGGAACGTCAGCTCGACGCCCCGCTCGCGCGCCCGCGACAGGACCTGGATGCTGCGGATCGAGTCGCCGCCAAGGGCGAAGAAATTGTCGTGGATCCCAACTGTCGGGACGCCCAGCACGTCGCGCCACACGTCCGCGAGCACACGCTCGCGATCGCTTCTCGGTGCCACGTAGCCGCCGTCGTCTCGCGTGACCACGGGTTTCGGATCGGGCAGCGCCGCACGATGCACCTTGCCGTTTGAGGTCAGCGGCATGGCGTCGAGAAACACCCACGACGCCGGCAGCATGTACTCGGGCAGCCGTGTGGCCGCATGTGACCGAAGGTCCGACGCCGTCGGCGTATCCTGTCCAGCCACGGCACGCGGCACGACGTACGCGGCCAGTCGATCCGCGCGCACGAGCACGGCCACGTCTCTCACGAGTGGATGCGCCGCGATCACGGACTCGATCTCGCCGAGCTCGATGCGGAATCCGCGAATCTTCACTTGATCGTCGGCGCGGCCCAGGTACTCGAGGCCGTCATCTCGCCAGCGCACCAAATCCCCGGTCCGGTACAAGCGGCCCGGACCAAACGGGTTTGGCAACATCCGCTCAGCCGTCAGCGCCGGCCTGCCTAGGTAGCCGCGGGCCACGCCCTCGCCCCCGACGTACAGTTCTCCGGACACGCCAGTCGGGACCAATTGCTGGGAGGCATCCAGCACGTACAGTTGAAGGTCCGGGATGGCCACGCCGATGCGGCTGCCCGTCCCAGATGCCAGGTCGGCCTTTGTGATCACGCGATACGTCACGTGGACCGTGGTCTCGGTGATGCCGTACATGTTCACGATCGTCGGTGACTGGTCGCCATGACGCTCAAACCACGGATCCAGTGCGTCGATCTGGAGCGCCTCGCCTCCAAAGATCACGTAGCGGAGCGCCAGCGGCACCGCGCGGCGCTCATCCGCACCCATCAACTGCCGGAACGCAGACGGCGTCTGGTTGAGCACGGTGACGTTTTCCCGCACCAACAGGTCGTGGAACTCCTCGGGAGACCGGCTGACGGCGTAAGGGACAATCACCAGGCGGCCGCCGTACAGCAACGCCCCCCAGATTTCCCACACAGAGAAATCGAATGCCACCGAATGGAACAGCGTCCAGACGTCACGATCGTCGAACGTAAACCAGCGCTCCGTCTGCCGCATCAGGCGCACGACGTTGGAGTGGGTGACGACGCAGCCCTTCGGGCGCCCGGTCGAACCGGAGGTATAGATCACATAGGCGGCGTTCGCCTGCGTCGCGCCTGATGCGACGGGCCCGTCGCCTGCGCTCGCAAAGGCCGCGTCTCCGAAGGTTGCTTCGGTCACGATGATGTCGACCGCGCTGTCGCGCTGCATGAAGGCGGTCCGCTCAGCCGGGTTGGCAGGATCGAAGGGGACGTACGCGCCTCCGGCCTTGAGGATTCCCAGCAGACCGGTCACCAGGTCAGTCGCTCGTTCCATCCGCAGGCCGACTCGCGTTTCGGGTCCGACGCCTTGTCGCCGAAGGTAGTGAGCCAAGCGATTCGATCGCGATTCGAGTTGGCGGTATGTCAGCGACGTCGCGCCAGCGCCCCACGCGCGGGGGG
>JAYQOO010000026.1:5038-36340 GCA_038144855.1 Acidimicrobiia bacterium | reverse complement strand
CCCCGCCGGGTCGGGGGCGCCCCCCCGGGGGGGGTACCGAACCGGGCCCCCCGGGGGTAGGGGGCCCCGTGCCCCCCCCCCCCCCCCCCGAATCACGCCGGGATGATTTAGGCTTAACGGCATCATGAACTGGACCGACATCGGTTTGGCGAGTCTTGGCGGGTCCCTGATCGGGCTCGCCGCTTCGGCCCTTCTCGTGACATCCGGGAAGACCGCCGGCGTGAGCGGCATTCTCGAAGGCGCCTTGCTGCGAGAGCCCGGCGAAGCCGGATGGAAGGTCACTTTCCTGGCGGGACTGCTCGCGGGCGGCCTGCTGCTGTCCCTGTTCGCCCCATGGGTATTCAGCGCCCTTCCGCCGACCTCTCCCGTGATCGCGATTGCCGGCGGCTTGCTGGTCGGGTTCGGCACCAGGCTCTCCGGAGGCTGCACCAGCGGTCACGGCGTGTGCGGGATGGGACGCCTCTCAAAACGCAGCGTGGTGGCCGTAATCGTGTTCATGGGCGTCGGCATCCTCGTGCGGGTGGTGTTGTGAAGCTCCCCATCACGTTTGCCTGCGGCGTCGTCTTCGCGATCGGTCTGGGCATCTCGGGAATGTTGCGCCCCGAGAAGGTGATTGCCTTTCTGGAACTCCAGGATCCGGCGTTGCTCTTTGTGATGGGCCCGGCGGTCATCATCTACGCGTTGGCCGCCTGGGAGCGCCGTAAGGTCGATCGGCCCATTGACGTGCCGCTGATAGCAGGCGCTGCCATCTTTGGCGCCGGTTGGGGACTGACTGGAATCTGTCCAGGTCCGGCCATCGTCAACCTGGTCAGGCCAGATGCGTTCTTCGTGACGTTCGTCGCGGCCATGCTCGTCGGCATCGGCGCGCGCGCCCTGGTGCGAAAGGCGTCGTGACCCGACGCGTGGCACTGGCCGTCGCGCTGCTGGTGGCCGCCGTGATCGGCGCGAGCGGTCAGGGCGAGGGCGCGTTTCAGAAGTGGTCGCCGGGCACGCTGGACATCCACCAGATCAACACCGGCCGCGGTAATGCCGCGTTCGTCATGCTGCCCGATGGCACGACGATGCTGATCGACGCCGGTAATGGCGGCAATCTTCCACCTCGCGGCACGGCGTCAAGACCTGACGCCACGAGAACACCCGCTGAATGGATCGTTCGCTATATCCGGGCCATGGGCGCGTCGCGGATCGACTACGGCCTGGTCACGCATTTCCACAACGACCACATGGGCGCCCTGCCGTCGGTGATGCAATCGATCCCGATCCAGACCATGGTCGATCGCGCGTGGCCAGACTACGCCTATCCGTCGACCGATCACGCCGAATTCAAGAACGCGGATTTTGTCGAATACCGCACGCTGCTCACGCAGGGTGTGTCGAAAGCGGAGCGCCTGCGGCCCGGCCGCGATGATCAGTTCGTCCTCACGCATGATGCCGCGAAGTATCCGGGGTTCCGGGTGCGAAACATCGCCGCCAACGGAGAGGTCTGGACCGGTCAGGGCACCGCGACGGCACGCCTCTTCCCCGATCTCAAGACCGTGCCTGCCGCCGACTGGCCAACCGAGAACATGTCGAGTCTCGGGATCCGGCTGTCGTACGGCAAGTTTGACTACTACACCGGCGGCGACATACCCGGTCGCCCGAGACCAGGCTATCCGGCCTGGCACGACGTTGAGACGATGGTCGCCAAGGCCGTCGGCCCCGTCGAGGCTGCGGTCGTCAATCATCACGGCAATCGCGACTCGACGATTGAAGCGTTCGTCGCCGCGCTTCGCCCGCGACTGTGGATCATTCCGGTGTGGTCGGCCGATCACCCTGGTCACGACGTCCTCGATCGGATGTATTCGACGCGACTGTATCCAGGTCCTCGCGACGTGTTTGCCACCAACATGATCGAGGCCAACAAGATCGTGATTGGGCCGCTGCTCGATCGCCTCGCCAGTTCTCAAGGGCACATCGTCATTCGCGTTGCGCCAGGTGGCGCAACCTACCAGGTCGTGGTTCTGGACGACGCGACGGAGAGCTATCAGGTGAAGCGGGTCTTCGGGCCGTTTACTGCTGAATAGGAGTCAGTTCCGTGAAGGAAGATCCCAACCATCGGGTGTTTGCCATGAGCGTGGCGGGTGTGTATCCCCACTACATCGCCAAAGCCGCAAAAAAGGGGCGCACCAAAGCCGAGGTTGACGAGGTCTTCCGCTGGCTGACCGGCTACACGCAGGCCAAACTCGATCAACACCTGAAGAACAAAACGGACTTCAGGACGTTCTTCGACGAAGCGCCGAAGCTGAATCCCAATCGCTCGCTGATTACGGGCGTGATCTGCGGCGTCCGCATCGAAGAGATCAAGACGCCATTGATGCGTGAGATTCGCTATCTCGACAAATTGATCGACGAGCTTGCGAAAGGGAAGACGATGGACAAGATTCTCCGGAAGCCCTGAGCATGGCCGGCACCCGCTCAGCGATCGTGCTCGGAGGATCGGGCTCCGTTGGCAACGCCCTGCTCCGAGAGTTGTTCCGGCATGAGGGTTTCAACGCCGTCATTACGCTGTCACGCCGCTCGCAGCCCGAGGCGGTGTCGATGGCAAATGCCGCCGGGCGCAGGCTGATCGAGCACCTCGTGCCCGATATGACTGCAGCGTCGCTTCACGCGGCGACGCTCGCCGCAGCGACGAGCGTCGACGGAAGGCTGGAGGGGTTCAGCGTGCTGGGCATCGGTGCGGGAACGGCGAAGCTGACGCTCGATCAGCACCGCGCGATCGACGTGGCGCTCAATGAAGCGTTCGCGCGGGCACTGAAAGAGTCCGGCAAGGTTGACCATCTGTCGTTCATGAGCGCCGTGGGCGCCAACCCGTCTGCCAGTGCCGAGGGCGGCGGTGGTGCCGGCATGCCCCGCTACAACAGAGTCAAGGGCGCCTCCGAACTGGCCGTGCGCGCGGCTGGTCCGGCGATCGTCAGCGTGTTCCGCCCGGCGATGATCATTGGCTCCGCGCATACACCGTGGCTGCTCGAACGCGGCCTGCCGCTGATTGATTTCCTGCTGCCGGGACGATTCAAGTCGATCCGTGTCGACCAGATCGCGAAGGCGATGATCGCTGCGGCGATGCACCATCCGCCGGCGAGCGGCAGCTACCACTATCCAGAGATGATGGCGTTGATTGCCGACGCGACAAAGGGATCACGATGACTGACAACCGTACCTCACGCGTCACGATCCATATGGTGGCAAGCCTCGACGGATTCATCGCCCGCAAGGACGGCAGCGTTGACTGGCTGGAGACCGCCGATCGTTTCGACGGTGGCCAGACGATGACGCCCGAGTTCGTGGCCGCATTCCTGAAGACGATCGACTGTTACGTGATGGGCTCTCGTACCTACGAGACCGCGCTTGGCTACGAAGAGAAGGGCATGGGCTGGGTCTACGGTGACAAACCAGTCGTCGTGCTCACCAGCCGGTCCCTGCGCAAGGTGAAACCGACGGTCGAGTTTGTCGCGGGCGACCTGACGCAACTTGTGAATGATCGGCTCCGGCCGGCGTTCAGCGGCATCTGGTTTGTCGGCGGCGGCGCGCTGACCGCCGAATGCTTGCGTCTCGGACTCGCTGACGAGATCCGCTACTCAATGGTGCCGATTGCGATCGGTAGCGGCATCTCGTTCTTCGGTGACCTCGCCATGGATGTGCCGCTGCATCTGATGGAATCGACCGCGTACACCAACGGCATGGTGGCGCTGCGCTACGAAGTTCGGAAGTAGGAGTGTCCATGTCACCGCTCGCCTTGATGTCAGCAGTCGTGATCGTGTTGTCGCTGGCTCTCCCGGCTGCCGCGCAGGATCAGTTTGCCGGCCGCGACAAACTCCGTGCCCATAGCAACGAGTTCCGCAAGGAGATCATCAAGGTGGTTGACGGCGTGTATCTCGCCGTTGGCTACTCGCTCGGCAACGCGATCCTGATCCAGGGCGATGGCGGCTCGATCATCGTCGACACGCTCTCCAACGTGGCGGACGCCCGCGAGGTGAAGGCGGAGTTCGACAAGATTACGAAGGCTCCGGTGCGGGCGATTATCTACACGCACTTCCATCCCGATCATGTCGGTGGGGCCAGTGCGTTTGCCGGAGCGGACAATCCACAGATCTACAGCCACCAACTGCTCGCCGATCGCGCGCCGGATATCGGCCGTGCCGGACGCGATGGCGGCAACCAGTTCGGGTCGGGGCTGCCTGACGCGCTCTACATCAATGCGGGCATCGGTCCAGGCATCGGCCGCCGCTCCAGCGCGGGTGTGCAGAGCGGCGTGAACAACGGCTACCTTCGGCCGACCCGCACGTTTAGCGAACCAACGATCAATCTGACGATTGCCGGCGTCAGGCTGCAATTGATTCACACCCCTGGCGAGACCAGCGACGCGATTTCGGTGTGGATGCCCGACAAGCGCGTGTTGATGCCGGGTGATGATTTCTACCGCGCATTCCCGAATCTCTACGCGATTCGCGGCGTGCGCCTGCGGCCGGTTGATGCGTGGGTGTCCAGCCTGACCGCCATGATCGCGCTCAACGCCGAGCACCTCGCGCCGAGTCATTCGCGATCGATCAGCGGCGCCGCCAACGTCAACGCGGCGCTGACCGCGTATCGCGACGGCATCAAGTCGATCCTTGATCAAACCCTCGATGGCATGCGCAAGGGCGAGCGCCCGGACGAACTGGTGCAGCACGTCGCGTTGCCCCCGCACCTGATCAACAACCCGTATCTCCAGGAGTTTTACGGCACGGTGCCGTGGGCCGTGCGCGCGATTTACACCGACTACCTCGGTTGGTTCGATGGCAATGCCGCGAAACTGTTTCCGCTGCCGGAGAAGGAACGCGCGGAAAAGATCCTGGCGTTGGCCGGTGGGGCGGCGCAGGTTCTCACGCGCGGCCGTGACGCCCTGACGAAGGGCGAATTCCAGTGGGCCGCGGAACTGGCCGACTACGTGCTGGCCACCGATGCGGCAAGCATCGACGCCAAGCGACTCAAGGCGGCGGCGCTGACGGAGCTCGGCGAGCGCCAGACGAGCGCCAACGCCCGCAACTACCTCCTCTCTGCCGCGCAGTTCCTGCTGCGCGATTTGCCTCCGGTTCAGTAGGGCTCGCGCTGCCTGGCCGTGGCCTGGGTCTCGTCGTCCCTGCGGTGGCGAGTGTCGCCGTAACATGAAGGCCATCAGCTCTTTAGGAGGCCTGTCGATCTCAGCCAGGCCCGTTCGACGTTTGGGTAAAGAGCCACGAGACCATGAAATGTCTGATGATGATCAAGCACAAGGAACTCGCCGAACCCTTCCAGCCGCCGCAGTCGCTGATGGACGCAATGGGTGAATTTGTCACCGAAGGCTTCGCCAAGGGGTGGCTGAAGGAAACTGCGGGCCTGAAGCCCACCAAGGACGGTGTCCGCATCATCCAGAAGGGCGGCACGTTGAGGACGGTTGACGGTCCGTTTGCCGAAGCCAAGGAGATCGTCGGCGGCTACGCGATTGTCGAAACGGCGACCAGGGCAGAAGCCCTCGAGGTCGCGCACCGCTTCATGGAGATCCATCGCATTCATATCCCGGAGTTCGAGTGCGAAAGCGAAGTACGCCCCTGCGACGACATGTAGGGCACGCGGAGAGAGGGGAGAGGCGCGTGGTCAGGGCCGTGAGCCCTTTCCGAATAGAATCAGCCTGACCTGAGAGTCCTTGCTGATGCGACCTTGCGTCGCTCCTGCGCTCGGGGAACGGAGAGCTGCTCATGAAGTGCCGAATGCTTGCTGTCGTCGCCATCGCCGCCGTGCTGGGAGCCGCTGGTGTGGCCGGACAATCTGACGCCGACATGGTGTCGAGGATCCGGGCGGAGGGACTGCAGCGCTCGTCCGCGCTTTCCCTGTACCGGACTCTTACCGACGACATCGGTGGGCGTCTGACCGGTTCGCCCGCGCACCTGCGGTCGGCCCACTGGGCAAGCGAACGCTTCTCCGAATGGGGACTTGCCAACCCGCATCTCGAGCCTTTTGACTTTGGCCGCGGTTGGGAACTCGAGCACGTATCGGTCGCGATGACCGAACCTCGTTACGTACCGCTCACGGCATATCCGGACGCCTGGTCCCCCTCGACCGAGGGCCCGATCAGCGGTCGCGTGGTCTACGTTGGCGACAAGACGGCGGCGCAGATCCAGGCGATGTCCGCGCAATTGCGCGGCGCGATCGTGCTGGTCAGCCGGCCTGTGACCGAGTTCGTGCTCGCCGATCGGCCTCAGCCCGGGCTGACGGAGGTGCCGGTCGCGACCGGCAACCCGGCGCTACCCCAGGCAAGGAGCGCCACGCCCAATGCCGAGTTGACGAAGCTGCTGAAGGAAGCCGGCGCTGCCGTGATTGTGCGCGCAAGCGCGTATCGCGACGGCACCGTTGGCGTCATCGGCAACCGCGCGACACCAACCGACGCGGTGCCGTCGCTGATGGTTGCCGGTGAGCAGTACAACGTCATGGCGCGGCTTGCCGCGCAGGGCCGGCCGGTCTCGATGCGCGTCGAGCTGCGGACGCGCTCGCTCGATCAGGATCGCAACAGCTACAACGTCATCGCCGAGATTCCCGGGCGCGACCCGGCGCTGCGCGATCAGGTGGTGATCATCGGCGGACACCTGGATTCATGGCATACGGCCAGCGGCGCGACCGACAACGCCGACGGTGCCGTGGCCGCCATGGAGGCCGCGCGTATCCTCCGCGCCGTCGGCGCGGCGCCACGACGCACGATTCGCGTGGTGCTCTGGAGCGGGGAAGAGCAGGGACTGCTTGGCGCTCGCGCCCACGTGGCACGTCACTTCGCCACTGCAGAAGCACGCCAGCGTCTGGCCGTGTTGCTCAATGACGATCCCGGCGGCGGCCGGACCCTTGGCTTCTATATGCAGGGGAATGCCGCGGCCAAGACGTTGTTCGACCGCTGGCTCGCGCCCCTGACTGACCTTGGCGCGACGCGCAACATCATCGAAGGCATCGGCTCCACCGATCATGTGCCGTTCGACGAGCTTGGCATGCCGGCGTTCACGGCCATCAAGGATTTCGCCGGCTACGATGAACGCACGCGGCACACCAACACCGACTACCCTGACCGCACCACAGAACGAGACCTGCAGCAGTCGGCGATCGTGTTTGCAACCATTGCCTGGCAGGCGGCGATGACCGAGGCGCCGTTGCCGCGGTCGAAGACGGGGGGCTAGCGGGCCGGCTACCCGGCGACCACGCGATTACGGCCGTCGTGCTTGGCACGATAGAGGCGGCGGTCCGCTTCCTTGATCAACAGATCCCACTCATCGGCCGGGTCGTCGATCTGCTGCGAGGTCGCGACGCCAATGCTGATCGTGGCCTTGTCGGGGAAGCCCGCAAACGCGATCTGCTCGATCGACAGCCGCATGCGCTCGGCGACTTCCCTGGCGCCGGTGGCGGCGGTGGCCGGCAGCACCGCGATGAATTCCTCGCCCCCCCAGCGGCCCAGCGCGTCGCTTTCGCGCAAGGCGCCCTTCAGCACCGCGGCCACCCTGACGAGCGCGGCGTCGCCGGCCTCGTGACCGTAGCGATCGTTGATGGCCTTGAAATGGTCGAGGTCGCAGAGGATGACCGACACGGCCACCCCGGTGCGTTTGGCGAGCTTCAACTCCACGCGGCCCCGCTCCTGCATCGCCCGCCGGTTGGCCAGCGTCGTCAGCGGATCGGTGCGGGCGTCGCGGTGCTGTTCGAGCTCCAGCAAGAACGCCCGCCGGTTCGACGACTCGAGCACGCGTCCGAGCAGCGTGCTCACGGCGACCGCGAGCAGCACGAACACGCCGGTGCCGATCGTGTCGAACGGCGTCGGCGAGACTGCGACCACTACCGGCATCAACCCGGCAATCAGCAGCACATTGGCTTTCAGCAAGTCCCGGGAATCAATGGCGCTATACGGGCCGGTCAGGATGATGACGACGAGGCCGGCGACGCCGTAGCCATAGCCGTGCTCGAGCGTCGCGGCGGCGCTGACGGCTGAGACGGCGGCGACGACCAAACGGAATTTCGCCAGTGCCGGCAGCCACGCGCCTCTGCCGGGCAGTTTCTGGAACACACCGGTGGCGACGACCAGGACGGCGCCGGCGACGCGAATCACGAACGCTTCTCGCCAGTGCGCTGCGTCGACAAACGCGTCCCACAGACCAAACCCCAGCAGGATGATGGCGATCGACCAGAAGGTGTTGAGGTTGAGTTCGATCAGCGAGTTGACGCGGCTGTTCCTGAACTGCGCGTCGAGCTCGGGCTCATGGCCGCTGCGAACGGGTTCGCCGCTCACCGTGTTGACCTCAATAGACGCGCCAACGTGTCGTCTTCCTCTGGCAGCACCGTGCGCAGATCCAGTACCACGCGATCGTGCTCGATGCGTGCAACGACCGGCGGATCAAGCGTGCGGAGATGGCGCTCGGTGTGTTCCGCCGATTCGCCCTCGCGGGCAATCGACAGCAGCACGGTCGGCAACTGCAGGCCCGGCGCGCTGCCACCGCCCACGGCCGATGCGCCGCTGATCATCGCGACGCGCCAGCCGTCGGCTGCGAGCGCGGTCGCCAGGGCTTCGACGCGCGATTCGATGGCTTCCGGCGTCGCGTGCAGCATGCGCTGGACGGGGATGGTCTCGGCGGCTCGGCCGGCCGCATACTCAGCCAGCGTCGCTTCGAGCAGCGCGAAGGTGATCTTGTCCGCGCGCAGCGCGCGCATCAACGGATGCGTCCTCAACCGATCGACCAGCGACTTCCGCCCGGCAATGATCCCGCATTGCGGGCCGCCCAGCAATTTGTCGCCGCTGAAGCAGACCAGATCAACGCCCGCCGCGATCGATCGCTGCACGGACGGCTCGTCGGCAAGGTCTTCGAGCAGGCACCCGCTGCCGATGTCTTCCACCACTGGCACCTGCATGGCGCGTCCGGCCTCGACCAGTTCGCTCAGCGTCGGCCGCTCCGTGAAGCCTTCGATGCGGAAGTTCGACGGGTGCACGCGCATGTAGATCGCCGCGGCCGGTGACGTCGCCGCGATGTAGTCGTTGACGCGCGTGCGATTAGTGGTGCCGATTTCCCGCAGCGTCGCGCCAGACTGCCGCATGATGTCGGGCACCCGGAAGCCGCCGCCGATCTCGACCAGCTCGCCGCGCGAGATCAGCACCTCACGGCCGGCTGCCAGGCCAGCCAGGATCAGCATCGTCGCGGCGGCGTTGTTGTTGACGACGATCGCGGCTTCGGCGCCGGTGATGGCGGTCAGCAGCGACTCGGCGTGCACGGTTCGAGAGCCGCGCGCACCGCGTTCGAGGTCGTACTCGAGGTTGCTGTATCCCCGTGCAATCGCGGCGACGCGGTCGATCGCCACATCGGCGATCGGCGCCCGGCCAAGGTTGGTGTGGATGACTACGCCGGTCGCGTTGATCACCGGGCGCAGCGATCCGCGGTGCCGGCCGGCGAGCGCCTCCTGTGCAAGCGCCTCGAGCGCCTCGGCCGGCTGGGATGGGACCTGCCCGGCGGCGATGGCGGCGCGCATCCGATCGGCAGCGGCTCGCAACGCAGTGACCGTGGCGGCCGAGCCGTATCGCGCTTCGAGTGCTTGCACACCGGCTCGTTGCCGGAGCATGTCGATGCTCGGAATAATCCTGAAGTCCGCCAAGCTGTTGAATCTTAACCCCTCACACTGCTGGAACCCACTGGAACCCGCGGAACGCTTTGAGGTACGATTTCCGTCTCCCATGTCGACGAAACGGACCCATCGCCCTCTCGAGCGGTACTGGCCGTATGTCGAGAAGCCTGAAGAGCCGACGGCCGAGGAGTTGGCCGCGCTCGATCCCGACCTGCACGCCACGCTGTTTGGCCCACGCGACCTGCCGTTCTCGATCACGCTCGTTTTCCCGGCGTTTGAGGGTGAGAACTTCGCCCGGGCGATCGAGAAGGCGCAGGCGTCTCGCGAGTTCCTGGAGACGGGTGACGGCGACGGGCGGCGCTATCGCGCGCGGTTTTTTTCGACCGACGCGTTGCCGCTGCGAGACTTGTTCGAACTGGTCGGCCCGGTCCACGGCACGGAGGTGCTGATCGACGACCGGCCGATTCCCTACACACGCGAACTGTGGCTGCCGATGTTGTGGCTGACCCTGCTGCAGTAGTGCGGGCATGGCCCCGCCGAAATCCGACTGGGAAAAACAGATGATCGTGCTCGACGGCGAGATTCGCCGGCTCGAGGCGGAGTTCAACATGTTTTTCGCCGGCCGCCTGCCGCGTCCGCCATGGGAAACCAAGACCCGGGTTGCGGCGTTGATCAAGAAGCACGACAACACCTACATCCGCAACACCGCCGACCGGTTTCGATTCGAATCCCTCCAGAGCCGCTACCAGAAGTTCATCGAACTATGTGATCGGCAGCTGACGAATCGCGAACTCGGCCGCCCGATGTTTGGGGCCAGGCGGCCCGAGCCTGCGGCGTCACCGAGCGCCGCAGATGACAAGCCGCAGCAGGCCCCGCAGGCAGCTCCGGCACGGCCGGCGCCTGTCGAGACCGTCGTGGCGTTCGGCCGCGATGCGAACGAGGACCGGGTCAAGGAACTCTACGAACAGTTGGCCGCCGCGAAGAAGCAAGTTGGCGAAACGCCTGTGGAGTATGACCGGGTGGCCGCGTTGGTCCGGGCACAGGTCTCAAAGTTCGCGGATGAAGGCAGTGCTGTCGCCTTCAAGATCGCGTTAAAGGATGGGAAGGTGTCGTTGACGGTGAAGGCAGAGAAGGGCGAGGGCCGAAGCTAACCGGAGCCAGGAGGGAGCCTGGCTCCGGGTCGATCAAGTGATTGCTAGGCGGCCCGGGTCACGTTGCCGGCCTGCGGACCCTTGGGTCCGTCGACGATTTCAAATTCAACCGGCTGGCCCTCTTCGAGTGAGCGGAAGCCGGCGCCCTGAATCGCCGAGTAGTGCACGAACACATCGCTGCCGCCTTCGCGCTCGATGAAACCGTAGCCCTTGGCGTTGTTAAACCACTTGACCTTGCCTGTAATACGCATCGTTCTCTTCCTGTCTTACTGGTAGCTTGTAGGCCACCGTACTGATCTACCCGAATCTCCTGTCTCTCGATGAGCGCATGAGCTTCGGGCAACAAAAAAAGGCCGCAACTTGCGGCCTTCTGGTCCGCAGAACTGGACTGCGGGGATGATACCGGGCCGTTACATTTGGTGTCAATTCGGAAAATCGAGTGATTTTCGCTGTTTATTCGTCAATGCTTGAGGGGATCCGCTGATGCGCCGTGCGATTCTGAGTGTTTCCGACAAGACGGGATTGGTCGCCTTTGGAAAGGCCTTGTCCGACAGGGGTTTTGAGCTGGTCTCAACCGGCGGCACGGCGAAGGCCCTGGCTGATGGCGGCCTGCCCGTGGTGAACGTCAGCGACGTCACGGGTTTTCCCGAAATGATGGACGGGCGGGTCAAGACGCTGCACCCGAAGATTCACGGCGGCATCCTCGCGCGACGTGATCACCCGGAGGACCTGGCGCTGGCCGGCGAGCACGGCATCGGCCTCGTTGATCTGGTGGTGGTCAATCTCTACCCGTTTGTCGAAACCGCGGCCAAGCCCGGCATCAAGTTCGAGGATCTCATCGAGCAGATCGACATTGGTGGTCCGAGTCTGGTGCGCGCCGCCTCTAAAAATTTCAAGGACGTGTTGATTGTCGTCTCGCCAAAGGACTACGACGAAGTGATCGCGGGTCTCGACGCGCCCGGTGGGCCCTCGCAGGCATTTCGCTTCGAACTGGCACGCCGCGCGTTCGAACACACCGGCGCATATGACACCGCCATTGCGGCAACACTGGCCGACGTCACGGTGGAGGGTGATGCATTCTCGGTCCCGTCGCCCTCTCGCCCCACCGCGCCGTCACGCCTCACGCTCGGCGGAGCCAAGCTCCGGGATCTGCGCTACGGCGAGAACCCGCATCAGCCCGCGGCCTGGTACTCGCTCGAACAGGCCGGCCTCGGCGCGCCCGCCGTGCTGCAGGGCAAGGAACTGTCGTTCACCAATCTGCTCGACCTCGACGCGGCGGCGCGCATCGTGTTGGAGTTCGACGAGCCGGCCGCATCGGTGATCAAGCACACCAACCCGTGTGGCGTGGCCACCGGTGCCAGCATTGCTGACGCCTACGTGCGCGCGCGGGAGGCGGACGCGTTGGCGGCATTCGGCGGCATCATCGGCCTCAACCGGACCCTTGATGCCGAAACTGCGAAAGCGATCGTGTCCACGTTCATCGAGTGTGTGATCGCGCCGGATGTCGCTGACGACGCGAGGCCGATCCTCGCCACCAAGCAGAACCTGCGCGTGGTCAAGGCCGACGTCCGCGCGCTTGCAGACACGCGCGAGTATCGGTCGATTCTCGGCGCCATGCTCGTCCAGAATCGCGACCGCGTGAGTGAAGCGCAGACGCCGTGGCCCTCCGATGCGGTCAAGGTCGTGACCAAACGGCAGCCGACGGCCGAGGAGTGGCAGGCGATGCGCTTTGCCTGGCGGGTGATGGCGCACGTCAAGTCGAACACGGTCATCTTTACCGACGCGGTGCGCACATTGGCGATTGGCGCCGGCCAGATGAGCCGCGTCGACGCCGTGAAGGTCGCGGTCAATAAGTCGGGTGGCTGGAAGGCCGGCGAGTCCGCAGCCTTGAAGGGGTCGGTTGCGGCGTCGGACGCGTTCTTCCCGTTCCGCGACGGCCTCGATGCGGTGGCCGCGGCCGGTGCAACGGCCGTCGTGCAACCCGGCGGCTCTGTGAAGGACGCCGAGGTCATTGCCGCTGCCGACGAGCACGGGCTCGCCATGGTGTTCACCGGCCGCCGGCACTTCCGCCACTAGCGTCGAGCGCTGTGGAATAATGCGTCCACTACAGCCATGGACGCATCGTTTCGCACGCGGCCCGGCGATCATGTTTTCTTCCGCACCATGGCGATCGCCTCTTCGGTGGCGATCGCCGGCGGCTTTCTGAACACTTACGGCCCGAAGGTTCTGCACGGCGGAACCGGCGTGCAGCCGATCGTGCACCTGCACGCGGCCGTGTTCGTGAGCTGGCTGGTTCTCTTCATCGTCCAGACGATGCTCGTCTCTCAGGGACGGGTGTCGTTGCACAAGCGGATCGGGACGGCAAGCGTCGCGCTGGCAGCCGCGATGCTGGTGCTCGGTGTTGAAACCGCCATTGTCGTCACGCGCGACGGTCATCGAGGCATTCCTGGTGTGGAGTTCCCGACGCCGGCCGGATTCCTGTTGCTCAACCTCGGGGCGATCGTGACGTTTGCCGTGTTGTTCACGGCGGCGTGGTGCTTCCGCCACAACATCCAGGCGCACAAGCGGTTGATGCTGACCGCAGTGACCGGATCGCTTGTCGGACCTGGTGTCAGCAGACTGCCGATCGCGAGCGGGAACACCGGTGTGATCACCGTCTTGGTGTTGGTGTTCCTGTTTGCCGGGCCGGTCTACGACTTTGTCACTCGACGCCGGGTGCACGTTGCCTACTGGTGGGGCGCGGCGCTTTCGCTGTCGGTGGCTCCGCCAGCCGTGCAAGCCATCGCGGCAACCGCATCGTGGTAATCGATCGCTGAATGGCTGTGGCGGTAGGTGACATGAAGGCGGCATGGCGCACCATCGGACCATTCAAGACCACGCTGCAGCGCGTGCCGGACAAAGGCGGATGGACCTACGTGTCGATTCCGAAAAAGCTGGCGCCGCCGATTACTCGCGCCCTGGGGCCGCACGCCGGTGACGGCTTCTGTGGACGGCCTGGAGTGGACGACGAGCGTGTTTCGCTCCAAGGACGGCAAAGGGTTCCTGCCTGTGCCGAAGCGCGTTCGTGGTGACAAGGAAGAAGGCGCGCGCGTGATGATTGCCTTCAGCTACGAAGACGACTAGCGCGTGTAAACGCCGGCGCCTGAGGTGAACTCGGTCGGCGGGTTGGCGGCCGGAAACATCTCCATTCGAGGGCGGCTGTCGTCCGTCATTTGCACCAGCATGTAGGCGATCACGCCGCTGTCGGCAAACGTGAATCTCGGCCGTCCCGTGATCGCGCGTTTCAGCGTGTAACGGACGAGGCCGGATGCCGGTGTCACGTCGCGCGGGAGCGGATCCGAGGCCGCGATTGAGAACACGCCCTGCGGATTCCCCCGGGCGGTGGAGATCCGCACCTCGAGCGGATCGTAAGTGTCGTCGGCAAACGACAGCACCGCCTGCGTGCCGCCGACGAACCAGTTGCCTGACAGTCGCCCGGCCACGTCAAAGTCAATGCGTCCATCCTTCTCGTCGCCAAGCCGTTCCACGCGCGCGTAGAGCTGGCTTCGCAGCGGCTCCTCGAAGTATTTGAGTGGCGCGTCGGCGTGCAGCGTGTCCGCAATGTAGTGACTGGGAATGATGAAGTTGTGGGTGACCGCATCGTTGATCACGCCGAGGTCGATCCCGTAGGTGTTGCCGGTCGTGCCGAGCAGTTGGCCCGCGGTGACCACCGAGCCGCGAGTCAGCGGCGCGGACAAGATCAGGTGATCGAGGTAGTAGACAAACGACGCGGTCTGGCGGACGAAGATCTTCGACTCCTGCCCGACGCCTCCCAGCACGGTGGTCACCGTGCCGTTCCCGGGAGCGTAGAACTCGCTGCGTCGTGCCTCGGGTGACTCGCGCGCTTCGGGATCGGCAAAGTAGAAATAGATGTGGTCCGTCGGGATCGCGTGGCCTGGCGGGTTCAGGTTGCCAAGCGGCGTAATCCAACGGATGCGGTCCTGGCCAATTGGGGACGCGCTGAACACCAGCGTGCCGGCCGGCGTGTTGGCCGGAAAAATCGCATTGCCTGGATCGGGAGACGACGGCGCGGCGGGGCGTTGTCACCATGAAGGATCGAGCCAGGAAGTTCCCTGATATTACCGCCGGGGTCGTGAGATAGTGTGGCGGCGCACGATCGGACACGACAGGAGCCTGGTGATGCGAAAGCTGATGGCGGTATTCGGGTTGGTGGCACTGGTGGCAACAAGCCATGCTGGCGCCCTTCGACTTGGCTCAGGACCTGCGGCCGCGGCGCGCAGCGTGCTGTTCATCGGGAATTCATTCCTGTTTGGCTCCGGATCCGCGGTGCGGTTCTATCGCGCCGAGACCGTGACCGACCTGAACAAGGAAGGCATCGGCGGCGTGCCGGCGCTGTTCAAGTCGTTCACGCAGCAAGCTGGTTTGGAGTTTGACGTCTCGCTGGAAACGCGTGGCGGTAGCGGCCTCGACTTTCACCTTGCCGAGAAGCTGGCCGAGATTGGCAGCCAGCCATTCGACACTGTAGTGATGCACGGCTTCAGCCTGCTGGACGCACAGAAGCCGAAAGATCCTGCCAAGTTGATTGCCACGAGCAAGCAGATGGCCGACTTTCTCCGCGGCAAGAATCCGAAAGTGGAGTTGTTCCTGATCTCGACGTGGGCGCGAGCGGACAACGTCTATCCCGAGAAGGGGGCCTGGCACGGGCAGTCGGTCGAGGTCATGACGAAAGACGTGCGGGCCGCCTACGATCGCGCCGCGGCTGGGGCGGGAGTGAAAGCGGTCGTACCCGTCGGTGAGTCGTGGCTGCGCGCCATGCAGAGCGGCGTGGCGGACGCCAACCCCTACGACGGCATCGAGGCCGGCAAACTGAACCTGTGGACGTATGACTCGTATCATGCCAGCACGCACGGCTATTACCTGCAGGCGCTGGTGCTGTTCGGCGCGCTGACCGGCAAGGATCCGCGATCGCTCACCGATGCGGAGTGCTCGGCCTACGAGCTCGGCATGTCCCGGCCTGAAACGCGAGCGCTGCAGCAGGTGGCGTTCGAGCAGCTTGGCAGCATGGTGACGAGCCAGGCGCCACCACCGGCGGCGACGCAAAAGCCTGCGCCGGCCCGGCGGTGTGTCGCGACGCGATGAGCTAGCCGAAGTTGATGGCGGCAATCGCGATCAGGATCGCGGTCGTGCCGCCGATCACGGCTGCTTGCGCCTTCCACGGCTGGCCCTTCATGAGCCAGAACGGCATCGAGATGTTCATGGCCACCAGGTAGCTGTTCGCCACCACTGCTTCCGCGGCCTCGTCGTGGCCGCTGCGCTTCAGGGCGATGCCGAGCAGGGCGAACAGGGCGGTGGCGACGATCATGACGGCCCCGCCGATCAGGCCATCGCGCTTGGTGTATGTCTGCTGATTTCGTGAGCAGATTGCGAGTGACTTGAGCATCCGTTGCTCCTCCAGTGCCGTTGGCGGCTGCGCTGGTTGCGCCGCGGACATCCGCGGACAGCCACGCATCGATTGCGCCTGACACGATGTCGATAACCTGTTGCAGCTGTAGCGACTCGGGGCCGACCATCGCCGCAAACTCTTCGCCGTACCGCTCGCGCCAGGCCCTTGGGTAAAGCCGAAGCAGCTGTTGAGCCGTCATGGCCTAGCCCTCCGCCAGACGTGCGCGGCCGATCCGCGCGATGACGCGCATGCTGTCGAGGCGGTGGCGCAGCACTTTCTGGCCCGACGCAGTCAGCCGATAGGGCCGCCGCCGTTCTTCGACTGGCAGCGCCTCAATCCACTTCCGGGCTTCCAGCCTCGCAATGGCTCCGTACAGCGTCCCCGGGCCTGGCTTCTGGCCGGTCAACGTTTCAATGTCCTGGGTGATCGCGTAGCCGTGCTTGGGGCCGTCGGCCAAGGAGATCAGGATGTGCAACGCCGGTTCAGAGAACCGGCCGAGCGAGGCGAGCAGGTCGTCGGTCTTGGTCATTGCTACTACGCAATACGTAATACTACGCAGTACGTATTATTGTCAACCGGCGGGCGGCAGCAGGGCATACTGGGGCATGGACTTCACTGTTACCGAGGGCGCAGCGGTTCTCGAACGCACGCCAGCCACGTTGAAGGCGATGCTGCACGGCCTGCCGGCTTCCTGGACCGACGCGACGGAGGGCCCAGACACGTGGAGTCCGTACGTGGTGATCGGCCACCTCAATCACGGTGAGCGCACCGACTGGATCGCGCGAGCGGAGATCATCCTCGCGCAAGGTGCGCACCGCACCTTCACGCCTTACGATCGCTTCGCGCAATTCACGGAGAGCCAGGGCAAGACACTCGAGACGCTGCTGGATGAATTTGCCACACTTCGCGCCGCGAACCTGGCGAAGCTGCGAGGCTGGCACCTGACACCGGCTCAACTGGCGCTGACCGGCAATCATCCGGCGTTCGGTGAAGTCACCCTCAGCCAGCTGCTGGCCTGCTGGGTCGCGCACGATCTCGGGCACATCGTGCAGATCGCGCGCGTGATGGCGAAGCAGTACAAGGGCGCCATCGGTCCGTGGACCGCGTACCTGTCCGTCATGCACGAGGCCTGACGCGCCATGCCCGTCTTCACTGATCGCGCGGCTGCGTCTTCGCTGGACGTGCGGGGGCATGACGTGGTTATCTCTCGCAAGCCGTGACGACCTACATCACCGTTCTTCGCGCCATCAACCTCGGCGCCCACAATCGCATCGCCATGGCTGACTTGCGCGCGATGCTCGGCAAGTTGAAATTCCAGGACGCGCAGACGCTGCTACTGAGCGGCAACGCCGTTTTCAGGTCGGACGCCTCGTCAAGCGCTGCGCTCGAAGGACAGCTCGAAGTCGCATCGGCCAAGTACCTGAAGGTGACCACCGACTACTTCGTGCGCTCGGCCGCGGAATGGCGGGCGATCATCAAGGGCAACCCGTTCCCGGCGGAAGCGAAGAGCGATCCCGCCCACCTCGTGATGATGTGCCTGAGAGATGCGCCCTCCGCAGCGGCGGTGACCGCGCTGCAAGAAAAGATCAAGGGGCGCGAGGTGGTTCGCGCCAAGGGGAAGCAGGCCTACTTCTTCTATCCCGACGGCATCGGACGTTCGAAACTGACGATCGCCGTGATCGAGAAGGCGCTCGGCACGCGCGGCACGGCGCGGAACTGGAACACGGTGCTGAAGCTAGGAGAACTGGCCTCCGCATGAACCGCTGTCTGAACCGCGGTGCGGACCTGCACGGCGCCTTCTGCGCCGACTGCGGGCAACGCGCGGTGCCCGCCAACCCCACGATTGCCGAACTGGCCGGTGATGCGTGGCAGGAGCTGTCGGGATACGACGGGCGCATTGCCGCCACGTTCAAAGGCCTGCTGCGTCCCGGCCTTCTCACCGTGGACTATCTGCAGGGCCGCCGCGCGCGCTACCTGTCGCCGATCAGGCTCTACCTGATCGTCAGCGTCGTCTACTTCCTGGCGTCTGCTGCTGCGCCCGTGAGATCGGACATTGCCGGGCCCGGCATCGAGATCCAATTCGGCAACGCCAGCCGTGGCGACGCCGCGGAGTTGACGGCGGAAGACCGCGCGGCGATGTTGGAGACGGTCGACCAGCAGGCCTGGTTCATTCGGCCCCTGTTGCGATCGTTTGCCCAGGACCCTGCGGGGTTCCGCGCGCGCATCTTCACCATCATGCCGCGAGTCTTCTTCGGGCTGCTGCCGGTGTTTGCCGCCATCGTGGCCATGTTCTACCGCGGCCATCGCTTTCCGACCGCGCTCGTCTACTCGGCGCACCTGCATGCCTTTGCGTTTGTGACCTTTACGGTCTCCGAAGTCGCGAAGTACGCGCGGCAACCGGTGGTGACGGCCGTCGTCGGTGCGGCGTGCGTCGCGGCGTTCATCGCGTATACGCTATGGGCGTTCCGGGCGGTGTATCGCGAAACCTGGCCGATGACGGCACTGAAGACCGTTGGCGTCGGCGTGGTGTACGTGTTTGCGTCGATTCCCGCATTCATTCTGATTTTGGTCTGGGCCTCACTGACATGATTCGACGAACACTGTGGTTGCTCCTTGTCCTGATGCTGGTTGCGCGCGGCGTGTCGGCGCAAGATGCGGTGCCGTACGGTCAATCCCGGCTTGGTATTTCGGATGACGATCGTGACGGCACTCTCTACGTGCCCAAGTCCTACAAGGCCGGCACGCCGATGCCGCTGGTGATCATGCTGCACGGCTTCAGTGGCTGGGGCGACAACCAGCGACGCTTGTTCGCGCTGGCCGAGGAGCTCAACTTCATCGTGCTCGCGCCGGAGTCACGGGACATTACGTGGGGCAAGGAAGTGCCAGGGTTCGATCAGGATGTGAAATACCTCGGCGCGGCGTTTCGCCATGTCGGCAGCCTCGTGAATATTGATTTCGATCATGTGGCGCTTGGCGGGCAGTCCGACGGAGCCGGGTACGCGCTGACGATGGGGCTTGCGTATGGCGACACGTTCAATCACCTGGTCATCCTGGCCGGTGGCGGCTTGATCGAGCCGCTGCGGCGGAAGGGCCAGCCGAAGATCTTCATCGCACACGGCGTGAAGGACACCGTCATGCCGATCGATGTCAGCGGCCGCAAGAACGCCGCGCTCCTGAAGAAAGACGGCTACGACGTCACCTATCGCGAACATGAAGGCGGCCACGGCACGCCGATCGAGATCACCCGCGAAGCCCTGCTCTGGTTCCTGCCGAAGCAGGCACAATAGCGCGAGGAGATGCGCATGAAGCTGTTCACCGGGATTGTCGTCGTCGCGTTCACGATCGGGGGCGCGTCGGCGCAGCAGCCGAAGATTCTGTCGGTCGATCACACCGTCACGGTGAAGTCGCTGGTGCCGGTGATCGCGGGACAGAACGCGAACATCTACGTGCGTGAGCGCGTGCAGGACGGCAGGACGGTGCCCGCCGCTGATCGCGTGGTGCTGTTCGTGCACGGAGCTGGCACGCCGGCTGAAGTCGCCTTCGACGTGCCGGTTGCCGGCTACAGCTGGATGGCGCACCTGGCCGGCGCCGGCTTCGATGTGTTTTCAATGGACACGACCGGCTACGGCCGCTCGGCGCGCCCGGCGCCAATGAACGATCCGTGCAATCTTGCCGCGGACCAGCAGAAGCAGTTCATTCCCGCGCTGATCAAGGAGCCGTGCCCGTCGACGTATCCGGGCCAGCTCACGACGATCGCATCCGACTGGAACGACATCGACGGCGTCGTCGACTACATTCGAAAGCTGCGCAACGTGTCGAAGGTAAGTCTCGTGGCGTGGTCGCTCGGCGGGCCGCGCGCCGGCGGGTATGCTGCGCAGCATCCAGAGAAGGTTAATCGCCTGGTGCTGCTTGCTCCCGCCTATGGCCGCGGCGGTTCAGCGACGGCTCCGGCATTGCCGCGCCCAGGCACGGTCTTCAACACGCAATCGCGAACCGAGTTCGACGCCAACTGGGACCGACAGATCGGTTGCGCGAATCAGGTCGATCCCAAGGTGCGCGACGCCGTCTGGGCTGACATGCTTGCCTCCGATCCGGTCGGCGCCAAGTGGGGCAGCGGCGTGCGCCGCGCGCCGTCGACCACCACCTGGGGATTCAATGAGTCGATGGTGGGGGGCATGAAGACGCCGACGCTGATCGTGGCCGGCGCGCTCGACAAACAGGTGCCTCCCGATCGCGTGCGCGCCATGTACGACGATCTGGGATCACTGGAGAAGGTGCTGATCGACCTTGGCTGCGCCTCACACAACGCAATGTGGGAGAGCAATCATTTACTGCTGTTCAATGCGTCGCTGGAATGGTTGACCCAGGGCACTGTGAATGGCTCAAAGGCTGGCGCGATCAAAGTTGGATTCCCGAGCGAGCGCTAACACGCGCTGAAGTCCCTTTCTGTCCGTTGTGATGAATCGGCTGACGATTCATCACTTCGAAGCACGTACCCAGCCCCACCCATACGTCAGACGGGCGTTACAATACTCCGGTCGGAACCGGCGGAAACGACGGTCCTTTGATTGTTGTGGATGGAGCATCCTCTTTGGAGAAGATCATGAAACTACGACTGGTCGGCGTGGCGCTTGCCGCGTTGCTTACCGTGGTAGGCAACGCGTCGGCGCAACAGGGTACGAGTGAAATGCGCGGCCGTGTGGCCGACGGGCAGGGTGGCGCACTGCCGGGCGTAACGGTGGTGTTGACCAATCAGGCTAACGGCACGATCCGCGAAACGATTTCAGGCTCGGATGGTTCGTTCATCGCCAGCGGCATGGTGCCCGGCACCTATGGCGTGACCGCCGAACTGGCCGGCTTCAAGAAGTTCGCACGACAGAACCTGGTGCTCGAAGTCGGGCGCACCACGAGTCTGGAGATTGCGCTCGAAGTCGGCGGCATCGAGGAAACGGTGAACGTGACGGCTGAATCGCCGATCGTCGACCTGACGTCGAAGGAAATCGGCGGCAACATCACCAGTGAGACGCTCGTGAAGCTGCCCAGCGTCAACGGCAACTTCGTCGGATTTGTTGGGCTGCTACCCGGCATCGTGCCGTCGGTCAGCACCGAATCGTTCGGCAGCGACTCGATCGCCGTCAACGGCCAAGATCCGCGCAACAACAACTACATGCTCGATGGCGGCAACAACAATGACGACGTTATTGGCCAGCGCGCCGGCACGCAGGCGCGGACCCCGATCGAGGCAATTCAGGAGTTCCAGGTCATCACCGGTCAGTACGACGCGCAGTACGGGCGCACGTCGGGTGCGGTGGTGAATGCCGTCACCAAGGCCGGCACCAACCAGTTCAAGGGTGTTGCGTTCGGCTTCCTGCAGAACGCCGACCTTACCGGCCAGGCGTTCTTCGCCAAGCAGCAGAACTTGCCGAAGCCGGACACGAAGTATCAGCGGTGGGGCGGTACGTTCGGCGGACCGATCGTTCAGAACAAGGTGCACTTCTTTGCCAGCGTCGAGCGCTTCTCGATCGATCGTCCCAATGCGATCAACATTCTGTCGCGGCCCGAACTGAACGGCACGCAGCAGACGCGGGACCGGGTCTGGAACACGATCGTCCGCGGCGATCACCAGATCAACAACACCAACAGCTACAGCGTGCGCTGGTTGCGTGAGCAGTCGCCCCAGGTGAACCAGATCATCGGTGCCGTGACACCGGCTGCGGCTCGTGAAGAGTCGGACGTGGACCAGACCGTGTCGGCGAGCCTGAATACCGTGCTGTCGGGCACCAAGGTCAACACGTTCCGTTTGACGTGGACGCGTGAAAACGTGGCCTTCGCCAATAACTGTTTCAACACCAACGGCCGCGACCTGTCGCGGTGCCCGGTGACGCTCGCCTATCAGGACTACATCGATCAGCAGGACAATACGGCGTCGGCGCGCGTCAACGATGGCATCCAGGCCGAGAACACACTGGCCTGGTTTATTCCTACGCGCCGTGGCGACCACGACTTGAAGTTCGGCGTGCAGTACTCGTATTCCGCCGCCTTCAACAGCAATCAGGGCAACCTCAACGGCACGTTCTCGTTCGGCCGCAGCAATGTGGCCTTCAATCGGGCGATTCCGTCGACCTATCCGGATCGCTTCACGATCCGCGTTGGCGGCGCCAACGAGTTCTACCAGAAAGCGCACTACATCTCCGGGTTCATCCAGGACAAGTGGCGTCTCGGTAACAACATCACCTTGAACATCGGCGCCCGCTATGACTACGAGGCGATGCCGCTTCGGACCGCGGACGACATGTTCGTTGGCGACGACCACCCGGTCGACACGAACAACGTGGCGCCGCGTTTCGGTCTGACCTACGACCTGGGCGGCACCAGCGTGATTCGCGCCGCCGTCGGCCGCTTCTACGACAAGACCCACTTCGAAGTGATCGGTGGCCTCTATACGGGCACCCCGTTCGCCTCGTCGTTCGTGGTGAATTTTCCGACCGCGGCTGCCGACAACGGTCCCCGAACGGGCGTGCTGCCGACGGATCCGTTCCTGGTCAACGGTCCGACGATCAACACCGCGCTTTTGAATCAGCTCTATCCCGGCGGCCAGCTGTTGCGTAATACCGGCGCGACCTGGGACAACCCCGACCGCCGAGTGCCGTACACGGACGAGGTGTCGCTCGGGTACGAACGGCAGCTCGGTGCCGCGTTGTCCGCAGCCGTCGACGTCGTCCACTCTCGTGGCCGCGATCTGTTGATGCAGTTCAACCACAACCCGCAGGTGCGCAGCAATCCCACGGTAGCGACATCGACGCTGGTTCGCGTGCCCACCGCCGAACTGAACGCGGCGGTGCAGCGGCTCGCTCAGAAGTACGGGACGTTCGCGCCGTTTACGACCAACGTCATTCAGTACCGGAACGTTGGCGAACAGGACTACACCGCGCTGATGCTGCAGTTGAAGAAGCGCTTCAGCAACAACTTCAGCTCGCAGGTCTCGTATACGCTGGCCAAGTCGCGGGGTAATACTTCAGGCAACGGCGCGGCCGGCAGCAACTTCCAGGTTGGGAACGACCTGCGCCTTGATCAGAACGAGGGCCCGAGCGACTTCGACAACCGCCACAACTTCACCTTCAGCGGCGTCGCGCTGATTCCGCGCACCGGCGGTCTCAACGTCAGCTGGGTGGCGCGCGCTCTCAGCGGCCGTCCGTTCACGTTGAACAACGGCAACGTCGATCCGGACCTGAACGGCATCCAGTTCGAACCGCTCGCGGCCGGCAACTATGCCGGCAACGGCAACAACGCGTTCACGGTGAAGAACTACAAGGCGGAACGCAACGGCGCGTATGGTCCCGGGTTCTTCTCACTCGACATGCGCGTCGGCTACGCGATTCGCATTCCGGGCAACCGCCGCATCGAGCTGTCGGCCGACATCTTCAACGTCACCGATCGCACAAACTTCGCCAACCCGACCGGCAACCAGGCGTCGGCGCAGTTCCTGCTCCTGACGGCGTACAGCACCAGCTACACGCCACGTAAGGCGCAGGTTGGCGTGCGCGTCGAGTTCTAAGAATTGGAAATGGGGGCTTGAGGGAAACCTCAGGCCCCTATGCCCCGAGGCCGTGCGCCCTACTGAAACAGCGCCTTGAGTTCGGCCGGGCTGACGGTCGCTGCGCCAAACTTGGCGACGACCAGTCCCGCGGCCTCATTCGCCAGGCGCGCGGCTTCGGCCATCGTCGCGCCCGCCGCCAGCGCGAGCGAGAGCGTCGCAATGACGGTGTCGCCGGCGCCGGTGACGTCCGCCACTTCCCGCGCCGAGGTTGGCAAGTAGCCATCCGTGCCGGCGTGATCCAGCCACATGCCGTGCTCACCCCTGGTGATCAGCACGCTGTCAACGCCCAGCCGCTGACGCAGTGCCGCTGACGCGCGCCGCGCGTCTTCATGCGTTTCGATGCGCGAGTTGGTCGCGCTTTCCGCTTCGACGTGATTGGGGGTGACCAGCGCCGCGCCGGCGTAGTAGTCGATGTGTGGCACCTTCGGGTCGACGATCACGGGCAGGCCGTTGGCGTGGGCAAACGCGACCAGGTTCGCCATGGACCGGCGGGTGACGACGCCCTTCTGATAGTCGGAGACCAGGATGACTTGCGCCGATCGCGCCCGCATTTCGACTTGTGAGGCGATAGCATCCTCGATTGCCGTGCCGACTTCGTGATTCGACTCGAAGTCGATGCGCGACACCTGCTGGTTACGCGTGGTGACGACGCGGAGCTTGGTCGTGGTGCGGCGCTCAGGATCGGTGATCAATCCGGTGGAGTGAATGCCCCTGGCCGCGAGTTCGCCCTTCAGGTGCGCGCCCGACTCGTCATTGCCAACCACGCCGATCAAGTCGACCGACGCACCGAGCTGACGCAGGTTGTTGGCGACATTGGCGGCGCCGCCAAGGCGGAATTCGTCGTGATCGTGTACCACCACCGGCACCGGCGCTTCAGGCGACATCCGGCTGACGCGGCCGATCAGAAAGCGGTCGAGCATCACGTCGCCAACGACGGTGATGCGCCGCGACATGAATCGGTCGATCAATTCGTGCGCCCGCGCCGCGGTGAGTTCGGGAAGTTGCGAGATGGTCATGAGGGAAGCCCGCCATCGCGATTGGCCGCAAACGGCAATGTGATCATCACCAGCAGCAGCATCAGGAACTCGGAATCGCCGAAGTTGTACTCGGTCAGGCCGGCGGCCAGCATGGCGGCCATGGCGCCGAGCGCCGCAGCGGCCAGGCTGCGGTTGCGGCCCTTGCGAACCATGCCGGTCAAGCCGAGCACGACCGATCCGACGAACCAGAGCCAGGCGGCAAGAGCTGGCAGGCCGCGCTCGGCCGCAATCTGCATGGGTACATTGTGCAGGTGCGGGTTATTGTCCTTGACCGCGGTTGCGACGCGGTAGCGCGGATACACGCGGCTGATCTGATCAGGGCCCACGCCCGTCAGCGGGTAGTCCCTGACGATCGCCACGCCGGCTTCCAGCATCGCGATGCGGTCGACCGACGTCGGGTCCTTGCGATTGAACATCGACTCGGCGCGGTTGATGATTTCCGGCGGCGCGAGCAGCAGCCCGCCGACGATCACCACCGGGATCAACGCCAGCAGCCTGAAGTCCTTGCTCAGAAACAGCACCGCCACGCCGACTGCGACCCCGATCCACGCCCCGCGCGTCAGCGTGATGCTGAGTGCCACCAGCAGGGCAGGCATCACGAAGGCCGCCCACATCCGTCCCGACGAGCCGTAGAGCAGGCGCGCCGTTGCGCCACAAATGACCAGCATCAACGTGCCCGAGTAGGTCATCCAGTGCGACAGCGTGCCCTGGGGCCGCCGGCCAAGGCCGTCGAAGTTCAGCACCGCGTACTGCACGATGCCGACGAACGCACTGGCTGCGCCAATGGTCAGCACGATGCTCAGCACCGAGTTGGCGCGCCCGCCGCGCGCCAGGTCGTAGGTGACCGGCACCAGCAACAGCAGGACCAATTGCTTGCAGTCGGTGAAGCTGACTTCGGGATCGAGGGAGAACCCGGCGGAGACCAACGTCAAGGCGGCGTAGGTGAGCAACGGCCAGAAAAACGACGGCGCGGCGAGGCGCTCGCCTCGCGACACATGCGAGATCAGCCACGTCAATGCGGCGACGGTCAAGAGGATCTGGGCGGCCGCGATCGACAACTGCATGGCCGCGACGATGCCGATCAGCGACCAGAGGCCGATCAGTTCGAGTCGATCGCGCGGCGGTGCGCCGGCCGTGAGTGACAGGGAGGTCATTTCGCCAACAGACGCTCGGCGGCGTCCACCACCATGTTAGGCGAAATCATCATCAGGCAGCGAAAGTCACCGGGCAGGCACTGTCGCTGGTGACAGGGGCGACACGGTAGTGCCCCGGCATCGACGGCGATCGCACCGATGGCGGGATCTCGCCATGGCATGGACCGTTCGGGCAGCGTCGGTCCGAACAGTGCGACGACGGGAGTGCCGGTCGTCGCGGCGACATGCATCGGGCCGCTGTCGCCGCCAATGTAGAGCGCCGCCCGCTCCACCAGTGCGCGCAATTCCGATAGATCGAACTCGGCGGTGCGGATGATGCCTCCGGCCGCGTCTCCTGCCTGGCGGCGCGCCGCATTGGCGACTGCCTCGGCGGCATCGGCTTCGGACGGCCCGGAGGTAATGATGACGCGACGCGATCGGTTCGCCGTTGCGAGGGCGGCGGCGGCGGACGCAAACGATTCCGCGGGCCATCGACGAAACGGATTGCCGGCGCTAACGTGCAGCACGATCAGCGGCGCGTCAGGATCCACGCCGGCGGCGGCGAGTCGCGTCGCCACGCGCGCGTCGGCGTCGGCGTCAATGGGCATCGTGACCGGATCGACGCAGGGGTCGAGCGGCGGGATCTCCAGTGGTGCGAGTAACGCCCATTGGTTGAGCACGGAGTGTCGAGGCGGAACCAGCGATCGCGTCCACGGTACGCGCGTCGTGTAACTCCAGCGCCGTCCCGGCAGGTCGTAGCCGATCCGTTGGGCGGCTCCCGTGGTGAGCGTCAGCCAGCCGCTGCGCGGCCCACCGTGCATGTCGATGACGAGATCGAACTGCTCGGCCCGTAACCGCATCGCCAGTGCAAGGTCGTAGCGCAGGCGGGCAAGGCCGCGTGGCCGCTCGACCACGACGACCTGGTCGATTCCCGGGTGATGGCGCACCACGGGTTCGGCCGGGGCTTCGACGAGATACGTAATGCGTGCGGTTGGGAATCGTCGGCGGAGGGCGCTGATTGCCGGCGTGGTAAAGACGACGTCGCCGATCAGGCGAAGTCGTATCAGGAGGATCTTCACTGCCCTTGGAACTCGTGGGACTCCTGGATTGCCGGAACGCTACTTCTCGATCGTCGCCTCATCGATCAGCATCACCGGGATGTCGTCCTTGATGGGATAGACACGGTGGCAGGAATCGCACTTCAACGCCTTGCCGTCCTTGACCAGCGTCACAGGTGTCTTGCACGCGGGGCAGGCGAGGATCTCGAGCAGTTCAGCATCAACAGGCATGAGCAGAGTCTAACAGGTCGGACCTGTCCTGCCGAAGCTCCTGTCTTTCACGCCGCGAAGGCGGATAAGATTCGGGGTATGAAGTCACTTGGTGCCGCCGTGTTGCTGGTGCTGACCGTTGCGCCGGCGCAGGCACAAACGACTGCCACGCCGCCGTCCGATGCCCGGGCGCAGGCCATGTATGAGTTCATGATGGCGCGCCGGCTTGAATCGACCGGCGACGGCCCCGGCGCCTTGGCCGCGCTCGAACGGGCGCGCAAGCTCGACCCTCAGTCAGCGGAGATCTCTGCCGAGATCGCCGGATACTACTTCCGGAATGATCGTGCCGCAGAGGCGGTGAGAAACGCCGAACAGGCGTTGCAGTTGGACAAGGCCAACGTCGAAGCGCATCACACGCTGGGGTCGATCTACTCGGCGTGGGCGGAGGGCGGCGGCCCGCCGCCGGCCGGGCAGACGGCGGCATCAACCCGTGATGCGGCCATCGAGCATCTGTCGGCAATCCAGGGCACGCCGTTGATGGCGACCAACCCCAACCTGCAGATGACACTTGGCCGCCTGCAGTTGCGCGCCGGCAAAGCCGCCGCGGCGATCCCGATCCTCGAGAAGGTCGCCCAGCAGGCGCCCTGGTCGCCGCAGCCGTTGCTGCTGCTGCACGAGGCACAGATCAGCGAAGGCCGGCTCGACGACGCCGAACGCTCGCTGGCGCAGGCGGCAGAGATCGACCCGCGTTATTTCTCGTCGCTTGGCCAGTTCTTCGATCGGCAGGGCAAGTGGGACGACGCCGCCGCGGCCTACGAGCAGGCCGTCGGCAGCAACGCGAAGCCGAGTCGCGACCTGCAGATTCGCTACGCCGCCGCGCTGATCAATACCGACGCCGGCGCCGCGAAGGCGCGCTCCGTGCTCGGCGAACTTCTCAAGGCGACGCCCAACGATGCGCGCCTGCTTTACATGATGTCCACCGCCGAACGGACGGCCGGTGACGACGCGGCGGCCGAAGCCACCGCGCGCAAGTTGATGGCGATTGATCCTGCCAACGTCGGCGGGATGCGGGCGCTTGCGTCGGTCATGTTCGATCGCTACGACTACAAGGGGCTGATCGATCTGGTCTCGCCGCTCGTCAAGGAACCGTCACGCGCGAAGGGCCGCGAGTTTGAAGGCGCGGCGGTGCTGGTGCAACTGGGGATCGCGCAGCAGCAACTCGCGAATTGGGACGCGTCGATCGCGGCGTTCACCGCTGCCCGGACGCTCACGCCCGGCGATCCGGAGTTGGATGCCTACCTCGTACAGGCCAACCTGACCGCTCGCCGTTTCGATCGCGCCGAATCTGCCGCGCGTGAAGCGTTGGCGCGCAATCCCGATCAGCCCCGCATGGTGCGACTGCGCGCGCAGGCGCTGCTGAAGGGCGGCAAGGTGGCGGAGGCCAACAAGCTGCTGGAGGATGGCGTGGCGGCGCAGCCGCAGAGCCGCGAGTTCGTTGTGGGTCTTGCCGACCTCTACGCTGATCAAAAGCGCACGGATGACGCATTGCGCGTGCTCGAGCGGGCGCGCAAGTCGTTTGGGGACGATCGGGCGCTGGCGATGCGCGTGGCCAACGTGTATGAGGCAGGCGGTCGCCTCGCGGAAGCCGAACAGGAGTTCCGCAAGTTGATGTCGGCAGAGCCGCAAAACGCCGACCCGATGAACTCGCTGGCCTACATGCTTGCGGATCGCGGCCAGCGGTTGCCCGAAGCGATCGAACTCGCGCAACGCGCGCTGCAACTGGAGCCCGGCAATCCGTCGTACCTCGACACGTTGGGCTGGGCGCAATTCAAGCAAGGACAGACGCCTGCAGCGCTGGCCTCGCTGGCGAAGGCCGCTGAAATGCTGCCCGGCAACTCGGTGATTCAGGATCACTACGGTGACGCGCTCGCCAAGAGTGGCAAGAAGGCGGAAGCCGTGGCGGCGTATCAGCGTGCGCTGGCCGGTGATCTGGAGCACGTCGATCGCGCGGCGATCGAGAAGAAAATCAAGGCGGCGCGGTGACAGTCCGCCTGAAGGCGGACGCTGCAGGGACTGCGACATTCCTGCGGCATCCGGCTTTAGCCGGATTGTTCCTGGCGGTGTCGCTGTCGGCTTGCGCCGCCAAACTTCCTCCTCGTCCGGTCGGAACGGCCACGCCTGATCCCTCAGCAGTGGACGCGTTCAGGGCGGCGACGGCGTCCTGCAACGGGTTTCGATCCATCGAAGGTGAACTCGGGCTGTCTGGGCGTGCGGGCGGTGAGCGTGTGCGGGGACGCGTGATCGCGGGCCTCGAACCGGGTGGCGCGGTTCGGCTCGAAGCGGTGGCGCCGTTTGGCGCGCCGTTCTTCATCCTGGCCGGCCGCGACGAACGTGCGACCCTCGTGTTGCCGCGCGAGCGCCGTGTCCTCCAGGACACCGGCGTACGCGACGTGCTCGAGCGCATCACCGGGCTGGCGCTGGGCGCCGACGACCTGCGGCTCGTGATATCCGGGTGCCTCGTCGAGCAGGCGTCGCCATCGGACGGCCGGCAGTGGGGCGCGGACTGGAAGGCGGTCACGCTCGCACCCGAGCGCGTGGCCTACCTGCGCATCCTGAATGGCCAGCCAGTGCTGATGGCGGCCGACTACGGTACGTGGCGCGTCGACTACTCCGGACACCTGTCCGGTTTCCCTCGCGTGGTCCGTATTCGTAGTAGCGCCGTCGACAGCCGCCCTAGCGAAGCGGGCATCGATATCACCGCCCGCATCGAGCAACTGAACGTCAACACCACCATCAACCCACGGGCGTGGAGCGTTGATGTACCATCGAACGCCGATCCAATGACCCTCGACGAACTGCGCTCGATTGCGCCGCTCGCCGAAAAGAAGTAACTCCTTGGCGCTGACGCCACGCACGCTCGACACGCACTGATGCGCTCTATCACCCTTTCATCGTTCGCCAAGATCAACCTCGATCTGCGCGTGCTTGGTACGCGGCCCGACGGGTATCACGATCTGATGACAGTCTTTCAGTCGCTGGCGGTGTTCGATTGCGTGACGGTGGGGCGGCGCCGCGGTCCGCTGGCGGTGGAGTGCGACGAACCGGACATTCCCACCGATCAGCGCAACCTGGTCTGGAAGGCCGCGTCCTTGCTGCATCGTGTCGCCACCGGCCGGGCGTCGGTGCCGCGCGACATCCTGATCGAACTGCGCAAGCGCGTGCCGTCGGAAGCCGGTCTTGGCGGCGGCAGCTCCAATGCGGCGATGACGCTGTTGGCGCTGAACGAGCTGTGGAAGCTCAAGCTCGATCTGCCAACGCTGACCCGCATCGGGTCCCGGCTTGGCGCGGATGTGCCGTACTTCCTCGTTGGCGGCACGGCGCTCGGACTGGGGCGCGGCGACGACATCTATCCGCTTGCCGACCTTCCGTCAGTCCACGTCGTGATTCTCCGTCCCGGGTTCGGGGTGTCAACGGCGGACGCCTACCAGTGGCATGACGACGAAACACGCCGTGCCCCGAAGGAACCGCACCCGCGGGTGATTCCTCCCGGCTGGCCGGCCTGGTCGGCGACCTTGCGCAACGACCTGGAAATCCCTGTCGTGCGGCACCATCCGGCGATCGGGCGGATCCGCCAGTCCCTGCTGGACGCCGGGGCGGCCTATGCCGCCATGTCGGGGTCTGGCTCCGCCGTATTTGGCCTGTTTGAGCGCGGTGACGCCGCGCGCAGAACTGCGAACGACCTGGCGCGGCCCGGGTGGCTGTCGCTCCACACTCGCACGCTGACGCGTCGAGACTACGCGCGCAGGCTGGCGCAAGTCCTCTAAATTAGGCTACGATAAGTGTTTCCACCCCACCACGAAGAGCAGGTGTGGCGGGGGCCCCGAAGATGAGGGTGTTGGGGCGTGGCCAAGCGGTAAGGCGCCGGCCTTTGGAGCCGGTATTCGAAGGTTCGAATCCTTCCGCCCCAACCAGTTTCGTTTTGCCCCGCCTCTGGCGGGGCCGGGGGGGGGCGGGGGGGGGGGGGGGGGGGCCGGGGGCGGCGG
>JAYQOO010000026.1:0-5028 GCA_038144855.1 Acidimicrobiia bacterium | reverse complement strand
TCTTTTTTTTTTTCCCGGCGCCCCTCCATTTTTGTGTTGGGGGCGGGGGGGGGGGGGGCGCCGCCCGGCCGGAGGCCGGGCAAGAAGGCGCTGTGCGACCAACCGGTTTTGGAGAACTGAAAGTCTTCTCAGGCAGTGCTCATCCGCAGCTGGCGGCTGAGATTGCCGAGTTCCTCGGGGCGGAACTCGGGCAAGCACGCCTGCGCCGGTTTCCCGATACCGAAGTCTCGTTCCAGATCGACGAGAACATCCGCGGTACCGACGTCTTCATCCTGCAGCCGACCTGCGCGCCGGTCGACGAACACTTGATGGAACTGATGATCATGACGGACGCGTTCCGTCGATCGTCCGCCGCGCGCATCACCGCGGTGATCCCGTATTACGGCTACGCGCGCCAAGACCGCAAGGACAAGCCGCGCGTTCCGATCTCAGCGAAGCTCGTGGCTAATGTGCTGACGGCGTCGGGCGTGAACCGCGTGCTGACGATGGACCTGCACAAAGCGCAGATCCAGGGTTTCTTCGACCTGCCGGTCGATCACCTGTTTGCCGCGCCGGTCATCATTGATTACCTGTCGCGCCAGTCGTACGAGAAGCTGACGATCGTCGCGCCGGACGCCGGAGGCGCCGAGCGCGCCCGCGCCTACGCCAAGCGCCTCGGCGCGGAACTGGCTGTGATCGACAAGCGCCGCAGCGAAGACGGCACCGCCGAGGTCATGAACGTGATCGGCGAAGTCGCGGGCCGCACCTGCGTGATTGCCGACGACATCATCGACACCGCGGGCACCATTCAGAAGGCCGCGCAGGCGCTCAAGAACAACGGCGCCGAAAAGGTGCTGGCCTGCGCCATTCACGGCGTGCTGTCGGGCCCGGCCATCGAGCGCATCGAGAAATCGCCGCTCGACAAGTTGCTGATCACCAACACGATTCCGCTGACCGCGGAGCGTGCGAAGTGCCAGAAGATTGTTGTGTTGTCTGTGGCCCGGCTGCTCGGCCAGGCGATTCGCAGCATCCACGAGGAAACCTCCGTTTCATCGCTGTTCGTGTAATTCGTTAACTCGGTAAAGGGTGTAGGTTCGCCGAAGCCCGAGAAAGGTCAGTCAGGTCATGGAAGCAGTTCTCGACGCAGTCAAGCGCAACACCAAGGGTAAGAACGAAGCCCGTCGCCTTCGCGCGGCCGGCCGCATTCCCGCGACCGTCTATGGCGCGCAGAAGATCGGCGATGCCCCGGCTCCCGAGTCGGTCTCGGTCGATCCCAAGCCGTTCCTCCGCATCCTGCACTCGGCGTCGGGTTTTAACACCCTGATCACGCTGAAGGTGGAAGGCGGGTCCGAGGCGCGCGTGCTGGCCAAGAACGTGCAGCTCGATCCGATCACGCATCACCCGCTGCACGCGGATTTCTTCCGCGTCAACATGGACCGCAAGATCAAGGTCACCGTGCCGATCACCCTGCGCGGCGAGTCGCGCGGCGTGAAGCAGGACGGCGGCGTGCTCGACTTCGTGCACCGCGAGATCGAAGTCGAAGTGCTCCCGGGCAACATTCCCGACACGATCGAAGTCGACATCACCAACCTCGGCATCAATGACGCCGTGCACGTGCGCGACCTGGCGGCCGACGCCGCCTGGACGCCGGTCACCGATGCTGACCTGATGATCCTGCACGTCATCGCCATCAAGGTGGCTGAGGAAGCCGCGCCTGCCGACGGCGCAGCCGCCGCGACCGCCGGAGCGGCCGAGCCCGAAGTCATGAAGAAGGGCAAGACCGATAAGGAAGGCGACGCCAAGGCTGGCGACGCGAAGAAGGACGACAAGAAGAAGTGAAGCTGATCGTCGGCCTCGGGAATCCCGGGGCCGAGTATCGCGAGACCAGGCACAACGTCGGCTTCAAGGTGGCCGACGCCCTGGCCGAGCGGTGGCGAGTAGCCGATCAGTGGCGCGAGAAATTTGACGCGCTGCACGTGAAGACCGTCGCCCCAGGCGACGAGCCAGTCATCGTCATGAAGCCGCTCACCTACATGAACCTGAGTGGGCAGGCGGTTTCATCGCTGGCACAGTTCTACAAGATCGAACCGGCCGACATCCTCGTCGTCACCGACGACGTGGCGCTGCCGCTGGGGCGATTGCGCGCGCGGCGTGACGGTGGCGCCGGCGGGCACAACGGGCTGAAGTCGGTCATTCAGTCCCTCGCGACGCAGGCGTTTGCGCGCATGCGCGTGGGTGTGGGCCGCGGCGACAGTCGCCGTGATCTCGCGGATCACGTGCTGGGCCGGTTTGAGCCGGGCGAGCACGATACAGTTTCGGCGGCCGTGCTGCGAGCCGCCGATGCCTCGGAGGTGTTTGTCGCCGACGGCATCGAACGCGTGATGAACGTGTTCAACGCAGCGGACAAAGAAGTGAGAGAAGACTCCGCGGAATAAGCCGTGGATTCTCCTTGCGACTGGCAGTGACCAGTCGCCCCGGTCGATCGGGTCCGTGAGGAGCACTATGAGCAACCGTACGTACGAGCTGATTTACGTCCTGAAGCCGGACGCCAGCGAGAGCGAGGTCAGCGACATGCACAAGCAGGTCGCCGACATCGTCGAGCGCATGGGCGGCACCATCGACAAGACCGAAAGCGCACTGCCGTGGGGCCGCCGCAAGCTGGCCTACGAGATCGGCAATCACAAGGAGGGCTTCTACGTCCTCGAAGTGATCACCGGCAGCGCGGAGCTGATGAAGGAAATCGATCGCCGCCTGAAGGTGACCGAAGGCCTGCTGCGCCACCTGATCGTCCGCGTCGACGAGTCCACGATCAAGGCTGATCGCGCCCGCACCAAGCGCACCGAAGAGTCGCGCCGCCGCCGCATTGCGCGCGGCCTGCCGCCCGATCGGCAGCCTGGTGAAGGTCCGCAGGGTGATAACGACGACGATTCTGGCGACATGATGTTCGATGGCGCCGACATGGAGGCGTAAACATCATGGCATTTGGTGGTCCAAAGAAGAGCGGTCCCGGCGGACGTGGCAAGGCCGGCGACAAAGACGGCAAGGGCGGCGCGCGTCAGCGTGGTGGCGGGTTCTTCCGCCGCCGCAAGGTGTGCAAGTTCTGCGCAGATAAGATCGACGATATCAACTACAAGGACGTCAAGCTGCTGAGCGGCTTCGTTCCCGAGCGTGGCAAGGTGTTGCCGCGCCGCATTTCCGGTACCTGCGCGAAGCATCAGCGTTCGCTGCGCGTCGCCATCGTTCGCGCACGTCAGCTCGCGTTGCTGCCGTACGCGGCTGACTAAGGGAGAACAGCAACCATGGAAGTCATTCTCCGTGACCACGTAGACAACCTGGGCAAGCGCGGCGAAGTCGTCAAGGTCGCCGACGGCTACGCCCGCAACTACCTGTTGCCGCGCAACCTCGCATTGCCGGCGACCGACGCCAACAAGGAGCGCATCGCGCGCGAACGCAAGATCGTCGAGGCGAAGGAAGCCGAAGAGCGTGGCGCGTCGGAAGCGATCGCCGATCGCCTGGTGGCGCTCGACCTGCAGATCTCGCGCAAGGTTGGCGACAACGACACCATGTACGGTTCGGTGACCAACGCCGACATCGCCGACCTGCTGAAGGAAAAGGGCTTCGACATCGATCGTCGCAAGATCCTGCTTCCGGATGCCATCCGCGCGCTGGGCGAGTCCCTGGTGCCGGTGAAGCTGCACCGTGACGTGACGGCGCAGCTGAAGATTACGGTCGTCAAGGAATAGTAAGGCGACTGACCCAAGAAAAAAAATCACAGGCCGGGCGCAACATGTTGCGTTCGGCCTTTTTTCTTGCCCAAGAGGTTTCCGTTTTGGAAACCATAATGGCCCTTCGCAATGCCGCCAGAAACCGCACCCGCCGGCGCCCAGCCACGCACCCTGCCGCATAACCTCGAGGCGGAGCGCTCCGTGCTCGGCGCGATCCTGATCGACAACGAGGCGATGAACGTTGCCGCCGCGGTGATCGACCCGAAAGCGTTCTTCCGGGACGCGCATCGCCGCATCTTCGAGCGGATGAGCGACCTGTCGGAGCGCAGCCAGCCGATCGACCTGGTGACCTTGAAGGAAGAGCTGGATCGAACCGGCGAACTGGAAGAGGTGGGCGGCCCTGCCTACATCGCATCGCTGGTCGATGGCGTGCCGCGTTCGACCAACGTCGAGTACTACGCGCAGATCGTTAAAGAGAAGGCGACGCTCAGGAACCTGATCTTTTCGGCGAACAAGATTCTTGGCACCGCCTACGAGGCTGACCAGGAAGCCGACCTGATCCTCGACGAGGCCGAGAGCTCGATCTTCGCCGTCGCCGAAGATCGCGTCAAAGCCGGTTTCGTGTCGATGGAGCAGTTGGTGCGCGAGAGCTTCCCGAAAATGGAGAAGCTGTTCGAGCACAAGACCTTCATCACCGGCGTGCCGACCAAGTTCGACGACATCGACCGCAAGACCCGTGGCCTGCAGCCTGGTGACCTGGTCATCGTCGCCGCCCGTCCCTCGATGGGCAAGACCAGCCTGGTGCTCAACATCTGCCAGAACGTGGCGACCAGTGGCGGCGTGGCCGGCTTCTTCAGCCTCGAAATGTCGAAGGAATCGCTGTTCATGCGTATGCTCGCATCGGAAGCGAAGATCGACATGTATCGCTTGCTCAGCGGGCAGATCGGCCAGAAGGAATATGGCCAGATCACGCACGCGATGGAAACGCTGAGCGAGTCGAAGCTGTTTGTCGACGACACCGCCGGCATCGGCGTGCTGGAAATGCGCGCGAAGGCGCGCCGCCTCAAGGCCGAGCACGGGCTCAGCGTGCTGGCGATCGACTATATCCAGTTGATGACCGGCCGCGGCCGCTTCGAGAACCGCACCCTCGAGCTGGCGTCGATCTCGCGATCGCTGAAGGGGCTCGCCAAGGAACTCAGCGTCCCGATCATCGTGCTGTCGCAGTTGTCGCGCGCGCCGGAGGCGCGCCGCGCCCAAGCCCCCCGGCGGGGGGGGCCCCGCCGCAGCGGCGGCCCCGGGGGGGGTTAAGCAACAGGAGCCGGCG
>JAYQOO010000025.1:0-38221 GCA_038144855.1 Acidimicrobiia bacterium | reverse complement strand
CGGCGCTGCTGGCCTGGGGGCTTACCGTCCTGACGCTGGCGACCCTGCGATCCTCGAAGCGGCTTGGCTGATCAGCTGCGGTGACCCGCAGCGCGCATCCCGGCGTCCTCGTCGACGAGACCGAGCACGGCGGCGCCGGCGATGAAGAGCGCGATGATGGCGAGAATGGCCGCGCGGCTTGATCCGGTCACGACCACGCTGATTGTGAACAGCGCCGGGCCGAACACCGTGGCAAACCGCTCCGACACGGCATAGAAACCAAAGAACTCCGACGAGCGATCCTGCGGGATGAGGCGCGAGAACAAGGCGCGGCTCAGTGCTTGGGAGCCGCCCATCACCAGGGCCACCAGGAACGCCAGCAGGAAGAAGTGCGTGACGTTGGTCATGAAGTACGCCAGGCCTGCGGCCACGACATAGACGCCGATCGCCAGGAAGAGGGCCTTCTTCGAGCCGATCCTGCTGCCGAGCGCGCCAAACAGAAACGCGCAGGGGATGCCGACAAACTGCACCATCACAAATGCGGCGATCTGCGACGTCTGCTCGATGCCGACCTCGGCGCCGTAGACGCTCGACATCCTGATCACGGTTTGGATGCCGTCCTGGTAAAGCAGCATGGCGATGAAGAGCAGGAACGCATGGCGATACTGCCGGATCTCACGAAACGTGCGCCCCAGCCGTGAAAACGCGACCGTGACAGCCGAGCCCGCCCGCGTGGAGTGATCCGCCGCCGGCTCGGGAACGTTCCTGAACAGCGGAATGGAGAACGCCGCCCACCACAAGGCGACGGCAATGAATGACGCGCGAATCGCCGAGGGCGTGCCCGAAAAGCCAAACGTCTCCGGCAGGAGGATCCAGGCGAGGTTGATCAACAGCAGCACGCCGCCGCTGACGTAGCCCATCGCGTAGCCTGCCGACGAGACGCGATCCGTTTCATCGACCTTGGCAACATGCGGCAGCAGCGAGTCGTAGAAGACGAGCGAACCGGACACGCCGATGTTGCCGATGAAGAACAGCACCGAGGCGAGCGTGACATCGCCCTCGCCGATCAGCGCCATTGCCGCGCAGGCCGCCACGCCGATCACGAGGAACACGCCGAGGAATTTCTTCTTGGCGCCGCTGTAGTCCGCAAAGGCGCCAAGCAGCGGCGAGACGATCGCGATCACCGCCACCGAAACGGTCGTGATCAATCCGAACCGGGCCGTGGCCTCCGCGGGCTCGAGACCCTTCGCCGCGTAGGTGGCAAAGAAGCTCGGGAAGACCGCGGTGATGACGGTCGTGAAGTACACGGAGTTGGCCCAGTCATACCAGGCCCAGGCGCGTTGTTCGGGAGTGACGAGACCGATGCGGGTCAGCAGGCGAGCTATCACCGCAGGGATGATAGCTCGTCCCGCTGTGTTCTAGCGTCGAATCGAGACGTCCCCGGAGAACGTCTTCAACCTGAAGTCGCCGGAGCCGCCGCCATTCAGGGCGCCGCGGAAGTTGCGGCGGCTGCTGCTGTTCAAGGTCACGGGCAGATCGCTCTCGAAGCTGCCACTGAAGCTGTTGAAGTCGATGTTGCCCCGGGCGTTGCCGGGCAGGCGCAGCCGCACGTCACCGCTGAACGTGTTGACGTCGAGATTGTTGCCGTCGCCCCAGTCGCTGGACTCGACGATGATCGTGGAGCAGAAACCATCGATGTGCTGGCTGGCACTGACGCCGATCACCGTCACGTCGGCGCTGAAGGTCTTGATGTCCAGGCGGGTCTTGGCCGGAATCTGGATCTCGAAGTCAGTCTCGACGACGTTGTCGTTGCGGCGCTCGACGAGCCGATGGTTGGCATCCACCTCGATGGTGTTGCCGTTCTGCGTGATCTCGAGCTTGATGTCCTGCAGCCGCTCGCGCGGGGCGCGACGCACCGCGTGCACGATCAGTTGATTGCCCGAGCCGCCGGTGATCTTGACGCGACCCGAGAAGGTCTTGAGCCGCAACGTGCCGCCGGCCGGCATCGGCAACGTGCGATCGATGGTTTCGGTTTCACGCGGCCCGCTCGAGCGGTCGTCGCGGTCCCGGTCGCGCTGCGCGGCCACGGGGGCGGCGAGCACGAGGCCGAGGAGAAGGGCGAAAGAGACGGTGGCAAAACGCTTCATGTCCGAATAGACGAGGGCGTTGGCCGCAGGGTTTACTGGCGTTTCGCAATTACGAGTTCCGGCAGGTCCGGGTCAGCGTTTGCCCACGCTTTCACGGCCAGATCGAACTCCCGGCGTGCCGCCGTCGTATCTCCACTGTTCTGGGCCACCAGGGCGAGGGCGTAGTGGGTCCCGGCGTAGTTGGGGTCGTGTTCGACCATCAATTGCGCCATGCGGGCGGCCAATGCCCAGTCGCCGACCGCTCTGGCGGCGCGGGCCTGGGCCTCCAGGCGGAACAGGGACTGCGTCCAGGCGTCGGGACCGGGGAGCGAGCGCCATTTCTGCGCCGCCCGTTCCATCACCTGGCGACCCTTTTCGCGCTGGCCGGTCCTGAGCAGGAACTCGCCCTGGAGGGCCTCCAGTTCGATCGTGACGAGTCCCTGGCCTCCCTGGGCGGAACGCAGCGACTTCAGCGCGGCGTTCGACGCAGCCGCGCCGTCAGCGGGACGATTCGAGGCCAGCTGCGCGAATCCGGATTCGATGTGACCGGTGGCCTGCACGATCAGGCTCGGATGCGACAGCAACGACTGCGCGGCCTTCAAGGCGTCGCCGGGCCGATTGCGCGCCAACAGAAACGCCGGCCACTCCCGCTTGTTCACCGCCTGGACCAGCAGATTCGTCTGCAGGTTGAAGGCCTGGCGCAGCAGCGCTTCCGCCTTCTTCATCTGTCCGACGTACTGATACGAGGCCGCGAGCAGGTCGAGATTGTGCGCGTGATGCCAGTCGTACTCGGCCGGGATCTTCTCGCGCGCAATGTAATCGCGCTGCAGTTTGTCGGCAGTTTCAAATCGCGCAATCGCTTCGGCAATGCGTCCGAGCCGGCGCAGTTCGTGGCCGTGCATGTGCACCGCGTGCGGCACCGCCGGGTTGGCAGCGGCGTAGGCGCCCGCCGCGGTTGCGGCCTCCTTCATGCGGCCGCCGTTTTCGTAGGCGTGCGCAAGATAGTGGTTCGCGGCCCACGCCACCGACGTGTTCGAGGCGCTCTGGTAGAAGGTGATGGATCCCGCCACGGATCCCTGCCCCCGATCGGCTGGGTCGTTGGACTCGGCAATGCCGCGCCGGAGCACCAGCTCGGCGTCGTTGGGAAACGCCGCGATCGCGCCGTCGAGAACCTTGCGATAGGCCAGCAGCCTGGTGGTGTCGCCTGGCGCATCTTCCGCGGCCATCTGCGCGGCGCGCGCGTCAACGTGTCGCTTGACGTGATCCGGCGCGGTCTTAGCCAGCGCTTGCGCGGTCGCAAGGGCCTGCCGCGCCTGCAGCGTCTTGTTCAGTTCAACGTACGCGTAACTGAGCCCGACGTGCGCGAGCGCCAGGTTCGCGTCGGCGCGCAGCGCCTGGTTGAACGATCGCGCCGCTTCGATCCAGACGAAGTTGTGAAGGTAGGCGAGACCTTGATCATAGAAGCGCTGCGCCTCTGCTGACTTTGTCGCCGCATCGTCGTGAGCGCTGCCGACACCCGCTCGAATGGTGACCGCTCGCTCCAGCACTTCCTGGGGCACCGACAGCACCGCGTGCGGCGCATGCTGCGCGCCGGCCGCTGCCGAAAACACGAGTACAAGCAAAAGCGGGAGGCCCAAGACGAACATCTTAAGCCTCCCGCATTGTTTTCTGGCTACCGGCTACTGGCTACCGGCTACTGGCTACGCTACTCGCGCCTAGAAGCTGATGTGGCCGCCAATCTTGAAGAAGCGGTGCTGCAACACGTTCGTCGGGCGCTGCCAAGTGCCGGTCGCCGCCGTTGAGTAGGCGGTCGTCACCGTGTAGGGCCAGCTGCTGTTGAACACGTTGTAGAGGTCGAAGTCGACGCGCAGGCGCATCTTGCTGTTGATGGTGAAGCGCTTGGCGAGCTTCATATCCAGCTGGTTGAGGTTGTACTTACCGTAGTCGGAACCTTCCTGCAGGATGTTGATGGTGCGCGACGCCACGCCGGTCCACGTGCGCGCGCCAATGGCCGCGGCGGTGGCGCTGGGCAGTGCCCACGACGCGTTCAGGCTCGGACCGGCGCCGCCGTTCTGAATGCCGCGGCTGAACTGGTAGGTGCCGGCCAGCTGGATGTTCCACGGCAGCGTGTACGACCCCGATGCCTTGAAGTCCGGCCGGTAGCCGTACTCGCGATGGCAGCTTGTCGTGCCGTCGGGGTAGATCTCCGTGCCCTGCGAGGTGGCGGTGACCACCGCGTCGAGACCGGCCTTCAACAGGTTGCAGTTGTCGAAGGTGCGGGCCGTGGCGGCGATACCGGCTTTGACGAACGCGCCATTGCGGAAGCGCGCATCGAGGTTGAGGTCGAAGCCCTGATACAGGTTGGTGGTGCCACCAAAGTCCTCCGAAAAGCGGATCAGGCTGTTGGCCGGCAGGCCCTGTGCGAAGACCGCAGGCTTGAGGTCCTTGACGCCGCAGACCTGGTAGCCACCGCCGTCCGGCAGGTCCGGATCGCGCGGCGCGTTGATGCAGAAGGTGTCGTAGCTGTTCTCGTCGTAGCGCAGGTCGTCGGTAAAGGTGTCGTTACCGAAAGTGCGGCGGTAGTAGCCACCGTTCACCGACACGCGATCGGCGATCTGGTGCTGGGCGGCAATCGTGTATTCCAGGTTGTAGCCGCGCTTGCCCCATCCGCGCAGCAGGTCCGGCGAGTACTGCGTGGTCGGGACGGTCAGGCGGCCGAAGGTTGACGTCGCCGCCGAGTTGGTGAGTTCGTTGAACTGGATGTTGCCGGCGGCGTCGAGCGGCAGGCCGTTGCCGTCGAGGTCGCTCCAGGGACGGGTATCGGTCGCGGTCAGCGCGCCGATCGGGTTCACCTGGTTGGCAAACGCGATCGCCTGGCCCGCGACGTACTTCGCCCAGCTCGCCTTCAGCGCGGTGCGGCCGTTGCCGAATACGTCCATCGCGAAGCCGACGCGCGGTGAGATATCCTTCCAGTTCTGCACCATGCCGGTGCAGAGGTCGCCCGGATCCACAGTGCCGTCCGAGCACTCCCCGAACACCGCACCGCCGCTCAAGCGGCTCGGCAACACCGAGCTTTCGCGCGACTCGCCGATGAACTGGTCGTAGCGCAGGCCGAGGTTCAGCGTGACGCGGCCCATCGACCACTTGTCCTGCAGGAACAGGCCCATGTCGCGATCGACACCGTTGTTGCGGTCGGACGGCAGGCGCAGGGTCACCGACACCGGGCGCCCGGCGTTGTAGGTGATCGGCTGCATGTCGCCGGTCCAGCGGGTCAGCAGCTTCCAGTCGCCGGTCGTGTAGTTGATGCCGCCCATGAAGCTGTGCGACCCAATCACGTAGGACGCCTTGCCCATGATCGTGCGGAGGATCGAGAAGTGGTCGGCGGGGTTCGGCCACGCATTGGCCTGGCGGTTGTTCGACTGGTCGAGCACGTTGTAGACGCGCGAGTTGATGATCGCCTCGTCGCTCCACACCTTCTTGTCGGTACCGGTCACGCTCGGCTGGTACAGCTCCGTGTACTCCTGGTTGTAGTACCCGAAGCCGCCTTCGAACAACAGGTTGTTGGTGTGGGTGCGCGTCCACTTCGACACATTGACACGGCTGGTCGGCGTCACCTGCACGCCGGCGGCGTCGGGAGGAATCGTCGACGCGATGCCCCAGTGGTCGCGATACTTCTTCTGCTCGTCGTGATAGACCGAGACCTTGTCACGGCTGGAGATCTGCCACGACACGCGACCCGCGTTGCTGACGATGTGGCCATCGTCAACACCCGGCTTGGTGAAGTCCGGATCGTAAATGAACTGCGACGGGTTCTTGTCCTCGTAGGCGTCGGCCTTGGTCTTGGTGGAGCCCCAATGGCGGAACGTATAGTTGAACCAGACCTTGTTCCTGACGATCGGACCGCCGATCGACGGATTGACGTCCCAGATGTTCTTGATGACGTCGACGTTGGTGAGCGTGTTGTTGGCGTTGAAGGTCTTGCTGCCGCTCAGGTTCTTGCGCGTGCAGGGCTGCCCGATGCCTGGCGATCCGCAGTTGTCGGAACCGAAGTCCTCGCCCGCATAGTTCATGACCATCGAGCCGCGGAACGAGTTGCCGCCGTCGCGCGGGACCATGTTGACGCGCATGCCGCCCTGACCCACTTCGGCGGAGTCGGCGCCGGTGACGTAGCTGAACTCCTCGAAGCTGCCGTCGTTCCAGTAAACGCCTGAATACGCGCCCTGCGCGCACAGGTTGTTGAGGCGCAGGCCCTCGATGGTCTGCACCGTGTCGCCCGAGCCGCGGAACTGCAGCGGTGACTGCTGCAGGTTGCCCGAACCGCCGACGTCGCGCGACAGCGCACCGCCGCCGCCCTGCGCGAGCGTCGTGCCGGGAATCATGATGCCGACCGCCTGGATGTTGCGGCCGGTTGGCAGCGCGTCGCGAACTTCCTGCGTCATCACCACGCGCTGCGTGATGCTCGAGGTGTCGACGATGGGGGATTCACCGGTGACGGTGAGCGTTTCTTCGAGGGCGCCGACCTTGAGGTCGGCGTTGATCGTGGCCGTGAAGTCCGAGGTCAGTTCGACGCCCTCGCGCACGATCGTCGTGAACCCAGGCAACTCGAACTTGACCGAGTAGACGCCGGGGCGCAGCGCGAGAATCGAGTAGGTGCCCGAGCCGCTCGACACCGTCGAACGGGTCTTTTCGATCAGTGCCGGACTCGAGACCTCCACCGTGACGCCGGGCAATACGCCGCCCGAGGCATCCTTTACCGTGCCGGAAATCGCGCTGGTTTGCGCTGATGCCACGATTGGACTCAGCACGAGAACAAGAAGTGCAATACAACGAACAGTGATCGAACGCATCACACAGTTCCTCCTGGGTTACTTCCCTAACCGAGAGTCCCACGGCACAGTGGGTGGTCTTGCAAAGGCGGGGTGCGCCCGCAATCGAGCACATTAGGCAGTAGTCGTCTCCGAGTCAACGGAATTGGGGCTGACAAGGCGAAGGCCGCAATCCGATTGTTTGGATCACTTTTTCGTGGCGGTGAAGGTCCCGTTGACCATGCCGCCGATGTCCAACTTGCCGTTCATGTTGTTCTTTTCGACCGTTCCCTCGTAATTGACAGGCGCCTGCTGCCCCTGGACGTCGAGGGTGAAGGTGAACTTGATGGCGTTGCCCTTCACGGTTCCAGTCAGATCCGCGGTGCCGAGCTGGCCGACGTACTTTCCGGTGAGTTTCTCGCCATCCTGCTTGAAGGTAATGGTGGGCGTGCCGCCGCCCTGGTCGGTCGTGACATTGAACGTCCATTCGCCGGTCACGTTGGTGGCCTGTGCGAAAAGCGGTGCAGTGTTGAGCAGGGCGATACCGAAAACGACGACGCTGATGAAACGGATGATAAATTTCATGGGGCCTCTCCTTAGGGGCGACAAATCCTAACAGAAAACGTGACCGGTGCTAGGATGGCGGCCGTCAAGGACAACCCATGAGCAAATTCGCTTGCGCGTGCGCCCTCGTGCTCGTCAGCCTGCAAATCGCCGGTGCACAAGGCCGGTCGGTCGAATGGACTCACTACTCGGGCAACGCCGCCAGTCACAAGTACTCGCCGCTCGACCAGATCAACAAGGACAACATCGGCAGGCTGCAGGTGGCGTGGCGATGGTCGTCGCCGGACAACGCGGTGGTGGAGGCGAGTCCGACGGCGCGGCCCGGTGGCTACGCCGATACGCCGCTGATGGTCAAGGGTGTGCTCTACACCGTCACCTCGCTTGGGCAGATCGCGGCGATCAATCCCGCGACCGGTCAGACGCTGTGGTCGCTCGATCCAGGCAACTGGAAGACGGGCCGGCCCGGCAATCTTGGCTATGTGCACCGCGGCATCACGTTCTGGAGCGACGGCAAGATCGATCGCCTGCTGCTTGGAACGCACGACGCGTACCTGATCTCCGTCGATGCCAGGACCGGAGCTCTCGATAAGGCGTTTGGCACCGATGGGCGCATCGACTTGATGGGCAACCTCGCCCACGCCGTGCGCGCCACCAACTATTCGGTGAGCGCGGCGCCGGTGGTGGTGAAGGACGTGATCGTCGTCGGCGCCAGCATCCACGATGGTCCCACGCACAAGGAGTGGCCGCGCGGCGACGTCAGCGGCTTCGACGTTCGCAGCGGCAAGAAGTTGTGGACGATCCACTCGATCCCTCAGAAGGGCGAGTTCGGCAACGAGACGTGGGGCGACGATTCCTGGACCTACACGGGCAGCACCAACGTATGGACGAACATGTCGACCGACGAGGAACTCGGTTACGTGTTCCTGCCGTTCGGCACGCCGACCGACGACTTCTACGGCGGTCACCGCCCCGGCAACAACCTGTTCGCCGAAACCGTGCTGGCGCTCGATGCGAAGACCGGCAAGCGCGTCTGGCACTTCCAGGGCGTGCACCACGGCATCTGGGACTACGACTTCCCGGCGGCGCCGATCCTCGTCGACATTACGGTCAACGGCAAGCCGATCAAGGCGCTGGCGCAAGTCAGCAAACAGGGATTCACTTACGTGCTCGACCGCCGCACCGGCGCGCCGGTGTGGCCGATCGAAGAACGCGCCGTTCCGCAATCGACCGTGCCTGGCGAACACACCTCGCCGACGCAGCCGTTTCCGACCAAGCCGCCCGCGTACGAGCGGCAGGGCGTCACCGAAAGCGACCTGATCGACTTCACGCCCGAGTTGAAGGCTGCCGCGCTCGACGTCTTCAAGCAGTTCGAAACGGGGCCGCTCTTCACGCCGCCATCCGAGAAGGGCACGATCGTGAACCCTGGCTGGGCGGGCGGAGCAAACTGGGCTGGCGCGGCCTACGATCCGGAAACGCAGACTCTCTACGTGCCGTCGATGACGAGCCCGATCGTGGTGCAGCTCGTGAAGCCTAATGCGGAACGCAGCAATCTCCTGTATGCGCGGGGCGGCACACAGATGCCGCCGACGCTCGATGGACTGCCGCTGCTCAAGCCGCCGTACGGCCGCGTCACCGCGATCGACCTGAGCAAGGGCGACACCAAATGGGTGGCGGCGATCGGCGACGGCCCACGCAATCACCCACTGCTGAAAGACCTGAATCTTCCGGCGCTGGGCGCGCCAATCCGCAATGCGGCCATGGTGACGAAAACGCTGCTGTTCGTGGCGATGGGTGCCGGCAATCTCGGGGGCGGACGAAACATCGCGGTCGGCGGGCGCCCGATGAGCAAGGTGGAGATCGAACCCACGAAGTTCCGCGCTTACGACAAAGCCACCGGCGCGCCGCTGTGGGATGTTGAGGCGCCAGGCCGTCCGCTGGCATCGCCGATGACCTACATGTTCCAGGGCAAGCAGTACATCGTCGTCGCCGCCGGCGGCGGGACGAGTGCGGAACTCGTTGCCTACGCGTTGGGAAGTTAGATATGCGCACATTCAGTTATCCCGTTGGCCTGTTGGCCCGTTGGCCCGTTGCCCTGCTCGTGGGTCTGTTGGCCTGTTCGCCTGTCGACCTGTTCGCGCAGGCACTCCCTAGCCTCAGCTCTTTGCAGGTGCGTTACACCGCGCTGCGGAACGCGGCGAAGCCCGAAGGCGAGTTGAAGGCGCAACTCGACGATGTCGAGAAGGCACTGGCCGAGGCTCGCCGCGCCGGCAATTTCAGCGAGGTTCGCCGGCAGCTCGCGAAAGGGATGGCCATCCTCGACAAGCAGCCGTGGACCCCGCAGCTCGACTACCGCTCGTCGCTGGTCCTGCGCAGCGAGCGCACGGTGATCGACTCGACATCTCCGTATGCGTTGCGCCTCGAGCAACTGCATCGCCCGGCGATCGAACTCACGCCGGCGCTAACGGCGAAGTTGTCGATTCGCAAGCGAGTGCCGTTGACCAGGGGCGCGCAGGCGCCGCTGTCCCCGTGGATCGAGTTGGCGGCGTTCGATGGCGTGAGTCGCGATCTGCGTGAGACGCCGCTGGCGATGGAACTGGATCTCAAGGCGATTGACGACGGCGCCATGACGATTCAAGCGGAAGTGTTCGACGGCACGACGTCGCTTGGAGCGACGACGCTGGGTGTGTTTCTCAGCAAGGGACTCGATGCAAAGCTGAGCGCACTCGAGTCGGCAGCCAGGACTGTGACGCCCGCGGTGCGTGACGACGTGCTGTTTCCGGGCGACTACATCAAGAACGTGAACCGCGGCCGCATTGAACTGGCGGATTTCAATGTCGCCATCGAAATCGGCAAGGCCGAGACGATCGTCGCCGAGGCAAAAGGCGGCAAGGATCCGTTCAAGACCCGCACCGGCGACTTCGAGCGTCATTATCTGCTGCAGGGCGCGAACGAGATCATGCCCTACCGCGTCTACGTCCCGAAGACGTACGCGGCGACCAAGGCAACGCCGCTCGTGATTGCGCTGCACGGGCTTGGCGGCAACGAAGACGGCTTCTTCGACAACTACGACCGGCTGCCGCCGCAACTGTCGGAGCAACACGGCTTCCTGCTGGCATCGCCGTTGGGTTTCCGCCGCGACGGATTCTACGGGTCGGGGATCATGGGCAACGCCGACGCCGCCGCGCGCAAGCGCGGGGAATACAGCGAGAAGGATGTGCTTGAAGTGCTGCGCTTGATGAAGGCGGCCTACAACGTCGACGACACGCGCATTTACCTCATCGGGCACTCGATGGGAGCGATCGGCACGTGGTCGCTGGCAGCCAAGTATCCACAGACGTGGGCCGCACTGGTGGCGTTTGCCGGCACGGGCGCTCCCGCACTGGCGACGAGCATGAAGGCGATCCCGCAATTCGTCGTGCACGGTGATGCCGACAACACGGTGAACGTATCGGGCTCACGCAACATGGTGGCGGCGCTGACGAAGCTCAACGCGGACGTCACCTACGTAGAAGTGGCCGGTGGCAGCCACACCGACGTCGTCGTGCCCAACCTGCCGAAGGCATTCGAGTTCCTGGCGAAGCAGAGAAAGAAGGCAGCGGGCACTAGCCAGTAGATGGTATTGCCGGGGATCGCGGCGCGCCTATAATCAAGCCAGCAGGCCATCCGGCCGGCAGGCGATCAGGGCATGATGAACCGGCATTCTCTCGCAGGACTGATTCTTCTCGGCGCGGTTGGCGCCGGGTACCTCGCGCTGGGTTCAGAGCCTGTCGCGGCGCGTCACGTGCCGATCACAACCAAGATCGTCTTCAACCGCGAGATCGCGCAGATCTTCCAGAAGAAATGTTTCCAGTGCCACACCGACGGGAACGTGTCGGTGCCATTGACGACCTACAAAGAAGCGCGCCCGTGGGCCGTGGCGATCAAGGAAGAGATTCTCGAGCGCAAGATGCCACCGTGGGGAGCCGCGTCCGGGTATGGTCACTTCTCGAACGACATGAGCCTGACCGGCCGCGAGATCAGCCTGATTCTCTCGTGGGCTGACGGCGGCGCGCCGAGCGGCGTGTTGCTCGCGGATGAAGACAAGCCGCCGGTGTTCATTCCGCCATTGAGCGGTTGGGTGCAGGGACCGCCTGACGAAACCATCAACGTCGCGGCCGATAAGAAGATTGCCGCCGATTCACCGTACCGTGTCGAGCGCTTCGAAGTGGCGACGGGATTGAAGCAGGCACGGTGGCTGAGTGCGTTGCAGTTCAACCCGGCTGATCGTCGCGCGATTCGATTTGCGGCGGCCTACGACGCGCGGGGCCGCTGGCTGGGCTCGTGGTCACCGACCAGTCAGGTGAGCAGCATGCCGGCTGGATCCGGCGTGCAATTGCCGGCTGGCGGGAAGATCACCGTCGAGATCGGCTATCGCGGCAACAGTGAAGAAGCCCCAGGGGCAACCGAGCTGGGGTTGTACTTTGCCGAAAAGCCGCCGGCCCAGGCCACGCAGGCCATCGACATCAACGTGCCGGCCGCAGTGAACCTCGCGGTCGGCAAGAACGGCGAACGCATCAGGACGGAGACCGCCATCAAATCGGCGATGGAGATTTCCGCAATCTGGCCACGCCTCGGTGTTGGCGCGCGCTCGCTTGAAGTCACGGCGATTCGACCGGATGGCAGCGTTGAGCCGATGCTGTGGGTGAACGACTACCGTCCGGAGTGGCCGGTGTCCTACATCCTGAAGAACGCTGCCACGCTTCCCGCGGGCACGCGCATTGCGATGACGGCGTACTACGACAACAATACGGATGCGGCGCTGGCGGCGCGTCCGTCGGTCACGCTAACGGCGCTGCCCGAGCGCCCCGCCGAGCGGAGCAAGACCACCCAGCCCTAGTGCTGCGCGGCGCTGGTTTCCCCGGCCCGCAGCACGCGCACCGTAAACGGGATCGTCGACAGCACGTTGTTACGCCGGAACTGCACCCAGATGCGGTAGTGGCCCGGCTTGGGGAACAACGCGTGGAACACCAGGTCGGGACCGCCGCCTTCCGTGGTGGTCGTGCCCTCGAGCGTCTCCTCCGGATGCGCGTGCACGTGTTCGGACATGTCGTCGCTGAGCATCATCGCGTGGCCCCAGGCGCCGAGGTAACGCTGCAGGTCCTTCACCGGCTGGCCGGTCTTCTCGTCTTCGAAGTGGATCGGCACGTCGGCTTCTTCTCCCGCAATCACTTTCGCGGGATCGATGTCGAGGTTGACCTTGACGCCGTTGATCGTCTTCGACATCGCGTCCGGCTTGAGGCTGGGCACCGACGCGGCGATGTCGCCCTCGAAATTCGCGGTCACCAGCGGCGTGGCGATCATCTGCGGGCCGCCGCCAACCGGCATGAAGTCGCTGAACAACATGTATTGACCCGCGGTCGGGATGGTGTGTTCGATCGTGAATGAACCATCCTTCTCGGGCGTTGGATGCTCGTGGAAGAACTGCGTCATGTCACGGCTGATGATGAAGAAGTGGAAGAGGCGATCGTGCACCTCGGCAAACTCCTTCACCGGCTCACCGGTCAGCGGATGCTGCACCGTGATGCGAAACCTGGTCTTTTGTCCGACCTTGGGTGCGCGCGGCTCGGTCACGATGGTCAGCGAATAATCGGCGGTTGCCATCGGATCGCCGGGAACCAGCGTCATGCCGCAAATGCTGCAGGTGCCTGGCGCAGCCTTCACTTCGTTGGGATGCATCGGGCAGATGTATCCACTCGTGGTCGAGGGCATGTCCTTGAGCAGCGGGCGAGCGGTTCCGGGCATCATCTCCTGCCCGGACACGCCGACGGCCAAAACGAGCACCAGCGCGGCTATGGAACGCATAGCCCTATCTTAGCGCTAGCGGGGGGAGATCACCTTGATGAGGTCCCCAGCCATCGAGACCAAATAAGCCGCACACACACCGACGAGGACGAAGCGTTCTGCGACGACTGCCCGGGTTGGTTTCCGGGCGTCTTGCTCCAGTTTTCGGCGATGGGCCGCGAGGCGGTCATGGCACCGCGCAATGGTCTGTGCGCCTCGCCCGTCATTTGGCCTGATCAGCGGAAGTTCTTCGCTCATGTCGTTGCTGCCTTGAATCCCAGCCACAGCGGGTCTTCACTGCTTTCCAGGTGTTGCGCGATCGCGGCGCGCGCACGACTCAGCCGTTGGCGCATCGCCTCTGGAGTGATCCCGCAGACAGCCGCCGCCTCCGCCGGCTTCAAGCCTTCGACGGCGACGAGCAGCAGTGCTTCTCGATGCGCAGCCGGCAGCGCCGCGATCGCTTCGTCCAGCCTGCGTCCTGTCTCGTTCGCCACGGTCGCATCGAACGGAGAGACGCGTGGTGTGCCGAGGGGCCAGAGACCGATTGCCTCCCCCGACTGCGCGTCCTCCAACATCCGCGATCGGCAATAGCTGATGTAGAGGTTGCGCGCGACGGTGAAGAGGAACGGCCCGAGCCTGGTGTCGGGCGTCAGTTTCGGCGCGCGATCGACGAATCGCAGCCACGTCTCATCGAGCAGGTCTTCGGCGATCTCACGGCGACGTGACAGGCGGGCCAGGAAGTTGAACAGGCGCGTGTTGTATTCGGCATAGATGGCGTCGAACGCAGCGCTGTCTCCGGCGCGCACCCGCGCCACCAGGTCGAGCTCCGCTTCCCGCTTCATGCCTGTCATAACGCGTTAGACACCGGATCGTGACAGCCGTCACGTTCATGCCGATGCGGCGTTATATCGGGGAAAAGGAGATCGTGATGGCTTTCTTCGGAATGTTGCGGCAAATGGGACCGGCGGCGTTGTTCGGCATGCTGGTCTGCTTCCTCCCGCTGATCGGTGCCGGCATGTATCTATTCCGGCCGACGGAGCATCGACTGGCGATGATGCGTCCGTTGTCGCTGGCCGGGATCTTCGCGGGCCTCAACGGATTGAGTCTGGGGTTGATCAACACGCTGCGCGGGTTGTGGATCGAGCCACCTCGCGACATGCGGATCATCTGGATCGGGACCGCCGAATCACTGGTGACGGTCTACGTGTCGTTTTCGTGCCTGATGCTGGCGTGGATGCTGGTCTCGGCCGGGATGTGGAGGAACAAGCGCTAGTCGAGCGACAGGTTTCCTGTGTAGATAGCCATGCCAACGACCGAGTCGATGCCCTTCGCGTGAAGGGCATCGATCTCTTCACGCGTCGTGATGCCGCCCGCTGCCGTCAACTTGCGTTCCGTTGCCTTGGCCACCGCTTCGATGGCGGCCATGTCGGTGCCTTGCATCAGGCCTTCCTTGTCGACGTGCGTATACAAGAACTCCTCGCAGTAGCCTTCGAGCAACTGCACCGCTTGCACGGCGGTCAGGGGGAGAACGGTCTTCCAGCCGTGGATGCACACCCGTCCCGCGCGAGAGTCGACGGCGACAATCACGCGATGCATGCCGATTGTCTTGGCAAGCGCATCGGCAAAATCGTGGTCGATCATCTGCGCCAGGTCGCCGTCTGCTGATCGTCGGAACAATCCCGACCCGGCGATCACCGCTTGCGCGCCCGCGGCGATCAGCTCCTCGGCACGGCGTACGCTGCGCACGCCGCCGCCAACCCGGCACGGCAGCTTTGAGGCGATGTGCTTCACGAGTTCGTCGTTGTTGCCGCGTGACATCGCGGCATCAAGGTCGATCAGCTGGACTTTCGGGAACTTCGAGAATCTAGCCATCCACCCGTCGAGATCATCGGTGGCGATGGCGAGCTTCTCACCTTGCACGAGTTGGACGACACGGCCGCCCTGCAGGTCGATCGACGGAATCAGCATAAGAGTTACAAACGAACGGGAATCTTATTGTCCGCGAGAAAACGCTTCAGGTCGCTTACGCTCTTCTCGTTGAAGTGAAAGATCGACGCCGCCAGCGCGGCATCGGCACGTCCGCGGCCGAACACGTCCGCGAAGTGATCGAATGTGCCGGCGCCGCCGGAGGCGATCACGGGAATATTGACGGCGTCTGAGACTGCTGCGGTCATCTCGCAATCGAACCCGGACTTGGTTCCATCCCGATCGATCGACGTCAGCAGGATCTCCCCGGCGCCGCGATCGGTTGCTTCTCGCGCCCATTCGACGGCGTCGCGATTCGCGGACGCCTGGCCGCTGCGCGCGTACACGGCATATCGATTCCGCACAGTCCGGCTAAAGCCGGACGCCGCAGGGGAAGGCTCGACCGTTTTCGCGTCGATCGCCACAATGACGGCCTGGCTGCCGTAGCGATTCGCCAGCGTCGTGATCAAGTCGGGGTTCGACAGCGCCGCGGTGTTGAGGCTGACCTTGTCGGCTCCTGCCTCGATCGCCGCCGCGGCATCCTCCTCACCGCGAATGCCGCCGCCAACGCAGAGCGGAAGGAAGATCTCCTTTGCGACAGCCTGGATGGTGTGCGCCCGTGCCTGGCGGCTTTCGATCGTCGCGGTGACATCAAGAATCACCACTTCGTCGATGCCCTCGCTGTTGTAGCGACGCGCCAGCGCGGCCGGATCCCCCGCGTCGCGAAGACCTTCGAAGTTCACGCCCTTGACGACCTTGCCGTCGCGGACGTCGAGGCAGGCGATGATGCGCTTAGACAGCACGGCTGCTCCAGTTCTGGAGAATCTGCAGACCGACATCCCCGGACTTTTCGGGGTGGAACTGCACGGCCGACACGTTGTCGCGCTCGACGGCGGCGCTGAATGACACGCCGTATTCACACACCGCTGCTGCGTCGGCTATCACCGGGGCGGCGTATGAATGCGTGAAATACACCTGCGAATGTTCAGCGACGCCGCTCATCAGCCGCGCTGGTCGCGGCATCGTCAGCGAGTTCCATCCGACATGTGGAACCTTGAGCGAACCCGGGTGCCCGAGCTTGAAACATCGACCGCTGAAGACGCCGAGGCCCTCGATGCCAGGTGCTTCGTCGCTTCCCTCGAACAGCCACTGCAGGCCGACGCAGATTCCCAGGAGCGGCGTGCCATCGTCCACCATTGTCTTGATCGCCGACCGCCAGTCGCTGGTGAGGGACTTGGTGGAGTCGAAGTGGCCCACGCCGGGCACGATGATGCCGTGGGCGCGGCCGAGTTCGCCGGGGACCGACGGCGTCCACACGTTGGCGCCGATCGCGGCCAGGGCCTTGCGGACCGACGCCAGGTTGCCGGCGCCATAGTCAACCAGTGCAATCACAGCAAGCCCTTCGTGCTCGGCAAGGTGCGCGACAGGCGCTTGTCCTTCGAACACGCGACCCGGAGCGCACGCGCGAACGCCTTGAAGCACGCTTCGATCTTGTGATGGTTGGAGCGGCCGTACATCACCTTCAGATGCACGTTGGCGCGCGAAGCCATCGCGAAGCCATCGAAAAAGTCATGCACGAGTTCGGTTTGCAGGTCGCCAACGATGCGGACGTTGACCTTGGTGTCGATGACCGCATGAGGCCGTCCGCTCAGGTCGATCGCCGCGACGGCCAGCGTCTCGTCCATCGGCATCACGAAGTAGCCGGCCCGGTTGATGCCGCGCTTGTTGCCGACCGCGGCCAGCACTGCTTCACCCAGCGCTATGCCGACGTCCTCGACGGTGTGGTGCTGGTCGACGTCGAGGTCCCCGGTTGCCTTCACCTTCAGGTCGAACCCGCCGTGGCGGGCGACCAGGTCGAGCATGTGATCGAGGAACCGGATGCCGGTCTGGTTCTCGAACTTGCCCTTGCCGTCGAGCGACAGCGAGATCCTGATCTGCGTCTCGGCGGTCCGTCGATCGATTAGCGCGCGTCTCGGCACAGGGCCTCCAGTGTGTCCGTTGCCTTGCGGGTGTGTTCGACCACTCCGGTGGTCAGGCGGAAGCAGGTCGGCGTCGCGGGGTCCTTGGTTCGATCGCGCACGAAGACACCGCCGGCAATCATGCCGTCGATCAGCTGTCGCGCCCGCGTGCCGCCGTCGATCAGCACAAAGTTGGCGGCGCTCTTCCAGTACTTCAGTCCTGCCCGGTCGCACGCCGCGTAGACGAGCGCTTTCGACTCCTCTGCCTGTGCGACGTACCACGTTCGGAATGATGGGTCGGCGATAGCGGCGCGCAGGGCGGCGACGGCAACCACGTTCAGGTTGAACAGCGGCATGCACTTGCGTATCGGCGTGAGCAGCGCTGGCGACGCGATCATCACGCCGACACGCATGCCGGCAAGGCCGAACGCCTTTGAGAACGTGCGGCCGATGAGGACGTTCGGATACTCGGCCGCTTCGTCGAGAAAATTCTCGCCGAGGAAGTCGTGATACGCCTCGTCGACGAACACCACCGCATGTCCGGCTTCACGCGCGATGCGGCGAATCGCATCCTTCGCAATCGGCTGACCGCTCGGATTGTTCGGGTTGTTGACGTAGACGATGCGCGTGTTCGGCGTGATGGCGCGCAGCATGCCCTCGAGCGGGAACGCGTAGTCCTTTCCGGCGGGCACCGAAACGACGCGGGCTCCAAGGGCGTGTGCGCCGAGCAAGTACGGCTCAAACGCCGGCTGCGCGACCAGGATCTCGGCAGCGCCCGACATGGTGGTGAGCGGTGCGCCGAGCTCAACCAGCGCTTCCGGCGTGCGAGTGCCGAGAAACGCGATCGACGCGAGCAGGATGCCCTCGTCGAGCCCGTTGGTCAGGACGATGCGATCCGGGTCAACGCCGAGGAACGCCGCGGTTTCCAGGACGGCGTCGCTGAAGTCCGGATAAGTCGCCAGCGCGGCGCCGTCGAACGCGCGAACCGCGTCGACGACCCGGGGCGAGCAGCCGCCGGTGTTTTCATTGAGATGCAGCCGCAGTCCGGGCCCAAGATCCGGGATGCCTTGAATGGTGCTCATCGTTGTCTCACTTCGATTGATCGGGCGTGCGATTCCAGTCCCTCCGCCCGCGCCAGCGTGGTGATGGTCCTGGCGATTCGCGCCAGGCCCCGCTTCGACACTCTCTGCACTGACACGAGCTTGACGAAGTCGGCGGCATTCAGGCCACCGCGATAGCGCGCGGCGCCGGCCGTCGGCAGGACGTGATTCGATCCGATCGCGTAGTCGCCGGCCACCTGGGCCGTCCACGCGCCGACAAACAGCGCACCGCCGTTCACGATGCGGCGGGCAATCACTTCACTGCCCGCAACGACGTGTTCGGAAGCGGCGTTATTTGCAAGATCGACGGCTTCACCAAGCGAGCGACAGACGATGATGCCGCCGTGGCGGGCGATGGATTCCGCCGATGGCCCAGATGCCGGCATCTGTCGTTCGACCTCTGCCGCGACGCGCTCCGCCAATCGACGATTGGTGGTAATCATCACCGAGCGCGCGTCAGGGTCATGCTCGGCCTGCGCGAGCAGGTCGGCGGCGATCCAGTCGGCAGGACCGGAAGAGGTGACGATCAGGATTTCGGTGGGCCCGGCGTAGAAATCAATGCCGCAGTCCGCGGAGATCAGCGACTTGGCCGCTGACACCCAGCGATTGCCGGGACCGACGATCTTGTCGACGCGGGGGATCGACCTGGTGCCGTAGGCCATGGCGGCCACCGCATGAGCGCCGCCGACACGGAAAATACGATCGACGCCCGCTTCGAGGGCTGCGGCAAACACCGCCGCATCGGGTTTCGGACAACAGACGATGACCTCGTCGACGCCTGCCGAGCGCGCGAGGATGGCCGTCATCAACACGGTTGACGGCAGGGGATAGCGGCCGGCCGGAACGTAGCAGCCCACGCGCGTCAGCGGGACGACCCGCTGTTCCACGACGATGCCTGGCGCGACGGTGTGCCGCCAGCCCTTGGGCACTTGTCGCTTCGAGACCGAGCGAATGTGCCTCGCTGCGGTCGCAATGGCGGCGCGTACCGCCGGCGCCAGTGTTCGCGCTTCGCGCTCCCACGTCTTGCGCGGCACTTCGAGCGGACCACTGAAGCCGTCGAACTTCTTCGCCAGACGCTTGAGCGCCGCGTCACCGCCACGGCGGACTTCGTCCACGATTGCGGCCGTCTTCTGCTCGGTTACCCGGTCACGGATGCGCGTCGCCGACAGCAATCGGTCGACCGCGCGACGATTGCCGGCGTCAACGATCTTCACGTGCACCCCGCTCACCGTTCATCGCCTTCACCCTCAGACCACGATCTTGTTGAGCGGGTACTCGACGATGCCCTGCCCGCCGGCCAGCTTCAGTTTGGGAATCAGGTCGCGCACGGTTTTCTCTTCGAGGATGGTATTGATCGCGACCCAGTCAGGATCGCTCAATGACGAAACCGTCGGACGCTGCAGCGCCGGCAGCAGCGCAAGCAACGTGTCGAGGTCCGCTCGCCTAGCGTTCAGCATCAGGCCGACCCGGCCCTGCGCCTCGATCGCCGCCCTCAATAGCAGCGCGATGTTCTCGATCTTGGTCTTCTTGAACGTGTCGGCCATGGCGGCCTGGTTGGCGATCAGCTGCGTGTTCGACTCCATGATCGTTTCGAGAATGCGCAGCCGATTGGCCCGCAGCGTCGATCCGGTCTCGGTCGCCTCGACGATTGCGTCAGCCAGGACCGGCGGCTTGACCTCGGTGGCGCCCCAAGAGAACTCCACGTCGACGTCCATGCCACGCGTCGTGAAGTAGTGCTTGGTCACGCGCACCAGTTCGGTGGCGATGCGCTTGCCGTTGAGATCGGCGACGGTCTTGAACGGCGAGTCCTCGGGTGCGGCCAGCACCCACCGGACCTTGCCGAAGCTTTGTTTGGCATAGACGAGGTCGCAGATGCGCGCCAGCGGCGCCTTCTCCGGATGACCGATCTCGTGCTCGGCGATCCAGTCCTGTCCGGTCAGGCCGGCATCGAGGACACCGTCGGCGACGTAGCGCGCCATTTCCTGGGCGCGAATCAGCATGCATTCGATTTCCGGATCGTCGATCGACGGAAAGTAGGACCGGGAGTCGACGCGCAGCATGTAGCCGGCGCGCTGGAACAACTGGATCGTGGCGTTTTGCAGGGAGCCTTTGGGGATACCGAGACGGAGCTTCATCGACGTTCTCCAGCTTCAGCGTTTTCGACGTAGGTGCAGAAACACGAGACGCGGTTGAGGTGGCAGACGTTGCCGTCGCCTTCGCGGCGCACCTTGAAGAGCACGGTGTCTTCATCGCAATCGAGCAGCACCTGCCTGACCAGCAGCCGGTTGCCGGATGTTTCGCCCTTCATCCACAGCTTCTGGCGCGTGCGGCTGTAGAAGGTGACGTATCCGGATTCGCGGGTCCGCGCCCACGCCTCTTCGTTCATGAATCCCACCATCAACACTTCGTTGCTGGTTTCGTCCTGCACGACTGCCGGAAGGAGCCCACCAAGTTTTGCAAAGTCCATATCAGCTTTCTGCTGTCAGCCCGCAGCCTCCAGCACACGGATTATTCCCGCCCAAAAGCAAAAGGCCCGCTGGTTTCCCAGCGGGCCTTTGCGTGAATCGAAATCTGGCCGATTCGTCTTACGCGCAGACACCTGCCAGGCCGTTCGAGGAACGGTGATCGTGGCAATGATGCGCGTGGTGGACGAACGACATGACCGTCAAATCGTAGCAGGCCCGACTCGCTCGGTCAACCACCGTGCAATTCCGTGCGCCGAGGACGGGGCAAGAAATGTACCCCGATGGCAGCGCCGCAAAACGCGCGAGTTCCAAGGGTTTTCGCGAACTGCAAAGATGAGCTTGCGGCGAAAGGCGTGCCCCGTTTCGGGACACGCCTTTGCAAAATCGTCGCAGGGCGCGACGACGGAAATGTTACTGCCCGGCCGGTTTTGGCAGCGGCTTACGCGGCAGCCGCACGCTGGTGTTCGCCGCATTCCACGCGAAGACCGCGGCGACGGCACCTTGCTGAACCACGTCGTCCTTCTGGAGGTGATCGTAGCTGTCCATGTTCGAGTGATGCGTCCGCGAGTTGTACTCGAGCCGCTCCTGGATGAACTGGAAGCCAGGAAGGCCGGCGTTCTCAAAAGAGCCGTGATCGGTCGACGTAACCGAGCGCGGGCTCACGCTTCTCCAGCCGAGGTCCTTCAGCGGCGCGCCCCACTGTTCGAAGCTCTTCATCGCGCCGGTGTTGTTCTGGCCCCAGATGCCGCGGATGCGGCCGGTGCCGTTGTCGAGGTTGAAATACGCCTGCACGCTGGCGTGCTCTGGCTTCGGCGTATTGGTCTTGGCGTCCCAGTAGTGACGCGCGACGTATTCACGCGACCCGAGCAGCCCCTGTTCTTCGGCAGCCCAGAGCGCGATGCGAATCGTGCGGCGGGGCTTCAGGCCGAGCTTCGTGATGACGCGAGCGGCCTCGATCATCGCCGTCGAGCCCGTCGTGTTGTCGGTGGCGCCGGTCGCGTACGGATAGGTGTCGAAATGCGCGCCCATGATCACCACTTCGTTGGCGAGATCGGTGCCCGGAATGTCGCCAATGATGTTGAAGGCGTTGCCGGTGGCGTCGGTTTCGGGATGAAACTTCGTCTGGATGTTCAATTCCATCCGCACCGTCTGACCCTTGTCGAGCAGGCGGATCAACCGGTTGTAGTGCTCGACGGCCAGCGTGGCCGAAGGCACTTGCTGCGGCGCCTTCGGATCGCGGCTGCCACCGTTGCCCGGGAAGATCGTGCCGCCGTCGATGCGTTGTGTCTGCCACGACAGATCGCTGCCGCCGGCCGACATGTCGCTTTCGCTGCCGCGATCGAGCACGGCTGCCGCGCCCTCGGCGACGAGGAATCGCTGCACGAGATTCGCAAACTGCTGCGGCGACATGGCGCCTGCTCCGCCGGCGGCCGGACCGCCAGGCGCTGCGCCCGCAGGCCGGGGCGCCGGCAGTTCCATGGCTTCCTTCCAATCCGCTTCGTTCATCTCGAGGACGACGCGGCCCTGGATCATGCGGACCTGTCGAGCCGGCTGCATCACCACAATCTTTCCGGCGAGTTGGCCTTTGTATTTTTCCAGTTCGGCTTCGGTCGACGCCTTGACGTAGACGACGTCTGAGGTGACGGTGCCTTTCGTCGACGGCGAGTACCACCGCGGCATGCCGATCAGCGGCGTTGAATTCGGCGTGAGCAGGTGGGCGGAGAAGCGTTCAATCGACCAGCCCTGACCGAAGGGGAAGCGTTCGATGTGGACGTTGGTCATGCCCCATTCCGTGAACTTCTTCATCACCCAGTCCGCACCGGCCTGGTATCCGGGCGTGCCGGTCGCGCGCGGTCCGATGGCCTCGGACAGCCACCAGTGCGTTTCCATGGCTTGAGAGTTGGTGATGGCTTCACCGCGAATCTTCGCGATCGTAGCCGGATCAACGCCGGGTGCCTGCGCGCCCAGTGAGACGGCGATGAAAGAAAGGGAAAGCGTCAGAAAGAAGCGTCGCATGAAGTCCTTTACTGCTGTTGCGGAGCGGCTGTGGTCGTCACGGCCGCGCCTCTCTTGTATTTGTCGAACCAGTATCGCAGGTACAGCTGCGTCCGCACGAAGTTCGACGGCGTGCTGGTGGTGCCATGCCATTCATTGTTGAAGCGGATCATGGCGGTTGGCACCTTCAGCAGCTTCAACGCGCTGTAGAACTGCTCGGTCTGCGGCATCGGCGTGCGCAGGTCCTGGACCCCCGTCATCAACATCGTCGGTGTCTTGACGTTGCCGACGTAGGTGAGCGGCGAGCGCTTGATGTGCTCGGATGGATCTTCCCACGGCAGCTTCGCGAAGTTGTTGTACCAACCGGCGCCGTCGGTCGTGCCAACGAAGCTGACCCAGTCGATCACCGGGCAGTTGGCCGAAGCCGCCGCGAAGCGATTGGTCTTGCCGACCGTCCACGCCGTCAACACGCCGCCGCCGCTGCAGCCGGTCACGAACATGTTGCGCTCGTCAACGAAGCCTTTCTTCAGGAGTTCATCGACGCCGGCCATCAGGTCGTCGTAGTCCATGCTGGGGTAGGCGTTGTTGATCTTGTTGCCGAACTCGCTGCCGTAACCGGTGCTGCCGCGCGGGTTGGTGTAGAGCACCACGTAGCCGTTGGCGGCCATCTCCTGCCAACCGTAGTTGAAGCCCACGCCGTACATGCTGTGCGGGCCACCGTGGATGTGGAGCTGCATCGGATACTTCTTCGCGGCGTCGAAGTCCGGCGGCGTGATGTACCAGCCCTGGATCTTCAGGCCGTCCGGCGCGGTGTACCACATCTCTTTCACGGCGCCGAGCTTCTTGCCCTTGAGAATATCGTCGTTGACGGCGGTGAGTTGCTTGACCTGCTCTGGCCTGGCCACGTCATACGTGACGATGTCGGGCGGCGTCTGCATCGACGTCAGCACGCCAACCGCCTTGCCGGTCTTCGACACGCTCGTGGTGGTGAGCATGTAGGTACCCTTCGTCACGGGCTGGACCACATCCGAGCGGGTGCCGGCCATGGGCAGCACGTAGAGGTTCTGGCTGCCTGAGTCCTGAGCGGTGAAGTAGACGCCGGTGCCGTCGGCCTTCCACTGCATGTTCTGCGGCGAGCGATCCCAGTCGCCCGAGACGAGACGCGGATTGCTGCCGTCGATGTTCATCACATACAGCTTGCTGTCGGTCCAGGTGTTTCGCGAGGCGTCCATGCCGCTGTAGACCACGAGCTTGCCGTCGGGCGACACTTTCGGGTTGCTATCCGGACCCTTGCGGCGCGTGAGCTGTGTGATCGTGCCGCTGTCGACATTTACCGAATAGATCTCCGATTCGCGGAACTGGTATTCCGCGTCGGGCACGCGCAGCGACGTGAACAGAATCTGCTTGCCGTCGGGCGTGAACTCGATGCCGTTGTGATCCCAGTCGCCGTTGGTCAACTGGCGCGGCGTGCCGCCGGTGGCCGGCACCGTGAACAAGTGACGGAAGCCATCGTCATTGAAGCCCTGGCCGTCCTGGCGGTAGTCGAGGCGTTCGACGATCCGCGGCGTCTCGACCCACTTGGCGCCTTCGGGCCGCTCGGGCATCCGGATCGACCACACGTTCTTTTTCTCGACTTTCATCGCAAACGCAATCGACTGTCCGTCGGGCGACCAGGTGACGGTCGCGGGCAACTCGGTGACATGCGTGATCTGCGAGATCGCGCCTTCGGCATCCATGTAGCGCACGAAGATCTGCGAACCGCGCGGTTCACCCTGCGCGGTGTAGAGGATGCGATCGCCGCTGGGCGACCAGCGCGCGTTGCTGCCACGCACCAGGAAGCGGTTCTTGCTCCCGTCGGCGTTCATGACCCACAAGGACGACTCGCGCCGGTCGTTGACCTTGTCGATCCAACCGCGCGTGTAGATGATCTGCGCGCCGTCCGGTGACAGCTGCGGATCGGAGACGGTCTCGTACTCCCAATAGAGATCGAGGTTCAGCCGATCGTTGGCAACGGTGTTCTGTTGCGCGGCCATGGCGGCCGGCAAGACGACGAGAGCGACGGCGACGAGGATTCGACGCATGGGACCTTCCTTGGAGCCGGATTCTAATCGGGATCGGGTGATAATTGGGCGCATGAGAAGAAGCCTAATTGCTCTAGCTGCACTGGTTTTCACGGCCGCTTCCGCGGCGGCGCAGACTCCCGCTGCCGCGCCAGCTCAACCGCCGCGGCCGGCGATGACCCTCACGACCCCAGCGTGGCCTGACGGGGATCCGATTCCGGTGAAGTACACGCAAGCCGGCGAGCAGGTGTCGCCCGCACTCAACTGGACCAACACGCCGCCGGGGACCGTGAGCTTCCTGCTGCACATGCTCGATCCCGATGTGGCTCGGAACAAGACCACCGATACACAGGTGCATTGGCTGGTGTGGAACATCCCCGCGACGGCGACCGGATTGCCCGAGGGTGTGCCGAAGGGCGAGAAGCGCGCGGCCGCCAGAATCAAAACCCGCCCCGGGGGGCGGGTCTAGCGTGGGCCGGGCCCCCCGGCCGCTGGGCCGGTGCACCACTACACATTTGAGATCTACGCGCTCGATACGAAGCTCGATTTGCCGCCATCCACCGACGCGTTCGAGACGCGCGCCAACGCCATGAAGGCAATCCAGGGCCACATCCTCGGAAAGGCCGTGTACGTCGGCCTGTTCCGCAGACCGCAATAAGAGAACAGTCCGGGCTGAGGCCGGACGCTACTTCAACGGGATGAACGCCAGCGCGTTGTTGGCGTTCATCGGAATCACCAGCTGATTGGCGCCCGAGTCGTAGCACATCGATGCTGCGCTCGGGACGTTCTGCGCGATCAGTTCCGGCGCCTGGCCGGGACGAATGCGCGACACGCCGCCGTTCACCACGCTGCTGACGTACTTTGTGCCGTCCTTCATGATCACGAGGCCGTCGTTGCCGGCCTGCACGGCCTTCTCGGTCGTGACCAGTTTGCCCTCAGGCGAGAACGTCAGCACGTCCGCGTTGCCGATGTTGACGACGACGATGTTGCCGGCGTTGTCCATGGCGATGCCGTTCGGCGCCGCGAGAGGCGCGCCCTGCAGGAAGATCGATGCAGCGCCATCCGGCGTGATCTTCCACACCTGTGCGCCGTCGCCCTGCCCCGTGACCGTGCCGTAGATGTTGCCGGCCTTGTCGATTGCGAGGTCGTTGAAGCCGGTCGACTTCTCCACGCGGTATTCCTTCACCGGCATGCCGGTCTTCATGTTGAAGGTGCGCACCACCGACACCGACGGAACGCCCTGCGCCGTGCCGCCGTCACGATCGGCAAGGTAGAGCACGCCGTTGACGATGTCGCTGCCGAGCGGCTCGTTGAGCACGAGTGGCGGATTGCTGTTGTCGCGCTGCGCGCCGGGGTTGGCAATGCCAAGCCAGCGTGCGGTGTGGACCGAGCCGTCGTGATTGAGGAACGAGATCCACGCATTGTTCGCCTGGACGTTCTGCGGCACGCCACGGTTCGGCACCACGATCACACCACGATCAGGATCATAGGAGCAGCTCTCTGCTGAGTAGATCGCGCCGTAAACCTTGACGTTGCTCGACATCGGCGTGAACTTGCCATCGGGCGTCGGGTTGATCGGCAAGCCAAGCGGATTCCCCAACTGGTACGGCTGCGGCTGTGCCGGAGCCTGGCCCGCCGGCTGCTGTGCGTGAATAGACGCCGCCATCACGAGCGCGCCCCCAACTGCAAACACAAAACGTTTCATCATTGATTCCCCAAATCTCCTGTTCGCCTGTTCGCCTGTTGGCCTAGGGCGTTAGTACCCGAATCACACCGTCGCGCTTGTTCATCACAAAGATCTGATTGTTGGCGCCGCGGCCCAGTCGCAGATCCGCGCGTGGTGCGGCGGGCTTGCCCTGCGCGGCGTTCTTCTCGCGAATCAACTGCAGCAACGTCTTGTGTGTGCCCTTGTCGTCAAACAGGATCCGGCGCAGCTGATCCTGTCCGCCGTTGGGCAGCTTGTCGGCGTTGAGGTAGAAGATTTCACCGCTTGGATTGTCACCGAAGATCAAGAGGTTGCGGAGCTGTTTGACGTTCCCGTCGCGGTACACGTAGACGCCGGTGATGGCGGCACGTGTGACAAGCGGATCGGTGTGATCGTACTCAGCGACCGGCCAGGTCATGCCGGCTTCGGACCGCGGCTCCGCGGTGTCGACCTGGCGATTGACGTACTTGTAGCTGCCTTCCCACTTGTTCCAGCCAAGATTGGCGCCGGCGGTGACCGGGCTGATCTCTTCAACAATGTTCTGGCCGATGTCGGCCACATACATCTTGCGGTCCTTGCTGTCCCATGAGAAGCGTTGCGGATTCCGCATGCCATACGCGTAGATCTCTCCCAGGGCCCCGGGTTTGCCCACAAAGGGATTGCTCTTCGGGATGCCGTACTTGCCGTTCTTGGCGTCGGTGCCGAGCGGATCGATGCGCAGGATCTTCCCGAAGACTGAGCCGAGGTTCTGCGCGAGATTCATCGGGTCGCCGCCGCTGCCGCCGTCGGCAAAGCCGATGTAGAGCAGGCCGAATTCCGGCGTGCCTGGCTTGGCGAGCAGGTTGAACGCGATCTCGCCGGCGTTGTGATTGGCAAACGGCTGCGCCGCGCGGAACACTTCCCTCGGTGCGCCACCGTCGTAGGCCGGGGCTGCCGGATTCTTCGCCGTCCACTCGAGCAGCACGGTGTCGTGCGTGCGCTTGGCCTCCGGCAGCGACGTGAAATCAGGCGTGGCCGTGACGTTGGTGGTGTCCGAATACGTGTAGAACTTGCCGTAGCCAGGCGTGCCCCGGACGCTGAACTGCGGATGGAACACGATGCTCTGCAGGCCGCGCTCTGATCCCTGCGACTGCACGCCGATGTTCCACGCCGCAGCGTTCACGTCCACGTACTCCGTGACGGTCTTGCCGTCGTGGCTCACGCCGAAGATCGGCCCCGTCATCGTGGCCACGAACAACCGCCTGGTGCCCGGCTCGTCGACGAGGTGCATCATGCGCGGGGCCTCTCCGTTTGGCGTGTTCGGGATCGTCGCGAACTCGGCGAACTTGACCGCGATGACGCCGGCCGCGCCCTCGATGGGCGCCGCAAAGGGGTTGGTGGTCTGCTGCGCGGTGGCAGCGGTGCCGGCCAACGTGAGCACGCCGGCAACGAAGAGGGATCGCATCATGGTGGGGAAATCCTACCGTAGGCGGCCAAGGCGCCCAAGCCAAACTCGATGCAAAATGATGCAATATGAATCGATAAAAAATTCGACTTGAAGCGATATGTGGCCACGCGTGATGTACCATGCGTCGCATGGCTCTGATCACCGTACGGTCGGCGGCGTCTCGACTTGGCGTCAGTTACTCGACCTTGAAGCGCTGGATCGCCACCGGGAAGGTGCGCACCACGCTGACGGGAGGGGGGCACCATCGCGTTGCCGAGGCCGAGATCGACCGGCTGATCGCCCACGCGAATCCCGAGTCAAAGTCGCGCTCGAAGCCGGCCTACACCGACGACACCATCGCTGGGTTGAGCGCGCGCAATCGCCTGCAGGGCTTCGTCGAAGAGGTGCGGGTCGACGGTTTGCTCGCGCAGGTCCGGCTTCGCGTAGGCGATCAAACGTTGACCGCGGTGATCACCGCTGACGCAGTCCAGGCCTTGAAGTTGCGCCGTGGAGATGATGCTCTGGCCATCGTCAAGTCCACCGAAGTGATGATTGCGCGCTCGCCAGAGTCAGTGAGACGCTGGTGAGTCGACAGACGTTGCAGCGGCTGTGCGTCTTCATGGCAGTGCTCGCGGCGCTCAGCACGCCCGTCGCAGCGCAGCCTCCAGGCCTGGTCGTATCGGTCGCAGCAAGCGTGTCTGACGCGCTCGACGAGATCGCGCGCCTGTATCGCGCGGCCACGGGCGTGACGGTCTCCGTCAACGCGGGCGGGTCAAATGCGCTGGCGCGCCAGATCATCGAAGGCGCCCCCGCAAGTTTGTTCCTCAGCGCCGACGCGGCCCAGATGGATGCGGTCGAGAAGGCCGGTCGCATTGTGATCGGAACCAAGACCACGCTGCTCACCAACGAACTGGCGCTCGTCGCCCCGAGGGACTCCACCACGACCGCGGCGCAAGTCATGGACGGCAGCATCCGGCGCCTGGCCATGGGCGAGCCGGCCGCTGTGCCCGCCGGTGTGTACGGGCGCAGATGGCTCGAAGGGCAGCAGGTCTGGGAGCGTGTCTCGCCGAAGGTCGTCCCGTTTCCAACCGTCAGAGCCGTCCTGATGGCAGTTCAGGCTGGACGGGTTGATGCCGGCATCGTGTATCGCACCGACGCGATGACGGCGGCCGTCCGCGTGATTGCCACCGTGCCGGCGAAAGAGCACCCGTACCTCGACGTGACCTATCCGGTCTCGGTCATCAAGGGGCCAACCGAAGCTGAGGCCAGGAAGTTTCTTGAATTTCTGAAGGGCCCTGCCGCGCGCGCGGTCTTTGACAAGAAAGGCTTTGGCAGGCCGTGAGCGGGGAGACGTTGGCCATCGCGCGGTTCACGGTGCTGATGGCATCGCTGGCGACGGTGCTGGTGCTGCCGCCGGCCATCGCGGTTGGTTGGCTTCTGGCCCGCCGACGCTTCGTGGGGAAGACGCTGCTCGAGACGGTCGTGTCGTTGCCGCTCGTCCTGCCGCCGGTCGCCACCGGCCTGCTGTTGCTGTGGCTGTTCGGCAGGCGCAGCCCCGTCGGCCAGGCCCTCGACGCGGCCGGCGTCGAGATCATCTTCACCTGGAAGGCGGTCGTCATCGCCATGATGGTGATCAGCTTCCCGCTGGTGGTCCGCAGCGTGCGTGCCGGCATCGAGCAGGTCGACCGTCGCTACGAGGACCTCGCTGCGACGCTGGGAGCCACGCCGCTTCGCATCCTGCGGACGGTCACGTTGCCTCTCGCAGCGCGAGGAATCGCCGCCGGTGCCGTGCTTGGATTCTCTCGCGCGCTTGGTGAATTCGGCGCGACGATCATGATCGCGGGAGCGATTCCGGGGCAGACGCGGACGCTCGCGGTTGGCATCTATACCCTTGTCGAGATCGGTCGCGAAGAAGATGCGTGGGTGCTGCTCGCTATTTCCGCGGCGCTCGCATTTGGCGCGATCTACCTGTCGAACCGGCTGCTCGACCAGCGAGGTCCGGCATGATCACGGTCGCCATCGACATCACGCTGCGCCAGGGAGCGTTCACGCTCAACGTCTGTGAGTCATCGTCCGTCGAAGTCCTCGGCGTTTTTGGTCCCTCGGGGAGCGGCAAGACGTCGCTGCTTGAATCCATCGCCGGCATTCGCACACCCGACCGGGGTGTGATCAGGATCGGTGAGCGGACGTTGTTTAGTTCTGAGAACGGCATCAACCTGCCCGCGCGGGAGCGCCACATTGGCTATGTGCCACAGGATTCGTTGCTGTTTCCCAACCTGAATGTGCAGGGCAACATCGACTACGGGACAGGTCGGGCTGGCCGGACGGGCGAGGCCGGCCGGGACTTCGACGCGCTGGTGTCGATCCTCGATCTTCAGCCGCTGCTCGATCGCCGCGTCAAGATGCTGTCCGGGGGAGAGAAGCAGCGCGTGGCCATCGCGCGTGCGCTCATGACACGGCCGTCGATCCTGCTTCTTGACGAGCCGTTGGCCGGCGTCGACCGCGATCGTCGCGACGTGATCCTGCCGTACATCCTGCGCATTCGAAAGCAACTGCACGTGCCGCTGGTCTATGTCACACACGACCTCCAGGAACTCCAGGCGATTGCCGATCGCGTGCTGCGCCTGGACCGCGGGCAGCAGGCGCAAACGCCGATGGTGAACACCTGATGCGCGCCTTAGTCCTTGGGGCGGGCGGGGTCGCGCTGCACGACGCCGCTCCGATGCCGGTGCTTGGTGAAGGCGAAACACTCGTGCGCGTATTGCACGCCGGCGTCTGTGCCACCGATCTCGAATTGATTCGCGGCTACAAGCGGTTCCAGGGTGTGCTCGGCCACGAGTTTGTCGGCATTGCGCAATCGGGGCCGTACCAGGGTCGTCGGGTCGTCGGCGAGATCAACTGCAGTTGCTGGCGATGCAGTACCTGCGCCGCCGGTCGTCCGTCGCATTGTCCCAATCGATCGGTCATTGGCATCCTGAATCACGACGGCGCGTTTGCGGATTACGTGGCGGTACCCCAGCGGAATCTCCACGTTGTGCCGGACACGATCTCGAACGACGAGGCGGTCTTCACGGAGCCGCTCGCCGCCGCGTTGCAGATTCCGGCACAGATCAGCGTGCGTCGCGATGAGCGCGTGATCGTGTTGGCGACGGCCGTCTCGGCAACCTGTGTGCCCAGGTCCTCGCCAGGCTGACGGACCATCTACTTGTGGTCGGCAAGCACGCGTCGAAACTCGGCCTGCTGAACGCGCAAGGCATTCGAACGGCCTTGCTGTCAGAGATCGGCGCAGACGCCGAAGCCGACATTGTGGTCGACGCCACCGGGTCCGACAGCGGCTTGACGACGGCCCTGAGGCTGGTGCGCCCGCGGGGCACGGTCGTATTGAAAACCACCGTCGCCGGGTCCCAGACGCTGGCGCTCGCGCCCGTGGTCGTCGACGAGGTGACGGTTGTGGGCTCGCGCTGCGGGCCTTTCGATCAGGCCCTGGCGCTGCTCGCATCAGGCGGCGTGTCGGTGGCTCCGCTGATTTCCAGCCGATTCGAGCTGTCGCGTGGACCTGAGGCGTTGGCGGCGGCGGCCAGTCAACTGAAGGTGTTGATCGACGTTCACGACTAGCCGCGAAATCCCGATCAGGATTCGATCAACCCGACCGAGGCACCGACCCAGCGCAGCCCCTTGTTGTGGTCGACTCCCATCATCTTGCCGCGTCCCATCCGTAGAAGCGGCAGTACCGGACGGAGGCGCGCGCCGTCGCGGACGTACATGATGCGGATCTCGGCCTGCGTCGGCCCCTCGGGCGTATCGATCACCGGCGTGAAGTTGATGCGTTCCTGCAGGATGTAGTTCTTGCGCTCGCTCTGCGGGATTGCGGCAATCTGCGCATCGGTCGGCGAGAAGATGATGCCGCCGCCGGCAAACGAGAACAACGGCTTCAACAGGTAGCGATCGCGATCCGCCGGCAGCGTCTCGATGTTGTCGAGGAAGCGCGTGTCCGGCACCGACTCGTGCCGAAGGAATGGAATCGAAAACTTGCTCATCCGGAAGTACCACGCCGGATGGCCCGCCCACTCGACCTCGAGCTGATCGCCGTATCCAAACGGCAGCTGGATCTTCTTCCGCTCGAGCTCGTCGGGAATGACGCGATTGTAGATGCGGCGGATCTGCGTGAGCCTGCCGTCACGACGGTAGTACAGCCGCCGCCCCTCGCGCAGGACGTCGTTGGTGTCGATGGCGCGCACGCCCCACATCTGCTCGGTGACGACGAAGTCCGGCCATGTCTTCTGCTCGCGTGGCCTGATCTCAATCAGCACCACTTCGTTCGGATCGTGGTCGCCAACAAGCGTGCGCGTGAGCAGATCGTGGTAGGTCGCGGCGTTCAGGCCGCCAAGAAACGGCGTCAGCGTTGAAGGCAATCCGAATGCGGCTTGATACTCCTCCGCCATCGCCTGTTGAAACCCGTAGAGCGACGCAAACGCCTGCAGCTCGACGAGCTTCGGCTTGATGACGCCGTCAGCATCGCGGACCAGGCCGAAGTCCACCTGCGCGAACGTCGGGATCGCCTCAGCAGAGTCTCCCCGGTAGCGGAACGGAACGACCGCGTTGGCAGCGTTCATCGTGTCCGGGTTGTCGAGAAGCTGGTCGACCAGCGCGAGCCCGGTGTCGGCCAGCGCCGTCATCAACGACTTGGGAAAGAAGCAGGGCGACTCGCTGATCGGTAATCCGAGCGTTGCGCCAGTGCGCAGCTCGAGCCGCCTGATGAGATCCTGATACTTCGCCTCGGTCCACGAGGCGTTGAACCGTTCGCGGAGCGCTCTGATCAATCGATCAAGAACTTGCCGTCGGCCATGATCTGGCGATCATCGACCCAGATGTTGAAGCGCGTGGCCACCACGTCAATGTGCGTGGTCGACTTCCAGTCGGCGCCGGTGTGCTGGCCGTACGGATCGCCGAACGCAATGTGGATGCCCGGAAACTTCTCGTCCTGCAGGATGTGACCGATCACTTCCTTCAGTTCGATGTTGGTGCCGATGGCAAATTCACCCACGCGATCCGAGTTGGCGTCGGTGTGGGTGTACTTCCAGAAGTCGTTCTCGAGTTCCTTGTTCTCGCTGAAGCACTCGACGAGGCGGTTGTCCTTGACGCGCAGCGTCAGCGGCGATCCTGCGAGGCTGTGATACTTCTCGCACAGGTAATCGCCCACCACGCCGTCGATCACCAGGGTGCCGTCGACGTTCTCGGGCGTGGTGAACACTTCTCCGCCGGGCAGGTTGCCCCACTTGTCGGGGCTGATCAGGCCGCTTGTCTTCAACCACTTGTAATTCGGGCTCAGCGTGGCGGTGAAGTTGCTGCCGCCGTGAGTGGTGGCACGCACTACCCGGGCGTGGCGCACGATGTCGATGACCTTCGAGCTGAGGCGATCGACCTTCTGAAAATCGGCGCGCATACCTTCGAGCATCATCTGGCGGTTGATGTTGACCATGTGACCATGGCGCATCCGCCGGCGATTGACGATGTCGGTGAGCTGCATGCGTGAGCCGAGTTCGTTGCGCTGCACGTGGACCGCCAGGATGCTGATCTGGCTCTTTTCCATGTCTTCGGCGATCACCGGCGGCAGGTTGACCAGCGGCCGCTGCGCGACGTCTTCGAGGATGAACGCATTGTAGGGCGCGCCCACCTGCTCGATCTCGTGGACGAGACTCGCGGCAATGTCGGCGCATTCGCGGTCGGCGATCACGGTCACGCGCTCGGTCGGCTGCACGTTGAGGCAGACGCGGATAGCATTTCTTGCGCCCGGGGCGAGCTCGTTGTCGTAGGTCGTCAACATCGTAGAAATTGTATCCCGTGTTGGCCTGTTGGCCCGTTCGCCTGTCGGCCTGACTAGAGTCCGGCCTGGGTTTCCGCGACCATGTATTCGACGACTTTCTTGAAATCTTGAGTCTCGTCGAACACCTTCAGCTGGCGCTCGGCGCCGTTGCCGCGTTCCAGGATGGTGCGGATGTATTCGACCTCGGACCGGCTATCCAGCTCGTCGAGGACGTCGTCGACGAAGTCGAGGTATTCGAGCATCAGCTCGCGCGCGTCGACTTCCGTTTCCTGGCCGAAATCGATCAGCTTGCCGGCGAGGCCGTAGCGCGCGGCGCGCCACTTGTTCTCCATGATCAGCGCGCGGCTGTACATCCGGAAGCCCTGGTTGCGTGAATGCAGCTTGTAGAGCTTGGCCATCGTCGCCTGGATGAGCGCGGCGATGGCCAGCGACTCGTCAGCGCGCATCGGGATGTCGCAGATCCTGACTTCGACCGTCGAGAAGAACGGATGCGGGCGCACGTCCCACCAGATCTTCTTGGCGTTGTCCATGCAGTTGGTCTTGACCAGCAGGTTGACCAGGCTTTCGTAATCGGCCCAGCTGCTGAAGGTGTCGGGAATGTTGGTGCGTGGGAACTTGTCGAACACCTTGCAGCGATACGACTTCAGCCCGGTGTTGTCGCCGATCCAGAACGGAGAATTCGCCGACAGCGCCAGCAGATGCGGCAGGAAGTAGCGCACCTGGTTCATCAGGTGGATGCCGACCTCTCGATCCTCGATGCCGACGTGGACATGCAGGCCGAAGATCAGGTTCGACCGGGCGACGAGCTGCATGTCCTCGACCACCTGCAGGTAGCGTTCGTCCGGATAAATGTCTTGCTCGCGCCAGTCGGCGAATGGGTGCGTGGCGCCGGCGCAGAGCAGCAGCCCGTTCTCTTTTGCGAGCTTCACCATCGCGCGGCGCAGGTTGATGATGTCGGCGCGCGCCTCTTTCATGTTGCGACAGACGCCGGTGCCGACTTCGACCACCGACTGGTGCATCTCCGCCTTGATGCGCTCATCGAGCTGCCGCTTGCCCTTGGAGATGATCTCGGCGTTGATGTGCGAGCGCAGGTCGAACGAGACGGGGTCGATCGTCTGGTATTCCTCTTCGATCCCGATCGTGAATGATGGTTTCATTTCGTAGCCAGTAGCCGGTAGCCAGTAGCCAGAAAGGACATCGTTAGCCTCGGAGGAGCGAGTCCCAGCGATAGGTCATGGGCGCCGGCGGCTCCGTGGCCTTCTTCACCGCGAGCTCCGCGACCGCGTTGACGATCCAGTCGAAGTTCTCCTGACCGACCGAATGCAAGTCGGCATCAGGCGCGGGATTCATGAAGTCGATGGCGTAGGGGATACCGTCTTCACACGCGAACTCAACCGTGTTGAGGTCGTAGCCGAGCGCCTTGCACAACGTCTGTGCGTCTCGGCGCACTCGATCCAGCAGGCCCTTGGGGTACTCCGGCGGATTCAGCACGTAGCGTTCGTGGAACGGCGCGCGCGGATCGTAGGGCATGATGTGGACGTTGTCCTGCCCGACGACGTAGCAACGGAAGTATTCCTTGAAGTTCACGCCGCGTTGCAGCGTCATGCACAGGGTGCGCGTCTGGTCGTAGGCGTTGAAGAACTCTTCGCGGTTGTTGACCTTGTAGACGTCGCGCCAGCCACCGCCGTCAAACGGTTTCAGGAACGCGGGGAAGCCGACGTACTCGAAGATCGCGTCCCAATCGAGCGGGTAATGCAGGTTGCGCATCGACCGCTCGGTCGTGCCGGTCGGATGTTCCTTGTGCGGCAGCAGCACGGTCTGCGGAATGGCCACGCCGAGCTTGGTGGCCAGCGCGTAGTTGAAGAACTTGTCGTCGGCGCTCCACCAGAACGGGTTGTTGATGATCTTGGCGCCGCACAGCGCCGAATTCTTCAGCCACGCGCGATAGAACGGAATGTCGTGCGAGATGCGGTCGACGATCACGTCGTAGCCGCAGGGTTCGGCCATGCGGACGCCGTCGATGCGGACGAACTCCGCCGTAATGCCCGGTGCGTTCATCCCGTTGATGCGCTCGACGAGCGCACCGGGGAACGTGTTCTCCATGCCGAAGAGGACGCCAATCTTCTTCATCTCGGGGGCATCATATGCCGTCGGCCGGGTCGGCGGCGCGCGGTCTGCCCCTGGCAGCCGGTCTGTCTAGGGCAGGTAGGCCTGGGCCATCGGCAGCCAGAACGGCCAGTCGTGCTTGGAGTCGTTCCAGATATGCAGGCTGTGGTGGATCCGCTTGGCGCTCAATAACGCAGAGAACTGCTCGTTGGGCGCCCGGCAGATGTCGTGGTCGCCGGTCACCAGCACCCACTTGTTACGGCGGAACTGATCCAGGTAATACGGGTCTTCGAGGTTCGGCAGGAATGAGGGCGGATTCAGGAAGTAGCAGTCCTCATCGAAGTAACCGTCAAGGAACTGCGTGACGTCAAACGCGCCGCCCATGGTGACGCACCACGTGAACGTATATGGATTGCGCAGTGCGAGCGTCATGGCGTGGTACGCGCCGAAGCTGCAGCCGGTGACGCCGATCCCATCGGCGCGCGTCAGGTGGCGGATCAGCGGCACGACTTCGTTGAGCACGTAATCTTCGTAGTGAAGGTGTCGCTCGACGCGATGGCGCGGGTGGATCTTCTTGCAGTACCAGCTCTCGCTGTCGACCGACGACAGGCAGAACAGCCGCAGGTGCCCGTGCTTGAGCTTGTCGGCCAGCGCGCCGATCATGCCGCGATCCTCGTACTCGAAGAATGCGCCCATCGACGTCGGGAAAACGATCATGGCGGGGCCGCCGTGCCCGAACACGAGCATCTCCATGTCGCGATTGAGCGAGCGGGAGAACCATTTGTGGTGGTCGCGGACCATATATAGCCTTGCCCAGCCTCCGGCTGTGCGTTGGGTGTGCCTCGCCTCCGGCCGGGCGCTACCGAAGCCTATACTGTTCTGGCCGCAGATGCACTTGCCTGACAGCCAGATCCAGCGTCTCGACGCATTTCACTCGGCGTTTCTCGAACACGATCGGGACGTGCTGGTGTGGCTGCCGCCCGGCTACCACGCGGGCGCGGCGCGCTATCCGGTGCTCTACATGCACGACGGCCAGAACCTGTTCGATCCGGATACGGCGTTCCAGAAGGGCGAGTACTGGCAGGTTGGCGAGACGGCGTCGGCCTTGATCGCATCCGGACGGATTGAGCCGCTGATCATTGTCGGCATTTACAACACCGGCGAGTCGCGACTCGATGAATACACACCCACCGGCGACAAGAAGCTCGGTGGCGGCCATGCCGACGACTATGGGCGGATGATCATCGAGGAACTCAAGCCGCTCATCGACCGCACGTATCGCACGAAGCCCGAGGCGCAGCACACCGGGATCGGCGGCTCTTCGCTCGGCGGCCTTGTCTCGTTGCACCTGGGATTCAGCCATCCATCGGTCTTTACCCGGATCGCCGCCTTGTCGCCGTCAGTCTGGTGGGATCACAAGGCGATCCTGAAGACCATCCGCCAGGCGCGCTCGAAGCCGAACCTGCGACTCTGGGTGGACATGGGCACGGGCGAGGGCCGCAAAGGGCTCGACGACGCGCGCTCGTTGAAAGCGGCGCTCGTTGGCCTCGGTTTCGCGCCCGGCGTCGAGTTGCATTACGCCGAATACGAGGGCGCGACCCACTCCGAACAGGCCTGGTCGGCGCGGGTCGGGCCGATGCTCGAATGGCTGTTCCCGGCGCCGCTCAGTTAGGCGCGCGGCCGGACCAGCGATCCGGTGACGGCCAACGCCAGCAGGCCGCCGATGATCCCGAGCGACCATTCGATCGGGAACTTGCCGCCGAACAGCTCGTTGAGCCACACCATCTTGAGGCCGACGAAGATCAGGATCAGCGCCAGCGAGTACTTCAGCATGTAGAAGCGATCCACCGCGCCGGCCAGCAGGAAGTACATCGCGCGCAGCCCCAGAATCGCGAACACGTTCGACGTGAAGACGATCAGCGGCTCCTTGGTCAACGCGAAGATCGCCGGCACCGAATCGACCGCGAAGATGACGGCGCTCATCTCGAGAAACACCAGCGCCACCAGCAGCGGCGTGGCGTGCCAGCGCCCGTCGAGCTTCACCAGGAACGACTGTCCGTGGAGGCGAGGCGTGATCGGCATCAGCCTGCGGAACAGGCGCAGCGCCGGGTTGCGCTCCGGATCCATCTGCCGATCGGGCGTCACCAGCATCTTGGCGCCGGTCAGCAGCAGGAAACCTCCGAACACCCAGACGATCCACTGGTACTGCATCAGCACCGATCCGAGCGCGATGAAGATGATCGTGCTCGATGACGTAGCGGCCCTGCAGAATCGTGCGGCCGACCAGCGTCGGCTGCGTGAACCAGACTTCGACGAGCTGCCG